>MEOD01000061.1:18025-29678 GCA_001768555.1 Bacteroidetes bacterium GWF2_29_10
TGTATTAAATATTTCTGAGATATCTGATCCATCAGCAAGCCCGCCATAAGAAATATTTTCTTCTACGCATGTTAATAAATATTTCTCCTGCATTTTAAAACCATCATTATTCCCTCCATAAGCAATACTTGGTTCTACGCATGTTAATTGTGATATATAATTCTTTTTAGCCCCCGCATAATCTCCCCCTAGCGAAACATTAACATCAATACATGTTAATAAATTTAAATTCTTAATTATATTGCCTTCACTTGTGCCTCCTTTTGCTATATCTGGTTCAACACAAGTTGTTTGAGATAATTTATTTTTACTATAACCTTGACCATCTCCTCCATAAGCTAAATCTACCGTTACACAAGTAAGGTTAATAATTTCTTTCATATCATCTCCATCATTATTTCCTCCAATTGCAATATTATAATATATGCATGTTAAATTAGAGGATTCTGATTGTTCGCTTCCATCATTATTCCCTCCAAATGAAATATTAGGTTCTGTACACACTAACTCTTCCTTTCTACCTTTTGAGTATCCATCTCCGCTACCACCAAATGCGTCAAGGGTTATACAATCAAAATTTCCTTTAAATATTTTGTCATTAAAACCTGCTCCTGTTCCTCCTTTTGCTATATTATCCTGATTAGAACAATATTCCTTATTGTTCTTTGTGTAACCTGCTCCTGAACCTCCTTTTGCTATATCTTGCTCATTTATACATAAAGTTATTTCACTAAGTGAATAACCATCATTTAAACCTCCATAAGCGATATTGACAGGGTTAATACAACTTAATAGATTTTTTTCTTTTAAAACCATACCTCCTGCATAACCACCATAAGATATATTTGGTTCTGGACAGTAATTATTTATTAATTTTTTATTACCATAACCAGTTCCAATACCTCCATAGGATATATTTGGAAAATCACATGACTTTTGTGTCAATTCTTGCATAATTGAACCATCATTTAAACCTCCTATTGAAACATACGTAAATTGAGTGTCTAAGCAAGTTGGAATTAATGTTAAACGACTTTTTGAGTATCCATCTGCATATCCTCCATTATACATCTTAAAGTCAATACAGTTGCTTAACATTTTTGTCTGCATATCCGTACCATCACTTTTCCCTCCCATTGAAATATTAGGATTCATACACACAGAAAGAGTTAAATCATTATATCCAAACCCATCATGGCGTCCTCCTTTTCCAATATTAACTAATTCTGGACAAGATAAAGATCCTACTATTCCCTTATTATAACCATCTCCATTACCTCCTGATGAAACATACTCCCACGTAAATCCACTACAACTTAATTCTGATAATTCTTTAAAATCAAAGCCATCCTTACGACCTCCAAATGCTAAATTTGGTGGATCTTCACAGGATGTCCCATTTAGACGTGCTTTGCCACTTCCTCCTTTATTTCCTCCATAAGATAAATTAACAGTAATGCATGCTAGGAGCATAGCACTTTGCATTACAGAACCATCATTATTTCCCCCATTTGTCATTCCTCCATTTATTACTAAAGGTGGGTTGCATAAATTCCAATACAATTTAGTACTACCTCCTCCTATTCCTCCTTGCGATATATTTATATCCGTGCATACAGCTTCAGCAAGTTCGGCTATAGCACTTCCATCTTCGTCACCTCCAGCAGCCATATTTGGCATAAAACAATTTTTAACATCAAGCATGGATAAACTTTCACTTTCAACATCATCTTGACCTCCTTTAGCTAAATTGGGAGAAGTACAATTATTTAAAATTTCTCCTTTACCAATGGCATAACCTTCTCCATCTCCTCCTATATTTATGTTTGCGATAAAACATTCATTTAAATAGATTTCTGTTAATACAATATTGTCTTCATCAAATCCTCCTTTTGATAAATTAACTTCTTCTTCGCATTCTAAATAAGTTGATTTAGATTTATAACTATAATCCCAGTCATCTCCTCCCATTGCAACAAAAGACCAATGGAAATAAGGGCATTCTTTTTGAGTTAATTCAGATAATTCTAATGAATAATAATTATCATTTCCTCCTTTTCCTAAATTAGAAGGAGTGCCACATGTATTTTGTGTAATTTCTCTTAAGTTGTTTTTGTTATTATCATAACCTCCACTTGCAATATTAGGAAATGCACAGTCATTACTGATAATACGGTTTTTTATTGAGCCTATTGAATAGCCCCCAAGAGAGATGTTTGGATATAAACAAACGTTTAATGTTAATTCGGAAAAAATAGCCTTATTATATTCATATCCTCCTTTTGCTAAATTTACAGGTTGTGGACAAGAAAAATAAATTATACGTCCTTTTGACGAATAACTTGCTATTCCGCCATTATGCTGTGAATAAGCATAAATGCAGATTAAATTTAAAAACATTATTTTAAAAATAATCTTCATTAAATAATATTTATTAAAACCTCGCAGCTTAATACTGCGAGGTTATTAATTTAATTTTTAATAAGTAATAGTAAAATATGGCAATATTTGACGTACTCCTCTGCCTCCTGTTCCTTGATAGCGACCATCAAGCCCTGCACTATAATTATTAATTGTGTTTACGCCAAAAGGACTTAAGCCTGCGGCTCTATACATATATGTTCTATCACTAACTCTTAAGTTTCCCATCCAACTCATGTAATAAGTGGCATTAGTATAAGCAGAAGAATGAGAGTAATATGATCCGCCTCGCATCGCAATGCCACAGTTTAATGTAGCTGGTATTGCTGGCCAATTGGTAACATTTGCATCGCCTGTTGCTGTTAGATTTCCATCACCAATACGACCATCAAATATCAAACCGCCTGTATTTAAGGAAGCAGCTCCTGTTGATCCGCCTCCAACTCCAACACAAATCTCTGTAACATTACCACTCATATCTGCAACCCCATAATAAGTTGTGCCAGCATTATTTCTAACAGTTGTGCTTTTTGCTAACATTCCAACTCGATATGGACCAGCTAAAGGAGAACCCAATTCTCTTCCGTAATTACATAATCCAAGACTTGATAAATTAGATACCTGATTATATTGAGATAAATTAGTAACTGATGCTAGCGTAACTTGTGCTATATTATTATCTCCCCAAGCATACTCATTTGCAACTCGTGGTAAAGTACCTCTACATATTTTTTCAAATTCAATTTCTGACATAGGTCTTAAACATGCCCAATCAAGATAAGCAGCCATATCTGCCCAAGAAAGGCGTTCCATGGCATTAGTTTGACAGTCATTAAAATTGCCATAGTTTGCATCATTTGTACAATTTGTTGCGTAAGCTGCAGGTATCATATTATTTGTACCAGGAATGTCTATTACTATTCCAGAATAAGTTGAATTAACAGGATATGCTACAGTAAATGTTCCTGCTCCTCCATTTACGGAAGCAATGCCTCCACATCTTGTAACTTGTTGGTCAAATGTTAAACAATTTAAAAAATTAACATATTGTTCCTGACTTATTTCATACTTCATACAATACATAGAATATTGCCCTCTTGGGAAAGTTGTAGGTATTAGTCCATTTTTTGCATTAGTTCCTAAACCATCTGCTGGTATTGCTGTAGAGTCAACAACTGTATAGTTAGTAAATGCATCTGACCTAGTATCAGTTTGAGCAGCATCTCCTAATTGAAAAGAGCCTCGAGGGATGTAAACCATCTCAATTCCATGTACTTCATAATTATATGTGCCAACCGCAATAGGTTCTATTGTTATAGATACATTTGTTGCTGCAATATTTCCTTGTCCATCAGCTATTCTATAAAGATAAACTCCTGTTAAATCTGTTGGAACTTCTGTTTTTAAAACAGCTCCTGCAACCCAAGCCTTTACAACTTGTGAATGTTTCCAGATTCTATTTCCTGTACAATCTTGCCATTTGACAAATAACCAAATTGCATCCCAATTAGATGGACCTGCTGACACTCTCCAACTATTATCCCAAGATACAGTAAATATTAGGGAATCCGCAGCTTTTGTTGGAACTCCTATAGAAAGATTATTTGATGTTGCTGTATTAAAACAAACAAACATAAATAAGCTAAATACAATAAGTAAATTTTTTCTTATTGATATTTTATTTTTAATATTCATGATATATACTCCTTATATTTTACTTATTATAAAATTATTGTCTTACTCCACGACCACCGATAGAAACAATTCTTGATGTCGTAGCAATATTAAGAACAGAGCCATTTCTAATATTTACTCTATCACTAACTTTCATCCTGTAAGTTGCAGCTGCTGTTGCAACGTTCCAACTTCCTCCTCTTAATCCAACTCCCAATGCTGTAGTAGTATTAGATTGATCTGGCCATGTTGCTCCGACATTTGCAGAACCATTTGTAGCAAGAACTCCATCTCCTAGTTGATTAGTAAATGTTGCATGTGTTTGTCCCGCACTAACACCCATACACATTTCCCATACATTTCCTGACATATCAGCTATTCCATAATAAGTTGTTCCTGCTGTATTTCTTACGGTTGTTGCCTTTGCAAGCATACCTACACGATAAGGACCTCCTAAAACAGAGTTATAATTAGAAAGACCTAAAGATGATAAGTCTGATAACATACCTGTTGTTCCTTGTGTTGCATTCAAACTAGCAACAGTTAATAGGTTAATATTTACATCTCCCCAAGCAAATTCGCCAGGTACAACTGGTAAAGTGCCTCTACATACCTTCTCATATTCCAATTCAGTCATTGGGCGTAAACATGACCAATCAAGAAATGCAGCCATATCTGCCCAGCAAAGATACTGCATCGCAGATGTATGACAGTCATTAAAGTTATCGTAGTTAGCATCATCAACGCAGTTTGGTTTATAAACTGCTGGAATCATATTATTTGTTCCAGGTGTTTCAATATCTACTCCCCAATAACCAGCAACTGCTGCTGAATAAATATTTTGTCCTGCTGCTGAGTTTGGAGAAACATTTGTTCTTGTAACTTGTTGGTCATAAGTCAAACAGTTTAGGAAATTACACCATTGCTCAATAGTTATTTCATATTTCATTATGTAAAAAGCATTATATCCCTTAGGAAAAGCTGCTGCTATTGCTGCATTATTTGCATCTCCTACAGGTCCTAAACTATTAGCTGATATAGCAGCTTCAGATGTTATTTGTTTTGGAACATCTGATGAACCATCTTCAAATCCAAAATAAGTAGCATTACTAAGAGTTCCATCTCCAAGATAGAATGAAGCTTGTGGAATATAAACCATTTCGACTCCAAGAACTCTATAATTATAAGTTCCCACTGCAGCTGCACTTAATCTTACAACAAGGTTTGTAGCAGCAATATTACCTTGACCATCCCCAACTCTATTTACAAATGCTCCATTTTTATCTGCTGAAACATTAATTTCAAGTACGGCAGAACCTTTAACATAAGTTCCTACCGCTTCTAATTGAGCATGATACCATTCTCTATTATTGTTACAGTCTTGCCATTTAACAAAAAGCCAAACTGCATCATAATTAGAAGGTCCAGTTGAAACTCTCCAGCTATTGTCCCATGCAATAGTAAACTTTAAAGAATCTAAATCTTTAGTTATTGCACCTATGTTTAGGTTATTAGAATACATAGTTTTTGTGCCTAAAAAGCAAAAAAACATACTGATAAAAAGCATGTAAATGCTCTTTTTTAATAGTAATTTTTGTACCATTTTTTTTGAATTATTAATTTAAAATTAAGAAATTATTTTAAAATTTTTAACAAGCAAATATAATACTTTTTTTTTAAAAATTCAATATTTTTCATTATTTTTTTGTTTTTTATTAACAAAGAGTTATTAACAACTTATAAATGTTTAGTTGTTACTAAAATAATACTGTAAAAAAGTTTAATTTTTAATTTTATTTAAATTTTTTTGTCTATGTTTGTTAAATTATTTAAACAATTAAAATTTAATTACTATGTCAAACGGTTTTTTTAAAGTTCCGGTTGCTGTTAACGAACCGGTTAAAAATTATGCTCCCGGTAGCCCAGAGAGAAAATTGCTTAAAATTGCAATAGATAATCTTAAAAGCAAAGATATTGATATTCCAATGTATATTGGTGGCGAAGAAATAAGAACTGGAAACAAAGGTGAAATTAGACCGCCTCATGATCATAAAACTATTTTAGGTCATTTCCATAAAGGTGATGAGTCTCATGTTACTGATGCTATTAACGCAGCTTTAAAGGCAAAAAAACAATGGGCTGAAATGCCATGGGAAAGCAGGGCTGCTATATTTTTAAAAGCTGCCGATCTTTTAGCTGGACCTTATAGGTATAAAATGAATGCTGCTACCATGTTATGCCAATCAAAAAATTCATATCAGGCTGAAATAGATGCGGCTTGTGAATTAATTGATTTTTTAAAGTTTAATGTTCAATACATGACTGATATATATAATATTCAGCCTCAATCATCTCCTCAAGTATGGAATAAAGTAGAACATAGACCTTTGGAAGGTTTTGTTTTTGCTCTTACTCCTTTTAATTTTACATCTATAGCTGGTAATTTACCATCTGCTCCTGCTTTGATGGGAAATACTGTTGTTTGGAAACCTTCTAACACTCAAATATATTCTGCAAATGTTATTATGGAAATATTAAAAGAAGCAGGATTACCTGATGGAGTTATAAATCTTATATATGTATCTGGTCCTGTTGCTGGAAAAGTTATTTTTTCACATCCTGATTTTGCTGGAATACATTTCACTGGATCTACAGAAGTGTTTAGAGAAATTTGGAAAAATATAGGGAATAATATTCATAATTATAAAACTTATCCTAGGATAGTTGGAGAAACAGGAGGTAAGGATTTTGTTATTGCTCACAAATCGGCAATTCCAAAAGTAGTTTCTACGGCTTTATCTAGAGGTGCTTTTGAATATCAAGGTCAAAAATGCTCTGCAGCTTCGCGTGCTTATATTCCTTCAAATATATGGGCAGATGTAAAAAAATATTTAATCGAAGATATAAAATCTTTTAAAGTAGGTGTTGTTGAAGATTTTTCAAATTTTATTAATGCAGTTATTGATGAAAATTCCTTCAATAAATTAGCTACTTTTATTGATAAAGCAAAAGAAGATAAAGATGCTGAAATAATTGTTGGTGGAACTTATGATAAATCAAAAGGATACTTTATTCAACCTACAGTGATTGTTACTTCAAATCCAAACTATATCACTATGGAAGAAGAATTATTTGGACCTGTATTAACAATTTATGTTTATGAGGCTGATAAATTTGAAGAAACTTTAGATATACTTGATAAAACTTCTATTTTTGCTTTAACAGGAGCTATCATTTCTCAAGATAGATATTCTATAGAATTAGCTACAAAAAAATTAATTAATTCTGCAGGAAATTTTTACATAAATGATAAACCTACAGGTGCTGTTGTAGGGCAACAACCTTTTGGAGGCGCTAGAGGTTCTGGAACAAATGACAAGGCTGGTTCTATGTTTAACCTTTTAAGATGGGTTTCCCAAAGAACTATTAAAGAAAACTTTTTGCCTCCATCAGATTACAGATATCCTTTTATGCAAAACGAATAAGATTGATTTAATTATATGATTTACAGAGAGACGCTAGCAATGGCGTCTCTCTTTTTTTTATTAATTCAAGTATAAAATTATAATAGAAAATAAAAAGCCTAGAAAATAACCCAGAACAACTTGATATAAGTTGTGATTATTTAATTTTAAACGAGCAAATAATATTAGTCCAGAAAGTAATATTGAAATACTTAGAAGTGTAAATAAAAATAAAGAATCATAATTTTTTAAAGAAAAAACAAATGCAGTAAAAGCTCCTATACCTATAGAATGAAGACTTATTTTAATCTTTAAATTTAAAAATAATGCGATTAAAGTTAATGCAGATGCTATTAATAAAAAATTATATATACTAAAAGGTAATTTTAGTGATTTAAGGATATAATATGCTGAGTAAAATGAAACACAACTTAATAACAAGGGTAAATTTCTTTCTTCTTGTTTTTCTATATATATGGAACTTATAATGTTTAATTTCTTCATTAAAACAATTAATATTCCAGGAATAAAATAGGAGAGAATAAAAGCAATTGATAATATTGTGATTTTTAGATTAATAGGTATTAGGTAATTTAAATAAGGGTTGTAAAATAACATTATTAAAACTACGTAACTTGGAATCAAAAGTGGATGAAATAAAAAAGAAATAAGCTTTGCTATTTTTTTTGTCATATTATAATTCTTTTCTTAATCTTGCAACTGGAATACCTAAAACATCTCTGTATTTTGCAACAGTTCGTCTTGCTATATTAAATCCTTTTTGTTTTAGTAAAATAACTAGCTGCTCATCGGGTAGGGGGGAACTCTTATCTTCATTATTTATACAATCTTGAAGTATCTTTTTGATTTTATTAGTAGAAACTTCTTCCCCTGAATCAGTAGAAAGAGATTCTGAAAAAAACTTTTTCAAACTAAATGTTCCAAAATGAGTTTGTACAAATTTGCTACTAACTACTCGGGAAATAGTAGAAATATCTAAATCAACATCTAATGCTATATCTTTTAATATCATTGGCTCTAGTTTTGTCTCATCCCCATCTTTGAAATATTCTTTTTGATAATCTACAATTGCATAAATCGTCTTTAATAGTGTATTTTGTCTTTGATTAAGAGCCTCAATAAACCAACGTGCTGATTCAATCTTTTGCTTAATAAATAATATTGCTTCTTTATTTTTTGTTTTACTTGTTGAAAACTGTTCAAGCATTTCTGAATATTTCTTATTTATCTTCAGGTCGGGTGAATTTTTTGAGTTTAAAGTAATATCAAATTCCCCATCTGAGTAATTTACAATAAAATCAGGAATAATATACAAAGAGTCCGAATAATTTGTTTCTGCTAAAGAATTCCCAGGCTTAGGGTTTAGTTTTAAGATTTCATCTATAGCTTCTTTTAAGTTGTGCTCATCAATATCTAATTTTTTTCGAATCTTATCATAATGTTTTTTTGTAAATTCTTCATAACATAAATTAATTATTTTCAATGCATCTTCTATTGATTGTTTTTCCTGATCTTTGTTTTTAAGCTGTATTGTAAGACATTCTTTTAAATTTCTAGCTCCTATACCAAGAGGTTCAAAGCCTTGAATCAAATGAAGAACTTCATCCACTTCTGTTTTTTCTACATTTATGTTATAGTAAAATGATAAATCATTTACAATGTCAATTACATCTCTTTCCAAATAACCTGAATCATCAATATTTCCAATAATTATTTTAGCTATACTTGTTTGAATATCTGTTAGAGTTATAGTTCCTAATTGTTCGTATAGTTGTTCTTGAAAAGTCTTTTTAACTGAATAAGGTGCAAAAGTAGTTTGGTCATCATGAGAATAATTATTTGCATTATATTTGTAGCTATTATCATCATTATCTTCAGAATCATAAAATCGTTCTTGAAAATCTGACTCATAAATATCTTGTACAGAATTAACTTCTTGATTATCTGTGTCAAGATATTCTTGCTCTGATTTTATATTTCCTGAGAACTCATCAAAATCGTAATCCTGAATAATATCGTCGAACTCTTCATTATCATCTTGTTCTTTTACTATTGAAGGGTCTTCATTTAATGTTAGTTCACTACCAAAATCATCAACTTCTAATACAGGATTTTCTTCTATTTCTTGTTTTATCCTTTGTTCCAATAAAGCAATAGGTATTTGTATCAACTTCATCAGCTGTATTTGCTGAGGTGATAGTTTTTGTATTTGCTTTTGGGATAATGATAATTTTTGACTTCCTGACATAATTTATCTTTAATTTAAAATTCAGCATTTTTTGGCGTACGTGGGAAAGGGATAACGTCTCTAATATTACTCATTCCTGTTATAAATAACATTAATCTTTCAAATCCTAATCCAAATCCACTATGTGGTGCTGTACCATATTTACGAGTTTCTAAATACCACCAAACATCTTTCTCGTGTATTCCTAACTCGTTTATTCTTTCAATTAGTTTATTATAATTTTCTTCTCTTTGTGATCCGCCTATTATTTCTCCTATTTTAGGAAATAAAACATCCATTGCTCTTACTGTTTTATCATCTTCATTACGTTTCATGTAAAATGCCTTTATATCCTTAGGATAATCAGTAAGAATTACAGGACGGTTAAAATGGGTTTCTACTAAATAACGTTCATGTTCTGATTGTAAATCAACCCCCCATTTAACTGGAAACTCAAAATTTTGATTAGATTGCTCTAATATATTGATTGCTTCGGTGTAAGTTAAGCGTTCGAATTTATTTGCCGAAACACTTTTTAGTCTTTCTATTAGTTCTTTATCATATAAATTATTCAAAAATTCTAAATCATTATAACAATTTTCTAATGCATAATTAACTAGGTATTTAAGAAAATCTTCGGCTAAATCCATATTGTCAACAATGTCATAGAATGCCATTTCTGGTTCAATCATCCAAAACTCAGCTAAATGTCTTGCTGTATTAGAATTTTCTGCCCTAAATGTAGGCCCAAATGTATATGCTAATGATAAGGCTAAAGCTCCTAGTTCTGCTTCTAATTGACCTGAAACTGTTAAATTAGTTTCCTTACCAAAAAAGTCTTCTTCGTAATTAATTTTACCATCTTCTTTTCTTGGTATGGCATTTAAATCTAATGTTGTTACCTTAAACATTGCTCCGGCTCCCTCTGCATCAGAGCCTGTTATAATTGGGGTATGGATGTAATAAAAGCCATTATTGTGAAAATATGTATGTATTGCGTATGACATTGCGTGTCGCAATCTGAAAATTGCTCCAAATGTATTTGTTCGTGGACGTAAATGAGCAATCTCTCTTAAAAACTCCAATGTGTGCCCTTTCTTTTGTAGTGGATAGCTTTCTGAATCACTCTCCCCATATATTTCAATAGTATTTACTTGAATCTCCACTCCTTGGTTCTTCCCACCTGATTGTACAAGAATTCCATTTGCCGAGATACATGCTCCCGTTGATATTCTTCTTAGTAAATCCTCTTCAAAATCTGCAATATTTATAATTAACTGAATATTGTTTAGTATTGAGCCGTCATTAAGTTCTATAAAACAGATACTTTTACTGCCTCGTTTTGTTCGTACCCAACCTTTAACATTCACTTCATAATCAAATGTTTCCGACTTTAATAAGTCTTTTATTTTTATCCTTTTTAACATAATTAATCTAAATCTTTTTAATTTCTGAATAATAGGCAAAAATATTCAAAAATATAATATTGTGCAATGAAATTTATTATATAATTTATTTTTTTTAGATGCGTCTTCTCTATTATTAAAAAAAAGATCGTAATCAAATTATCATAAATCATTTACTACACATGATATAAGTTCCAAATAAAAAGTTAAATTTACTAATAATATTCTATGCACGGCAGTTAATTAATTGCATTTAATTTAGATAATCCTGAAATAAGTTTACAATTTTTTTTCATAATTTTAATTTTATGTGTAAACCTATTTTAGGACGAGACACCTTTCATGTACCTTTATAGTACCTTTCATGTAACTTTATAGTACCTTTCATGTACTGTTCATGTACTGTAATAGATTTTTTTGTACTGAAAATCAGTTGTTTA
>MEOD01000061.1:29702-30343 GCA_001768555.1 Bacteroidetes bacterium GWF2_29_10
TTATCCGTTGTTTGGTCCAGTTGGAAAAGCAAGACATCCAATTATGGTAGGAAGAGAAAATCCACGCGAGGATTTAAAATTAGTAATTGAAGACGGTAGTTCAAGACTGCAGGAAGGACGTTCAATTATAATTTTCCCTCAAAAAACAAGAAGTGAAGTTTTGGAAGTTTCCACTTTTAACTCGCTTGGAATTAAATTAGCGAAAAAAAATAATGCATATGTTGTGCCGGTAGCTATTATGTCAAATGCTTGGACTATTGGTAAAAAGATTAAAGAATTAGGTAAATTAGATACTACTAAAATTGTACGATTTGCTTTCGGCAAACCGATGAAAGTTGAAAATTCCGGTACTGAAGAACATCAAAAAGTAATTAATTTTATCAAAGAAAAATTTACAGAATGGAATTGTAGTGATTTGATTAAAGAATAAAATTCTCAAATATTTTTTTTACCCAAATAAATTTAAAATCCTCAAAAAAAAACGTTTTTACTGCTCACCTTTAAAGTTAACATTTCCTTAACATTAGCGTAATCATGAGTTAACATTGGTCTCTTAAATTGACCTCCGTAATATTAAATCTTTCTTTGGGAGGAGAGATCAAATGCAACAAACTAATAACAAACCTTTATGGTTTAGGGGA
>MEOD01000062.1 GCA_001768555.1 Bacteroidetes bacterium GWF2_29_10
TCCTTGTACTCCAGTATTCCCTTGAGGTCCGGTGCTTCCTTGTGCCCCTGTTGTACCCACTAAACCTTGATCTCCTTTATTGCCCGTAGGTCCCTGAGGTCCGGTATTTCCTTGCGCCCCCGTACTTCCTACAGGTCCTTGTACTCCAGTATTCCCTTGAGGTCCAGTGTTTCCTTGTGCCCCTGTATTTCCTATAGGTCCTTGTATTCCAGTATTCCCTTGAGGTCCAGTGTTTCCTTGTGCCCCTGTATTTCCTATAGGTCCTTGTACTCCAGTATTCCCTTGAGGTCCGGTGCTTCCTTGTGCCCCTGTTGTACCCACTAAACCTTGATCTCCTTTATTGCCCGTAGGTCCCTGAGGTCCGGTATTTCCTTGCGCCCCCGTACTTCCTACAGGTCCTTGTACTCCAGTATTCCCTTGAGGTCCAGTGTTTCCTTGTGCCCCTGTATTTCCTATAGGTCCTTGTACTCCAGTATTCCCTTGAGGTCCAGCATTTCCTTGGGGTCCAGTTGATCCAACTAAACCTTGGTCTCCTTTATCTCCTTTAATTCCTTGAGGTCCAGTATAGCCCTGTATTCCCATTGGTCCAGTAGGTCCTTGAGGTCCAGTATAGCCTTGTGCCCCAGTATAGCCTTGCGGTCCTGTTGCGCCTGTAGGCCCTTGTGCGCCAGTAATCCCTTGAGGTCCCATATAACCTTGAGATCCTGTATATCCTGTAGGTCCTTGAATACCTGTAGGTCCTTGAGGTCCTGTTATACCAATACCAGTATATCCAGTAGGCCCCATTAATCCTTGATCCCCTTTATCGCCTTTTAATCCTTGTAACCCAGTGGGTCCCGTAGGTCCCGAAACTCCAGTAGGCCCCGTAGGTCCATTAGCAGGTCCTGTAGGCCCTATTGGCCCCGTAGGTCCTTGTATTCCTATACCTGTAGGTCCTTGAGGTCCATAAGGTCCTGTAGGTCCATAAGGTCCCATTGGTCCTTGCAGTCCCATTGCTCCTGTAGGTCCTTGAATACCTTGTTGTCCTTGTTGTCCTGCCGGTCCATAAGGTCCCATTGGCCCTTGAATACCTTGAGGTCCGCTAGGTCCTTGAATACCTTGAGGTCCTTGAGGTCCCATTGGACCTTGCACCCCTGTAGGTCCTTGAGGACCTGTTTCTCCATCAGAAGCATTAGCAGAATAAAAAGCATAAGGTACTGATTGGAATTCAGATATTCCCATAAAAATAAAATGCAGTCCACCTGTTGGGTCAATTTCGACCATAATCCATTTTTCCCCAGTTCCCCAAGGTATTTCGTAAAAATTACCTAAACTGGATTTTCCTTTTCCTATTTTGAGAGTAAATAATCCATATTGATTTGTAGTAGGCTTATGAGTTTCTCTATATACCATATTCCCAAAATCATTGCTATCAATAATACTAATTCTAACGCTTATTTCAGTATTAACCAGTAATGTATCATTATAATCACGGGCAATAGCTTGGTAACTTATACTTTGAGGCACTTGAGCACTTGCTTGAAAAAATGAAAATACTACTAAAAATAATACGAGTAGAAAATAATTGTTAAAATTTTTCATGTTATATATTTAATAAAAATTTAATATCCAAAATAATTAATTCATGTATTTTAAAATTTTGATGCTTTTTACTTCAAAATTATCCGTATTTTCCTTATATACATTAAAGAAATATATGCCTTTGGCATAGTTAGATATTTTTAAAGATATTGTAATACCTTCTTGATCTACACTAATTTCATCTTTAAAAATAACTTGCCCAACAATATTACAAAATGTATAAACAAGCTTATTATATCCAGCTGTTTTAATGCTTATTTTAAGATTTCCGTCTTGCAAATCTTCAACAACGATGACCGGTTTGTCAATACTAGGATTTTCAACATTTTTTATAGGAATATATCCTACCATTGGTTGATGAAATCCTTGAGTTAATATATATCCGTCATCTTTTTCCGTAGTAATAATAGCTTCTCCAACAGTCCAAGATGCAGATCCCATATTGGTATCATAAAACATCCCAGCAGAAGCTATTACTTCATTAAATAAACTTTGAGCTTTATTTTCTATATTTGTAAGTAATAAAACAACAACTAGAATAAATATTCTCATTAAACTAAAAATTTTAAAGTATTAAACAAAAATAGAAAAAATATTTTAATTACAATGTTTTTGTTAAAAAAAAATTGTTTTTAACACATAGTTAAAACATTATATTTAAACATTTTTTGCATGTTTAAATTCCTTATTTTATTGTATTTTATGGTCAAATAATATTTGCAAAACTTAAATTAGCAGGTTGAAATTTTGATAATCAATAAGTATGATGATTTATAGGACAATAACACTGCTGTTAAATTAATGTTAATATATTGCACATGAGTTCTGTGTGGACTATTTGGGTTATATCTTGATAAATAATTGAAAGTATCGTTATATGTTTAACGTTCTTGTTGATTAAAAATATAAACATTATGGTATGGATATTGATAAAAAAAAGACTATAAACATATTTTATGAATTTTCTTTTAAAAAGATGGAAATTAGCAGTTTTAATGGTTGTGTTTTCTTTTAATTTTATTAATATTTATTCTCAAGAAAAATATATGTTAATAGAAAATAAGATAGACACTTCCTATTTTTACCAGCTAAATGAAATTAGAATTTATGATAAAAGATTGTTTAAAAATAAATATGAAAAACGTAGATATGATAAACTTGTAAGGCGAGTTAAAAAAGTTTATCCATTTGCAAAAAAAGCTGGAGATAAATTGGAAGAGTATAATAATGTTTTGATAAATTTAAAGACGGAGAATCAAAAAAGAGAGTTTTTAAAACGAGCAGAAAAAGAAATAAAAAAGGAATATGAAGGCGAGTTGAAAAAACTAACATTTTCAGAGGGATTAATATTAATAAAACTTATAGATAGAGAAACTGGTCGCACGTCATATCAATTGGTAAAAGAATTAAGAGGTACCTTTTCTGCGTGGTTTTGGCAGTCTTTAGCAAAGATTTTCGGATTAAATTTAAAACTAAATTATGATCCTTATGGAGAAGATGCCGAAATAGAGTCTATAATAATGCAAATAGAAGATGGAATATTATAATTAAAAATATGGATATTGAATTAATAAGAGATTACTGTGTTATCAAAACAGGAGTAGAAGAAAGTATGCCATTTGGTAATGATATATTAGTATTCAAGGTTTATGGAAAGATGTTTGCGTTATTAAATTTAAAAGAACCATTTAGTCTTAATTTAAAGTGCGAACCAGAATATTCAATAAAATTACAAGAGGAATATTCTTCAATAAAAGCTGGTTATCACATGAATAAAAAGCATTGGATAACGGTAATTATAGATTATAACATAACAGGCATAATGTTGAATAAATTAATTGATGATTCCTATAATTTGGTAAAATTAAAACTACCAAAGAAATACAGTTCAATTAGCAAATGATAATTGATTTTTATTAAAAATATTGTATTTTTGCTTTCATGTATAGTTATTAATAAATATAGTAAAAATAAGATGTTTAAAAATTTTAGAAAAATAGTATTAACAGCTCTTGTCGTAAATTCTATTTTGGTTAGTATTTGTTATGGTCAAGAAGAAATTAATACAAAGGACATAATAAAAAAAGACAATTTAGCTTATAAGATTGGAGAAACGGAACCTTTTACAGGTACAGAGGTTGCTTTTTTTGATAATGGAAATAAGTTTACACAAACACCTTATGTTAAGGGTAAAATACATGGAACCGAAGTTATCTATTATTTGAATGGTAATAAATTTAGTGAAACATCGTTTATTTTTGGTAAATACAATGGGAAAATGACATCATACTATGATAATGGAAATATAGAGAGCGAGAAATATTATATTAATGATTACATGAATGGAGGAGCTGTATTATGGTATAGAAATGGAAACAAAAAATCAGAGGGAGTCTTTAAAGATTGTCATGAAGATGGATTGTGGATTTTTTATTACGAAAACGGGAAAAAAGAAAGAGAAGGCGAATTTAATTTAGGGAAGAGAAATGGGAAGTGGAGTTATTGGGATACAGAAGGCAATTTAATAGAAACAAAATATTTTGAAAACGATTTAATAAAAAAATAAGATGAAATACTTACTAATACTATTATTATCATTATTATCTTTTATTTTAACAGTTAATGCTCAAAATATAGACAAAATAATACAGTCAAAAGCAAATGGGAATATATACCCTAAAGATATCAAAACAGATAGCAAAAATAACATTGTTGTTTGTGGTAACTTTTGGGCAAATGATTTTCAAATTGACAGTTTAAAGCTGTCAACGAAGGGTAATTTAGATATTTTTTTAGTAAAATTAGATAACAAAGGAAATGTTATTTGGGGCAAATCTTTTGGGGATCAACAAGAAGACAATGTAACTTCATTATACATTGATAAGGATGATAATATTATCATAACGGGTAGTTATTTTGGAGATATGATTGCATTTGATAATAAATATTTATACAAAACACGTGATAGCTGGGAATCAGACGCATATATTGCTAAGTTTAATTCGGATGGAAAATTGTTATGGGCTTTTAGTTTTGGAAATGTAAATAAAGAATTTGGAAGTCAAATTATAGGCGATACAGAGGGTAATTGTTATTTATTTTTGATGTATAATAGCACAGAATTAAATATAGGAGGTAATAATTTAACAAATACAGGCGATTCAAATTTGGCCATAATAAAATTAAATAAATTAGGTAAAGTTTTATGGGCAAACACAACAAAAGGAAATTCTAGCATTGAAATAAACGCAACAAATATAGACATTAACAATAATATTTACTTTGTTGGTTCTTTTGGTAAGAATAGTTTTAATTATGAGAACACATCATTAGTAAGCAATGGATTTAGAGATATTTTTATATTAAAAATAGATGTAGATGGCAATGTTATTAATAGTAAGTCTATTGGGAGTAAATATAATGATTATCCAAGAGATATAGCAATAGATTCCAATAAAATAATAATAACTGGAGGTTTTTCAGATACTTTAAAAGTAAAAGATAAGTCAGTTGAGGAAAAAGGAGGTGATGATGCTTTTGTTTTAACTATTGATAAGGATAGTTTTGAAGTAATAGATTTATTAAGATTTGGGAATATTGAAGAAGATTATGGTCAATCTATTTTAAAAATAGGATTAGATTTGTTTATTTCATTAAATTATAAAAGTAAATTTTTAGAAATAAATAAGAAAATTACAAATACAAATGAAAATGGTTGGACTTATGATGCTGCTTTTACAAACATTAAAAACAAGAAATTTTCTCCAATAACGATTGGCGGTACTCAAAATGAGAGCATAATAAAAACGATAAAAAACAATCAAAATCAAATAATTATTCTAGGTTTAACTGATAGCGAAAAATTAAATATTCAACAAAGCGTAATTATTGAAAACAGCATTATAAACAAAAATAATATGTTTTTATTGATAGGTAGGCTTAATTAAATATTTCTGAGCAATCTTTTATCAAAGAATAATTAAAAATATTAGCAATTCAATAAATTAGTTTAATTTTACATAAATTTTATTTAAATAATATATGTTATTAAGTTTGTATATTGATAATTATATTCTTATCAACAAGTTGCAGATGCAATTTGATAATACATTAAATATTATTACAGGCGAAACTGGTTCTGGAAAATCAATTTTGCTGGGAGCATTAGGTTTAATTAAGGGAAATAGATCTGATTCTGAAGTTTTATTTGAAAAGGATAAGAAATGTATAATAGAGGCTGTATTTGATATTAACAATTATGATTTAGATGATTTTTTTAAAACAAACGAGCTTGATTACGAATCTCATACAATTATAAGAAGGGAAATTACTCCAAATGGTAAATCACGAGCGTTTATAAATGATACTCCCGTTAGTTTGAGCACAATAAAAGAGCTTACATCAACATTGATAGATATTCACTCTCAAAACAATAATTTACTTTTAAATAAATATGACTTCCAATTATCATTAATAGATCAATTTGCTCAAAATAAGCTATTGCTAGAGGAATACAGAGATCGTTTTAAAGTACTGACAAGTTTAAAAAGGCAGTTAAATATATTAATTGGAACAGAAAATGAAAATAAGAAAGATTACGATTATAACTTGTATTTATTTAATGAAT
Organism: Bacteroidetes bacterium GWF2_29_10; assembly: GCA_001768555.1. Taxonomy (GTDB): domain Bacteria; phylum Bacteroidota; class Bacteroidia; order Bacteroidales; family GWE2-29-8; genus GWE2-29-8. The sequence continues at coordinate 6,209 of MEOD01000062.1, forward strand.
TACAAGGAATAGAGTTTGATAATGAAGTTTTTCTTCACTTAGAAAAAGAATCGGAAACATTGTTACATTCAGAGGAGATAGGAGTTGCTATTTCAAAAAGCTTATACCAGCTTGAAGATAATGAGCATTCTGCTTATAGTATTTTATCAGACACATATATTACAATAAATAAAGTTAAAAGTTTTAATGAAAATCTAGAAAATATAAGTTCTAAATTATTTAATCAACTAAATGAGCTTAAAGAAATATCAAAAGATTTGAATAATTTATCCTCAATAATAAATGCAGATCCTGAGCGTTTGAATTATATAAATGAAAAACTAGATATTGTTTACACTCTTCAAAAAAAACATAGATTGAATTCATTTGAAGCATTAATTGATTTTAGAAAAGAGTTAGAGTTGAAACTACAAAGTGTTGATAATCTTGGAGAAGAAATAGAATCTGTTAAAGAAAAAATAAGCATTATTCAACTAGAATTAATAGAAAAAGCAAAGATTATTTCTGAAAGAAGGCAGGCTACATTTGAATTAATTATTAATAAAATAAAAGAACTTTTAGGAATTTTAGGAATTCCTCATGCTGAGTTTGTTATTAAGCATGAGATTTTACAGCAAGTAGAAAGTGAAGGAATAGATAAAATATTTTTTCTATTTAATGCAAATAAAGGTGGCGAACCAAAAGAAATTAATAAAACTGCATCAGGAGGAGAAATCTCAAGACTTATGCTAAGTTTGAAATCATTAATATCAGAAAAAAATCTTATATCTACGATAATTTTTGATGAAATAGATACAGGAATATCAGGCAAGATTGCAGACCAAACAGGGAAACTTCTATGTGATATGTCGGATAATATGCAAGTGATAGCAATAACACATTCCCCTCAGATTGCAGCAAAAGGAAAATGTCATTTTATGGTATATAAATTAGAGAATGAAGAAAAAACATATAGTGAAATAAAGAAGCTTGATTATGATGATAGGGTTAAGCAAATAGCTCAAATGCTTAGTGGAGAGAATGTTTCAAAAGAAGCTATTAATAATGCAAAGATATTGCTAACATAATGAAATTTTAGAAATAAAAAGTTTTATTTTTGAATTTATAATTGTTAACATTTCGCAAAATAATATTATTATATTTTTCAAAATGATAAATTTACAACGAGATATAGTGTTGATTAATAGTAGCATGCAATCATTTGTTAATAATTTGTTATAAAAAAAATTATTAAATTTGTAAAATATTCATACTTTTGGGAATATTAATAAAGCAATTTTTTATGAGGTTTCTAATAACTATTTCTTTAATATTTGTGTTTAATTTTAATATCAACGCTCAAAGAAATAATAAAAATCCCAATATAGAATCGTATATAGAACAGTATAAAGATATTGCTGTTAAAGAAATGTTAACACATGGAATTCCTGCTAGCATAACATTGGCTCAAGGAATTTTAGAATCATCTTATGGTAGTAGTTACTTAGCTCAGAATTCTAAAAATCATTTTGGTATTAAGTGTAAAACAGAATGGACTGGATTACGATTTTACAAAATAGATGAAGAAGGGAAATCTTGTTACAGAAAATATACAAGTGTTTTTGAGTCTTATGAAGATCATTCTCTTTTTTTAAAAAGCAAACCATGGTATAAACCATTGTTTAAACTAGAAGTTACGGATTATAAAGCTTGGGCTTATGGTTTAAAAAAAGCTGGTTACGCAACTAATCCAAATTATCCTAGTATGCTAATTAGTATTATAAAACGTTATGAGTTGCATAAATATGACAATGTAGAATATATAAGTGAATTATGAAAAAAATAACAATAAAAACACTAATACTAATAGTATTTTCTTTTATAAGTTCTTATTCTTTTGCACAAGAAATTGATACTGCAAGTTTAATAAAACTACAACCAACTAACAATGAGGCATTATTAGATGTAACGGTTAAAAAGAAAAGTGGTGATGTTGTTGATGGGCAGACTATTATTTTTCAAGAGAAAATATCAAAAACTAATTATTCTTGTATAACTAATAATGATGGCTTTTGTCAAATACTTGTTCCTAAAGGTAAAAGTTACTTTATTAAATATAAAAATATTTCAGATGAAGTAAATTATAGTTCAAATGTTCTAGACGTCCCTTCGGGAGAAGATTTAATGAATTTTCAGATAAATCTAACTATAGAACCACCAAAAACAATTGTTTTAAAAAATGTGTTGTTTGAAACGGCAAAATCAACATTAAAGCCTTCATCTTTTCCAACTTTGAATGATTTGTATGAGGTATTGAAAGTAAAGAAAAATATGATTATAGAGATTGCTGGTCATACAGATAATGTTGGTTCAGCAGAATCAAATATTAGACTTTCTCAAAACAGAGCAGAATCAGTAAAATCTTATTTGGTAAAAAAAGGAATTTCATCCGAAAGAATTATTGCTAAGGGTTATGGAGACACACAAACTATTGCTTCAAATGAAACAGATGAAGGAAAACAAAAAAACCGAAGAACAGAAGTGCGAATTATAAAAGAACGATAATTCATTATTTTTTTATAATACTATGTACTTTTAAAGATAAATCAAGCATTACTATTTTTGCAGAAGCATTTCGTTCAATATAAGTATAAGAATTATTAAATTCTTCACTTAAAGCAATGTTATTATGTTCGTTTATAAAAGCACTAAATTTACTTATAAAATCAAGTTCCTCGTTATCTAAGTTTAATAGATTGTTATTTTTATTGTTATAAAGTAAGCATAGCCTTATTATTTCTAATCCATATTCAAAAAAACTCTTAAATTTTTCACGTCCCCAGCTTTTCCCTATTTCGTCAATCCATTCTACTAATTCAGGAACATTTGGTTTCCAACAAAGGCGCATCCAATTTCTAAAACTTTCAAATAATTCTTCAGTATCTTCAGAGTTTTCAATTAATTTTATAATCTTATTTATATTATTGTTTGATAGTTTTACTATTTTTTTTGCTTCTTGTTCAGATTTCGTGTATTTATTTGTAATGTAGCTAACAAGTTCTTCGCTTGTATGGTTTAATACTTTTATCATTTGCGTTCTTGAAATAATAGTATTAAGAACATCGTCATAATTGTTCGTTATTAGCAAAAATAGTGTTTTTTCAGAAGGTTCTTCTAATGTTTTTAAAATTTTAGGAGCAGCAGCATAGTGTAATTTGTCAACCATCCATATTATTACAACACGGTATTCAGACTCATAAGTTTTTAAGTTAAGGTTACTTATAATGTCTTTACAGTCATCTTTATTTATAATAGGTTGCTCATTTTTTATTTCCAATTTATCATGCCAGTCATCAATATTAAAATATGGATTTGAAATAAATAAATCTCTAAAATCTGTATAATAGTTTGCTCCTGCGTTATCTTTTGCTTTGTTTCCTTTTATCCCTGTTTTTGTTTTATTAGATCCACCTGGAGTAGGGAAGACTAGTTGTAGATCAGGATGGGCTAATTTTTCATATTTTACACACGAGTTACAAACTCCGCAAGAATCATCTTCTTGCTTGTTTTCACAACATATATATTGTGCGTAAGCAACAGCTAAAGCTAGCTCTCCAGAGCCTTCTTGTCCGAAGAATAATTGAGCATGGCTAATTCTATTTTCGTTAACAGTATTTATTAATTGTTTTTTTATTTTTTGATGACCAATAATGTTTTTAAATTGCATAATAAATAAGATTTTATACTAGCAAAAGTACATTAAATTTTATTAACAGTATATTGACAGGTAAAAAAGACATAAAAAAAACCTGACCATAAAAAATAGTCAGGTTTTTTTTATTTATTATAATAAATAAAATTACATTTTTTGAGCCATTTTGCTTAACTTGGATTTTAAGTTAGCAGCTTTATTTTTGTGAATAATTCCTTTTTTTGCTAATTTGTCAAGCATAGAAGTAACTTTTGGTAACATTGTAGTTACTTCTGATTTTTCTTTAAAAGCTCTAATTTTTTTAATAGTAGTTCTTAGAGTTTTTTTGAAATATCTATTTCTTAGTCTTCTAACGTTATTTGCTCTTATTCTTTTAAGAGAAGATTTATGATTTGCCATATGTTTTTTACTCCTTCTTTATTTGTGTAGCCCGTAGGGGAATCGAACCCCTCTTACAAGAATGAAAATCTTGCGTCCTAGCCGATAGACGAACGGGCCATCTGTTTTTTCGGACTGCAAATGTACAACCATTTTTTTTATCAGCAAATTTTTTTTCATTTATTTTTACTAAAACTTCATTTATTTTTGCGAGATATGGTTAATTGCTTGTTAAACAGTGTTGTGCTATTTTAAAAAATGTTTGCAAGTTGTTCTTTTATTTTTTCAAGTTCGTCTTTCATTTCTACAATAATTTTCTGAATATTAAAATCATTTGCTTTAGATCCGATTGTATTTATTTCTCTGCCAATTTCTTGAGTGATAAAAGCAAGTTTTCGTCCTTCAGAATTTTCAGAATTTATTGTTTGATAGAAAAACTTCAAATGATTTTTTAATCTAGTTTGTTCCTCTGTAATATCTAATTTTTCGAGATAATATATTACCTCTTGTTCAAAACGATTTTTATCAATTTTATCTAATCCAATTTCATTTTCAATACTTTTCGATATTCTGTTTTTTATTTTAATGACACGATCTTTATCTAATTCTTTAATTATTTTAAGTTTTTGTTCAATTAAATCAATTCTTTTTAAAAAGTCATGTAAAATATTTAAACCTTCATCCATTCTGTATTTTTCGCAAATATCAATAGTTTCTATAATGTTATTATTAATTATATTCCAAAGCTCATTTTCTAATTCAAAAGGAGTTATTGTTAATACGTCTGGCAATTTTATTATTGTGCTAATAATATCTATAGGCAGTTTTTGGTGTATTTTTTGAGATAAACTTTCAATAGATTTGTAGTAGTTATATGCTAATTCAGTGTTTGTTTCTATTTTATTTAGAGAATTTATATTATTTGCATTAATAAACATATCAACTTTTCCTCGTTCGATTTTATTTTGCAATAAACTTCGTATTTCAAATTCTTTAGATTTTAGGAACATAGGCACTCTAATATTGCAGTCAAATTGTTTACTATTCAAAGTTTTTATTTCAATGCTTATGGACATTTCCTTGTATGAAAAAAGAGTATTTCCAAAACCCGTCATTGATTTAATCATAATATTTTAAATTAAAAAGTTAAGAAATCTTAAATATTTTGTAAAAATACTTACTTTTGTTGATAAAATAATTTAAAATTAATTAATATGTGTGGAATTGTAGCTTATATTGGAAATAAACAAGCATATCCGATACTCCTAAAAGGTTTAAAAAGATTAGAATACAGAGGTTATGATAGTGCAGGGATGGCGTTTATTGATGATAAATTGAATTTATATAAAAAACAGGGGAAAGTAGCAGATTTAGAAAATTTATTAATAGATAAGAATGTTAAAGGTTCTATAGGTATAGCTCATACTAGATGGGCTACACATGGAATCCCGAATGATGTTAACGCCCACCCTCATTTGTCCGAATCAGGTAAGATTGCATTAATACATAATGGTATAATAGAAAATTATGGCAGTTTGAGAAAGGAATTAAAAAGCAGGGGGCATCATTTTTTTAGTGAAACAGATACCGAAGTATTAGTACATCTGATAGAAGATATAAAAATCAATGAAGACGTAGATTTGTTAGAAGCTGTTAGGATAGCCTTAAATCAAGTTGTTGGAGCTTATGCAATAGTTGTAATATCTGAGGATTTTCCAGACCAATTAATCGTTGCAAGAAAGAGTAGCCCTTTAGTTATAGGGGTAGGGGATAATGAGTTTGTTGTAGCTTCTGATGCAACACCTATAGTTGAATATACAAAAAATGTGGTTTATTTGAAAGATGAAGAGATCGGGGTTTTGAAGAGAAATGAACCAATGAAAATCATAAATATTGATAATAAAAGAAAAACTCCATATATAGAGAAGCTAGCAATAAATTTGAGCGCTATAGAAAAAGGAGGATTTTCTCATTTTATGTTGAAAGAAATATATGAGCAACCTAATTCAATATTAGACACAATGCGTGGCAGATTAAATACAAATGCAGGTGTTATAGTTTTAGGAGGGATTTCAGATTATGTACAAAAGTTGCTAAATGCAGAACGTATTATTATAGTTGGATGTGGAACATCTTGGCACGCAGGTTTAGTTGCAGAATACTTATTTGAGGATTTAACAAGAATATCTGTAGAAGTGGAATATGCTTCGGAGTTTAGATATCGTAATCCAGTTATAAATGAAAAAGATATAGTAATAGCAATTTCTCAATCAGGAGAGACTGCAGATACTTTAGCTGCTATTGAATTAGCAAAATCAAAAGGAGCAACTATTTTAGGAATATGTAATGTGGTTGGTTCTTCTATAGCAAGGGCAACACATGCTGGGGTTTATACACATGCTGGTCCAGAGATTGGAGTTGCATCAACAAAAGCATTTACTTCACAGGTAACTATTCTTACATTAATGGCATTAATGATTGGTTATAAAAAAGGAACGATACCTGCATCTGAATACTTTCAAATGATTAATCAATTAGAAGCAATTCCAGAAAGTGTTAGCAGGGTGTTTAATTCTAATGATAAAATAAAAGAAATAGCTAATATTTATAAAGGAGCTCGAAACTTTTTATATCTTGGTAGAGGCTATAATTTCCCAGTTGCATTAGAGGGAGCTTTAAAGCTTAAAGAAATTTCATATATTCATGCTGAGGGGTATCCTGCTGCCGAGATGAAGCATGGTCCAATAGCTTTAATAGATGAGGACATGCCTGTTGTAGTAATTGCTACAAGTAAGGGAATGTATGAAAAAGTTATTAGTAATATTCAAGAAGTAAAGGCAAGAAAAGGAAAAATAATAGCAATAGTAACAGAAGGCGATAAAATAGTTCGCAATATGGCTGATCATATAATAGAAGTCCCTGAAACAGAAGCTTGCTTAGTGCCTTTAATAGCAACAATTCCATTACAATTATTGTCATATCATATTGCAGTAATGCGAGGTTGTAATGTTGACCAACCAAGAAATTTGGCTAAGTCAGTTACAGTTGAGTAATTAATAATTTTAATGACATATAGAAAAACGAAAAGTGATATTAGTGCAATGTTTGATAATATTGCACATAGTTATGATTTGCTAAATCATTTATTGTCATTTAATATTGATAAGAGATGGCGTAAAAGAACTGTTTTAGAATTAAGCAAGTATAAACATGATAATGTTCTGGATATTGCTACAGGGACGGGAGATTTGGCAATAGAGGTGTATAATAAATTAAAACCAAATGGAATTGTTGGAATAGATATTTCTGCTAAAATGCTTGATGTTGCTATTTTAAAAGTAAAACAACTCAAGTTATCTGAAAACATAAAATTTCAGCAAGCAGATTCTTTAAATATTCCTTTTGAAGCAGATGTTTTTGATGCAATTACTATTGGTTTTGGAATTAGAAATTTTGAAGATATCAATAAAGCTTTACAAGAAATAAAAAGAGTTTTAAATAAAGAATATGGGACGGTTTTTATCCTTGAATTTTCAAAGCCTCAGAATTTAATTGTTAAGTATTTATATAATTTATATTCTGGCATAATAATGCCTTATTTGGGGAAACTGTTTTCAGGGGATTATAAAGCGTATAAATATCTCAACAAGTCTTCATTGAATTTCCCTTCAGGCAAAGATTTTGTTGCAATACTGCTAAAAAATGGATATAAAAATATTAGATACATTCCTTTAACTATGGGTGTTGCAACTATATATATAGCTCAAAAATAAATGAATACAATCAATCCTAAAATATCAATAATTACTCCTAATTATAATAATGACAAATATTTAGAAGAAACAATTCTTTCTATAATTTCTCAAAATTATAATAATTTAGAATATATTATTATTGATGGGGGGAGTACTGATAATTCTATTAATATAATTGAAAAGTATGCAAACAATATAAGTTACTGGGTTTCAGAAAAAGATTTAGGGCAAAGCGATGCTATAAATAAGGGAATAAGCAAGGCTACAGGAGATATAGTTGCTTGGCTTAATAGTGATGATACGTATTCTAATGATACGTTAAGTATTATTGCATATGAATTTATGCATAATAAAGAACTAGATATTCTTTATGGTGATGTTATGATGTTTGGCAATGGAGTTGAAAGAGTATATTATAATCCATTGTATGAAATTAAAGATTTCTTTAGTAGGGTATCTATACATCAACCTGGCGTTTTTTGGAAACGTTCATTGCATGATAAAATAGGATATTTAGACACATCGTTGCACTATTCTTTTGATTATGATTTTTGGATGCGAATATTCCCAAACAATAGTTTTAATATAAAAAAGATAGATAAAACTTTAGCAAACTTTCGGCTTCATAATGCTTCGAAAACTATTTCTAATCCAAAAGAAATGTATATGGAATACCGACAGATTATTTGCCGTTTTTTTAATTCCATAAAATCAAAAGAGAGTATATTGAAAGAATTAAAAAAAGCAGATATTTATTTTAATGAAAATAATGACAAATATAATGTTGATTACAACTTTACAGATGAAGAAATAAATTTGGTAAAAAACATTTATATACACAATGTAGTCATACAGGAATATACTTTTGGAAATATATATGCTACAAATAAAATCATTCTTTCAGATGTAAATATATTAAAGCAAAATTTTTTGATTTTTGTTAAAAACAATCTTCTTATAAAAGCATTTTAATCTATACTAAAAAGAACCTTTTTGAGTTTTACGTTGAAATATTTTTTATTGCATTATGAATTAGTGAAAAAAAATATTTACTTTGGCAAAAAAAATAATAAACAAATAATAAAATGTTTGTAAAAGAGCTAAATATCAAAGAATTTATTACTTTAAAAACTTCTGATACGGGATTATATGCATTAGATTGCATGACGGAAAATAAGGTTTCACATTTGCCTATAGTTAATAATGAGGAGTTGTTGGGTTTGATTTCGGAAGATGATATACATAATTTCAATCAACCTCAAGAGGCGCTGGGGAATCATGTTCTCTCTTTAATTAAACCGTATGTTTTAGAGAATCAACATGTTTATGATGTTATAAAGATTTTTGGTGAACATAAATTAACTCTTTTACCTGTTTTAGATAAAACAAAAAAGTATCTAGGTGTATTAACGGCAAGTGATTTATTGTATAACTTATCAAAATTTGCTTCTTATAATGAGCCTGGTGCTATTATTATTCTTGAATTAAATTCAAATGATTATTCTTTAAGTGAGATTTCGCAAATAATAGAATCAAATGATGCTAAAGTTTTAAGCTTATATCTTACTTCGTTTAAAGATTCAACAAAAATTGACGTAACTATTAAAATAAACAAGCAAGATATTTCTTCTATTATGCAAACATTTAATAGGTACGATTACAAAATAAAAGGAACTTTTACTGAGGATGATTTTTATGATGATTTGGTTGACCGATATAATTCTTTAATGAATTATCTAAACGTATAATGTTAGTCCGCTTTTTCTGTGCTGTACTATTCTGTTTAAATATATTCATTCCTTCTTTGCTTCGTGCTGATACTATATTTGTGAAAAACATAATAATAGAAGGCAATAAAATAACAAAGGAAAACATTATAGCGAGAGAACTCTCTTTCAAAATCAATGATACAATAAATAGCGACAGTATATTAATAACAAAAACAAGCGAGGCTAAAAAGAATTTATTAAATACTTCTTTATTTAATTTTGTTGATATAAACATAGAAAAGCTATCCGAAAGTGATGTAAATATTAGAATAAAAGTTACTGAAAGATGGTACTTATGGCCTTATCCCATATTTGAGTTTGCTGACAGAAATTTTAATGTCTGGTGGGATAGCAAAGCTCTTTCTCGCACAAACTATGGAGTACAGCTTGTATTGGAGAATTTTAGAGGACGAAAAGAAACATTTAAGTTTTTATTTAAACATGGATTTGACCAATTATACGGTATCTCTTACACAAAACCTTATATCAATAAAAAGCAAACAATAGGCATTTCTTTTGCCACTTCATACACTCTTAATCATGAAATAAACTACAAATCTTTTGACAATAAAACTATTTATCTTAAAGATAACGACAAATATTTAGAAACTAAAATAGATGCATCAATAGGTTTAACAATAAGACCGAACATTAAGCTTTCTCATTCTTTTAGATATGATTATGGATATATATCAATTAATGACACTATATTGAAACTTAATGATAATTATTTGCTTAATGCTGAAAGTGACCAAACCTTTAATGCAATTGATTATTTAATAAAGTATGATGCTAGAGATTTCAAAGCATATCCTTTAAATGGTTATTATTTTGATTCTGAATACAACCTGAAATTAATAAACTCTAATTTTTACAATCAACTGATGATAAACTTTAGAAAGTATATCCCTTTATCAAAGAAAATATTTATTGCAAGTGGAGTAAGTTTAAAAGCTGATGACAATAATGCATATTTATATAATAAGGGTTTAGGATACAAAAGAGATTATGTTAGGGGGTATGAGTATTACGTTATTGAAGGGAATAAGTATTTTCTGATAAAAGCAAACTTAAAGTATTGTTTATTAAAAAAGAACGAAGGGCATATTAGTTTTATTAAAAATGAAAAATTTGGCAAATATCATTATGCGGTTTATTTTAATTTATTTGCAGATATTGCTTACATTTACGATAAGAATAATCTGTTAAAAAATAATGTAATGGCAAATAGATTACTTAATGGAAATGGATTTGGTATTGATTTTGTGACTTATTATGATAAGGTTTTTAGATTTGAGTATTCGATAAATCATAAAAACGAAAAAGCTTTTTTTATACATTTCATGACTTCTATATAATTTAAAAATATACAATTATGTCAATAGCTATATATGGTCGTATAAATGACAGGAAAAATATTGTTTATTTAAGCAATATACTTGATGTATTAAGAAAAAATAAAAAAAATTTCATTATACATAAAGATCTTTTTGATTTTGCTAATGATATTTTATGCTTTAGCAGTTCGACCGTAATTTTTGATAAGAATACAAATTTAGAAAAAGATAATATTGAGTTTTTTATAAGTATGGGAGGTGATGGTACTATTCTGGAGGCTGTGTCTTATGTGAGAAATAATGACATTCCTATAGTCGGGATTAATCTTGGGAGGTTAGGGTTTCTTTCTTCAATTCCAAAAGAAGATATTGACGAAGCTTTAAATGAGCTTTTAAAAGGAAATGGAATAATTGAAAAAAGAAGCTTACTTTCTTTAATCACAAAAGAAAATATATTTAAGAATGAAAATTACGCCCTTAATGAAATAGTTGTGCAGAAAACGGATTCTTCTTCAATGATTACTATAAATGCTTTTGTTGATGATGAGTATCTTAATTCATATTGGGCAGATGGATTAATCATTTCTACTCCGACAGGATCCACTGGATATTCTTTAAGCTGCGGAGGACCGATTATTTATCCTGAATCGAAAGCTTTAATCATTACTCCTATTGCTTCGCATAATTTAACTGTTAGGCCTATTATTATACCCGATGATAAAATGATTAAATTAGTTCCAGAAGGGCGAAATAATAATTTCCTTATAGGGCTAGATTCTAGAAACAAAACATTAAAGAAATCAACTGAAATAATAATTCAGAAAGCTAACTTTCAAGTATCATTTCTGACCCCTAAAGATAATAGCTACTTTAAAACTCTTCGCAATAAACTTATGTGGGGAAATGATAAAAGAAATTAGAAACTATTTAACATATTGCAGGAAACAATAATAAAGATGCAATAAAAATTACAACTATTTTTCTTCCAAATAATGTTTTGTTGTTTTAACTGTTGAATAAAAATAGTTTAATGCAGCTAAAAAACGAGACCGTTGCAATAATCTTGATTTAATAATTTCGTTATTAAATCTCAATAATTTTTTAGATTTTGT
>MEOD01000063.1:0-17885 GCA_001768555.1 Bacteroidetes bacterium GWF2_29_10
TTGCGACACCCAAAAAGGTGTCGCAAAAATTATAAATTATTGATTTACTGAAATTTGCAAAAGAAGAAAAAATCAAGCGACAAAGTCAGGAATAATTTGAATTTTGAGTTTAATTGACTGCACTTAGTAATTTGGTAAAAATAGATAATAAAAAATTAAAAAAAAACGTTAAAAATTAAAAAAAGTATTGACTTTTTTTAATAATTTATTATCTTTGTAGTAATCTTAATTTAAAAAAAAATAATTATGACACAAGAAATGCATTCAACAGAATCAACTCCAGACGAGTTGATAGATATAGTTTTAAATTCAAAAGATTTTACACTAAGAGCACATACAGTAAAAAAGATTAAAGATCAAAACATTTTGGAACATCTATGTTTAACTGATTGTGAATTTTTAGTAAGAAGAAAAGCCGTTAAAAGAATAAATAGTCAAGATATAATAAAACAAGTAGCTCTAAATGACATAAGCCCTGATGTTAGAGAAATGGCAGTGGAAAGATTGGAAGATAAAGATAGTATTTTAAAAATTGCAAATAGAGATAGAGATAGTAAAGTAAGAAATAAAGCTATTCAAAAAATTGAAGATGTAGTTGAATTGCAAAACATAATACAAAAAGACACAGATATTGAGAATAAAATATTAGCAGTATCAAAAATAAAAGACAATAAGGTTTTGCTTGATATTTACCAAACAAACAATGATAAAAACATAAAACGTGAAGCTTTAAAAACTATTAATTGTCAAGAAACTTTGCAAGAGCTTATTAATGTTACAGATAATGTGGAAATATGCAGTGAAATTTTAAAAAATATAAATGATGTTAATATATTGATAGACATAGCATCTACTTTTTCAAATAAAGATATAAAAATAGAGGCTATACAAAAAATTAATGATGAAAACGCACTATTTAAGATTTTTAAAGATAGTACAGACTATAACGTTAAACATACCATTATTGTAAAAATAACAGATCCAGAAAAACTTCTTGTAATAATTAATCAAGAAACAGACTATTACATAAAAGCTACGGCCATAAATCAATTAAACAATGAAGAGATGGTATTTAAATTAATAAAAGAAGAAAAAGATTCTTATGTAAAGAAAGAAGTAATACACAAAATTAAAAATAAAAATTTGTTAAACGAGTTAGTGGCAAATGAAAATGATTATGAAATAAAAAACATTATTCTTAAAACTATATCTGAACTTTAAAATAGAACTATAATAGAAAAGGATGATAAAAATTCATAAAATAATAGACCTCTAAGATTAAAAAAAGTGGAGGTCTATTATTTTTATTTACTTAAATAAATCCTTTTTAATTATATTCAAGAATAATTTAACATGGAAAAAGATATAGTTATAATAGGTGCTGGTTTGACAGGACTAACGTGTGCTTATTATCTAAATAAAAGGGGTAAAGATTTTGTAGTTTTAGAAAAAAATGACAGAGTTGGTGGAGTTATAAATACCAAAGAAAAAGATGGTTTTATATATGAAACAGGACCTAACACAGGTGTATTAGGCAGTAATGAATCTATTGATTTATTTAATGATATAAAAGATTCATGCAAAATTGAAATAGCTGATGCCAATGTTAATAAAAGGTATATTTTAAAAGATGATAAATGGGTATCTCTTCCTTCTGGTTTAATTTCAGGAATAAGTACTAAATTGTTTACATTTTCAGATAAATTAAGATTGCTTGGAGAACCATTTAGAGCAAAAGGAAATAACCAAAATGAAAGTTTGTCTGAACTTGTAAAAAGACGTATGGGGAAAAGTTTTTTGGACTATGCTGTAGATCCTTTTATATCTGGAGTTTATGCAGGAAATCCCGATTTATTAATAACAAAATTTGCATTGCCTAAACTATATAATCTTGAACAAAATTATGGAAGTTTTATTTATGGAAGCATAAAAAAAGCAAAGCATGATAAAAATAACAATATAAAAAATCCTTCTAGAAAAATATTTTCAGTAAATGGAGGATTAAATAACCTGACAGAAAGCCTTTATATGCTTAGTGGTAAAGAAAATTTCCACACAAGTGTAAATGACATAAAAATAAAATACATAAATAACAAATTCGTTATAGAAGCAAACAATAATACATTGTCATGCAATCAATTAATATGCACGATCCCTTCATGTAATCTTAGTAATGTTTTAGATTTTATAGAAGAAAAAGATTTAATACCATTTAATACTCTGGAATATGCTCCTATAATAAGCATTGCTATTGGTTTAAAAAAATGGACGGGAATAGATATTAATGGTTTTGGAGGTTTGGTTCCTTTTAAAGAAAAAAAGAATTTTTTAGGCGTTTTATTTATATCTTCGTTTTTGAAAAATAGAGCACCAGAAGGTAGTGTTTTAATAAATGTTTTTATAGGTGGTACAAGAAAAAAAAACTTAATGAAGCTTTCTGATGATGAAATAATTGAAATTTTAAAAGAAGAGGTTGCTCCAATTATGGGACTTAATAATTTTTCTCCAGATTTGTTAAATATAACTCGTTATGAAAAGTCCATTCCTCAATATTATGTTGACTCTGGTTGTCGATTTGAAAAAATAAAAGAATTAGAAAAAAAATATAAAGGTTTAGTCATTGCAGGAAACTTAAGAGATGGCATTGGTATGGCCGATAGGATAAAACAAGGTAAAAATATAGCTGATTCCATATTATAAAAAAGATGAAAAAAAACAAAACAGCATTAGTAATTTCAAACATTGGCTCTCCTGATTCACCAGAACTTAAATATGTCAAAATATATTTGAAAGAATTTCTCTCTGACCCAAGTATGATTATAGGGCCATCTATATTACGATGGACAATTGTAAATTTCATAATAATACCATTTAGAGCAAAAAAAGTAACAGAAAAATACAAAACTATATGGCAAAATAATAATAGTCCTCTTATTAATTATAGCCAAAATTTATTAGAAAAACTAAAATTAAAATTAGAACGCAAAGTAGATGTCTATCTTTTTATGAGATATGGCAATCCCTCTATAAAAAATGTAATAGAAGAAATTAAAAACAATCAATATGAAAAAATAGTTTTCATGCCACTTTATCCTCAATATGCTGAATCAACAACAGGGTCATCTTTAAAGTATTTTTTTGAAGAATTAAAAAAAGCAAAAATATCTACACCTGTTTTTTTTGAAAATTACTTTTTTAATAATGTTGAGTTTGTTAATTTGTATGCTAAGATGTTATTGTTGTATAATCCTAATGAGTATGATTTAATTTTATTTTCGTTTCATGGATTGCCATTAAGTCATATTAAAAAAAATCATAATGGAAAAGATTGTAAAGATTTTGATTGCCTAAATACATATAACAAAAAAAATGAGTTATGCTATGTCGCTTCTTGTTATGAAATGACACGTCTTATTATGGCAGAATTAAAAGATATAAATACCAAGTATGATGTATCATTTCAATCAAGTATGACAAATAAATGGACATCTCCATTTACAGAAGAAACTATAATTAGTTATGCAGATAAAGGTGTAAAAAAAATATTAATTACATGTCCTTCATTTGTAACTGATTGTATTGAAACTATTCATGAAATAAACATTGAGTATAAAAAAAAATTTTTTAAACATGGAGGAACTAAATTTACTTTAGTTGAAAGTTTAAATGATAGTAATGAATGGGTTGAATTTATTGAAAAAAAAATAGATAGTAATATTTTTTTCAACAATTAAAATTAGTTTAATCCTTCAATGAAAAAAAAAGTATATTTGTAACTTAATTAATCATTATATCAATAAAATAATTACTAAAAGATGGAAAAATACGATTTACCTTACAAAGTAGCAGATATTTCTCTTGCAGACTTTGGAAGAAAGGAAATAGAAATTGCAGAAAAAGAAATGCCAGGATTAATGGCTGTTAGAGAAAAATATGGGAAAGAAAAACCGTTGAAAAATGTAAGGATAATGGGTTCTTTACATATGACTATACAAACCGCTGTTTTAATAGAAACATTAGTTGAACTTGGAGCAAATGTAAGATGGGCTAGTTGTAATATATTTTCTACTCAAGACCATGCAGCAGCAGCAATAGCAAAATCTGGCGTGCCTGTTTTTGCGTGGAAAGGAGAAACTTTAGAAGAATATTGGTGGTGTACAAATCAAGCAATAAACTTCCCTGAAGGTAAAGGTCCAAACTTAATTGTTGATGATGGAGGAGATGCAACATTATTAATTCATAAAGGTTATTATGGTGAAAAAAATCCATCAAAATTAGAAGTAAAACCAGCTAATAGAGAAGAAGCAATAATTTTAAATCTTCTTAAAAAGACAGCAGTTGAAGAACCTGGCAAATGGAATAAAATGGTTAGCGAATTAAAAGGAGTTTCTGAAGAAACTACAACTGGCGTACATCGTCTATATCAAATGCAAGAAAAAGGCGAATTGCTTTTTCCTGCAATAAATGTTAATGATTCTGTAACAAAATCTAAATTTGACAACTTATATGGATGTAGAGAGTCTTTAGCAGATGGAATAAAGAGAGCAACAGATGTTATGATTGCAGGTAAAGTTGTTGTTGTTTGTGGTTATGGAGATGTTGGAAAAGGATGTGCAACATCAATGAAGAGTTATGGAGCAAGAGTAATTGTTACAGAAATAGATCCTATTTGTGCATTACAAGCTGCAATGGAAGGTTTTGAAGTCTCAACTCTAGAAGACAGTTTATCTGAAGGAAATATATTTGTAACAACAACTGGAAATAAAGACGTTATTACAGCAGAACAAATGTCAAAAATGAAAGATCAAGCAATAGTATGTAACATTGGACATTTTGATAATGAGATACAGGTTGACGTATTAGATGAATTTCCAGGAATAAAGAAAACAAATATAAAACCTCAAGTTGATAAATATGAATTTGCTAATGGGAATTCAATATTTTTATTAGCTGAAGGACGATTAGTAAACTTAGGTTGTGCAACAGGTCATCCTTCATTTGTTATGAGTAATTCATTTACTAATCAAACTTTAGCTCAAATTGACTTATGGAATAACAACTATGAAGTTGGGGTTTATAGGTTATCAAAAAGATTAGATGAAGAAGTTGCTCGTTTACATCTAGCAAAAATTGGAGTAAAATTAACAAAACTAACAAAAGAACAAGCTGATTATATTGGTGTAGATATCAATGGTCCATATAAACCTGAACATTATAGATACTAAAACTAAGATTAATTTATATTACAAAAAAATAAGAACCTGACAGCTAATTTCTTAATTTCTGTCAGGTTTTTATTTTGTCAATATTTTATCAATATACAATGAAAAAATTTTTGTTTGTTACACAAGGGTATGAACTATATGGCTCAGATAGGACATTTATACAAAGTGTAAAATCAATTAAAGAAAATAATGCTGACTCATTTATTAAAGTAATTATTCCAAAAAATGGAGACTTATTTGATGCATTAAAAGAATATGCAGACGAATTAATTGTTTCTAATATTAGTGTTATTAGAAAAAATGATTTAAGAAGATTTAATTTAAAAAATATTTTTCTTTTACCTTTTAATATTATTAAGTATTTCAAATTAGCAAAAGAGTTTGATTACATTTACATCAATACTATTGTTGTTCTTGATTTTATAATTATTTCAAAATTCATTAAAAATAAATGTTTTATTCATGTACATGAAATACCTATTGGTTTTATAGGTGCATTTTTTAATAAATTAGTTCGCTTTAGTGGTTCAAATATAATATTCAATTCTAATGCAACAAAAAATGCTTACAAATTAAATAAAACTCAAAATTATTATGTAATTCATAATGGAGTAGATGGTTATAAAAATGTAAAATCTAAAAAATTTGCATCAGAAGAAATACGTATTTTAATGATAGGAAGATTAAGTTATCAGAAAGGACAATTATTATTAATAGAAGTAATTAATAAGCTGGTTAATGACTTACATAAAAGATTAAAAATAAAAATAGTGGGAGATGTTTTTGAGAATAATATCGAAATAAAAATACAAATTCAGAATAAAATTAAATTGTATAATCTAGAAAATTTTATAGAATTGTTGCCATTTTCAAATAATCCTTCAGATTATTATAATTGGGCGGATATTGTTGTTATTCCTTCTATAAAACCAGAATCTTTTGGTTTAGTAGCAATTGAAGGAATGAGCGCTGGGTGCTTAATTATTGCTGCGAATCATGGTGGTATTACTGATATTATAGAAGATAATAAAAATGGATTATTATTTAAACCATCAAATTCTAATGATTTTCAAAATAAAATTAATTTTGCTATTAGCAATAAAGAAGCAGCAGAAGAAATAGCAGAAAAAGGATTTCTGAAATTTTCAAATGACTTCACGGTTGAAAATTATAAAAAGAATATAGCTAAAATATTTTTATAGTCAAAATTGTATGAATATTCTTAAGTTATTTTATTATTAATATATGATAAATAACAAAATTCCTTAATCACTTATTAATAAAACTATTCGCGAATTTTATATATAAAGACACAACTCCGCATGCAAAGAAATATGTTGGATATGAAGTATATTTTGTAAATTTAGTGTTAAATCTAATTTATAAATTTGTACTTTTGCACCCATAAATATTAAAAACGTTTTATATAATGGCAACAAATCTGGTAAAAGCTAAAAATACTGATTTTTATCTTGATTTAAATCAGTACGGCATAACTACTCCAACAGAAGTTTATTACAATTTATCTTACGAAGAGTTATTCAAGCATGAAACAGATCCAAATAATGAAGGTCTTGAGGTCGGCTATATTACCAATACTGGCTCTGTATCAGTAGATACAGGTATATTTACAGGGCGTTCACCAAAAGATAAATACATAGTTAAAGAACCTTCATCTGAAGATTTAATTTGGTGGGCAGAAAAAGACAAAAATAATTCGGATAATAAACCTATAAGCCAAAAGGTTTGGGACGATCTTTATGATAATAGTGCGAAACAATTATCTGGCAAAAAACTTTATGTTATGGATGCTTATTGCGGATCTGATGAGGTTTCAAGATTAAAGATAAGAGTAATAACAGAGGTTGCGTGGGCTGCACATTTTGTAAAGAATTTATTTATTCGTCCTACTGAAGAAGAACTAAAAGATTTTAATGCAGAATTTGTTATGCTACATGCATGTAAAACAATAGACCCATTATGGAAAGAGCACAATTTAAATAGTGAAGTATATGTTGCATTCCATATAAAGGATAAGAGAGCAATAATTGGGGGTACATGGTATGGTGGAGAAATAAAAAAAGGTTTTTTTTCAATAATGAATTACTATTTACCAACAGAAGGAATGGCATCAATGCATTGTTCTGCAAATATGGGTAAAAATGGAGATACAGCATTATTTTTCGGACTTTCAGGAACGGGGAAAACAACACTTTCTGTAGACCCTAATAGATTTTTAATAGGAGATGATGAACATGGCTGGGATGATAATGGAGTCTTTAATCTAGAGGGAGGTTGTTATGCAAAATGCATCAACTTGGATAAAGATAAGGAACCTGACATTTATAATGCAATAAAAAAAGATGCTTTATTAGAGAATGTTGTTATAAATAAAACAACAAAAGAAATAGATTTTAAGGATTTGTCAAAAACAGAAAATACAAGAGTTTCATATCCTTTATACCACATTGATAATATAGTAAAACCTATTTCAAAAGGTACGCATCCACATAATATAATATTTTTGACAGCAGATGCTTTTGGTATTTTCCCGCCAGTTTCAAAACTAACAAAAGAGCAAACAATGTATTATTTTTTGAGTGGATACACAGCTAAGCTTGCAGGCACAGAGAGAGGAATAAAAGAACCTGTTCCTACATTTTCATCTGCATTTGGAGCTGCATTTTTATTACTACATCCAACTATGTATGCCCAAGAATTAGCAAAAAAAATAGAACAGCACAATTCTGCTGCTTATTTAGTTAATACAGGTTGGGTCGGAGGAGCTTATGGAGTTGGTCATAGAATAGATATAAAAACTACTCGTTCTATAATTGATTCCATTTTAGATGGTTCATTAGAGAAAGAAGAATTTGAAATTCTCCCTATATTTAACTTAAAAATACCAAAAAAATTAAAAGGAGTAAACAATCCTCAAATTCTTAATCCTTCAAATAATTGGATAAATAAGGAACTATACTTTGAACAAGCAAAAATATTAGCAAATAAATTTATTATTAACTTTGACAAATTTACAGATAAAAAAGAAGGAGTAGAATTGGTAAAAGCAGGACCTTGTTTGCAATAAAAATTGACATAATGAACACAGGAATAATTGATATAATAGAGAAAGTAACAGAAATATTTAAAACCTTTTTAAAAAGAGGCGATTATCGACAAACACCCGAAAGGTTTGCTATACTTAAGGAAATATATCATAAAGATTCTCATTTCACTATAGAGGAACTTTATGAGGATATGCTAAATAAAAAGTTTCGAATTTCAAGAGCAACAGTTTATAATACTATTAAATTATTATTAAAAAGTAATTTAGTTGTCAAACATCAGTTTGATGATAATTCTGCTCATTTTGAAAAGACGTTTAAGACAAAACAACATGGTCACATGATTTGTACTATTTGCAAAAAAGTTATTGAATTTCAGGATACGGAACTTTATCATATTCAAAAAGGTGTAGAGAAAAATTTTGGGTTCGAAGTTCATTCAACAACTCTAACGTTTTATGGTTTATGTAAAGATTGTTTAAAAAATTAATAAAAAATTATAATGTCAGTAGATGTATTATTAGGATTACAATGGGGAGATGAAGGCAAAGGTAAAATTATAGATGTGCTTACCCCAAAATATGATATTGTTGCAAGGTTTCAAGGAGGCCCGAATGCTGGTCATACATTAATGTTTGATAAAAAAAAGATAGTGTTACACACTATTCCTTCAGGCGTATTTCATCAATCTAAAAATATTATAGGCAATGGAGTTGTAATAGATCCTATTGAATTTATAAAAGAAGTTGACGATTTGATAAATGCAGGAGCTAAAATATTTGAAAAATTATTAATATCTAAAAAGGCTAACCTAATATTACCAACTCATAAACTTTTGGATAAAGTAATTGAATTATCTAAAGGCGTTAACAAAATAGGCTCAACACTTAGAGGCATTGGTCCAGCATATTCAGATAAAATATCAAGACAAGCAATACGAATAGGAGATTTATCAAATAATGAAGAGTTTATAAATAAGTATAATTCTTTATCAAAAAAACACTTTGAATTAATAGATTTTTATAAAAAACAATATAATTTAGAAATAGATGATATTGATTTTACTTTAATGGAAAAGAAATGGTTTGAAGGAATTGAACTCATTAAAAAATTTAGGTTTATTGATAGTGAAATATACATAAATGAAAAGATTTCTAATAATAAAAATATTATAGCAGAAGGTGCTCAAGGAACTATGCTTGATATAGATTTTGGAACTTATCCTTTTGTTACATCATCAAATACTACAACAGCAGGTGTTTGTACAGGTTTAGGAATTCCTCCAACTCAAATAAATGATGTCATTGGTATTTTTAAAGCATACACAACAAGAGTAGGAGCAGGGCCTTTCCCTACAGAACTTAATGATGCTAACGGAGATAAGTTAAGAGAATATGGAAAAGAATTTGGCTCAACAACAGGTCGTTCTCGTAGATGTGGATGGCTAGATTTGCCTATATTAAGATATGCTATAATGATTAATGGGGTAACAAAGCTTGTTATGATGAAAGCTGATGTGCTTGATAATTTTGAAGCAATAAAAATTTGTACACATTATGAATATGATGGAAAAATAATATCTCATCCACCATACTCTCTTGAAAATAATAATGTAAAACCAATATATAAAGTAATGAAAGGTTGGAATAAAAGCATTGTTAATGTAAATAAATACAAAGAATTACCTTATGAATTAATTAATTATATTGAGTTTATTGAAGACCAACTTGACATACGTATAGAAATTATATCTACAGGACCTAAAAGAGAAGAAATTATTGTTAGATAAACATAACTTTGTGTAAAGTGCATCACTTTTTCTATACCATTTTTACAGTAACTATGAAAATAATAATTAAATCGTTAGGAATAAAAGTGTAAATTTGCAAAATTATTTTATACCAATATGCAAAAAATAATATTTTTTATTTTACTTTTTCTTGTGAATTATATTACTTATAGCCAAGTTAATCTGGATGGGATAAGTCAATCTGATTTAAAAAAGTATAATGTATCTGATCAAGCAATAAAAGAATACATTGACAATAAACAAGCAAGTAATAAATCTTTATCATTAAATTCAATAACGGACACTTCAAATAATGATTATGTTTATAATGAATGGGACGATTCTTTAAAGAATATAAAAAAAGATAAAGACACTAATCCAAAATATGAAGAACTTGTATATGGTCATTCTATATTTAAAAATAATTCTATTTTAATATATCAAAAAGCAAAAGAAGTAATTGCTCCAGAAAATTACAAACTTGGTGTTGGAGATGAAATTGTTGTTACGACATGGGGATATACAGATTATTCTGAAAAATTTACGATATCAGAAGATGGTTATATTTCTCCACGTCAAGTAGGTAGAATATATTTAAAAGGAATGACTTTTGCAAAAGCCAAACATCTTTTGCGTTCCAAATTTGGGGCTTCAATAGATCTTTCTAATTCTGATTTTGATGTTAATTTGGTTTATTCTAGAGTAATAACTGTTAATATAGTTGGAGAGGTTGATAAACCTGGTAGCTATGTCATACCAGCAGTAAATACTCCTTTTAACGCATTAATTGCTGCTAATGGTTTAACAAAATCCGGTTCAATAAGAAATATATATATACGTAGAGAGGGGAGGACTATAGACTCTTTGGATGCTTATAAATTTTTAACAGATGAGAGATATTATAATGATGTTTTTTTGCAAAATAATGATTATATTTATGTAAATGTTGCAGAAAAAGTAGTAAAAATAGAAGGGGCAATAAAAAGGCCTCATAATTACGAGTTAAAAGGAAATGAAAAATTAAAAGATTTATTAAAATTTTGTGGAGGTTTTAATGGTAATTCATATACTAAAAATATTTTAATTAAAAGATATGTAAATAATGAATTAAAATACATAGATATTAATTACGATAGTTTACTGCAAAATAAAATTGATTTTAAATTATATGACAAAGATGTAGTATTTGTACCACAAATACCTGATTTTGTAAAAAATAAAGTAATTTTAAAAGGAGCAGTAAAAATATCTGGAGAATATGAATTGAGAATTGGCGATAGAGTTTCGGATATTATTGAGAGAGCAGAGGGTATTTCTTATAGTGCTTATACAGAAAAGGCTTACATTCTTAGATTAAATGAAAATTTAAGTAAAACATACATAGATTTTAATATAAACAATGCACTCCAAAATAAGGACTCTAAAGATAATTTAGAGCTAAAGGAATTAGATGAAATAAGAATACTTTCAAAAAAGGATTTTACTGATTATTTTCAAGTATACGTTGTAGGTGAGGTTCGGAAGCCTGATACAATAACTTATGGCTATGAATTATCTTTAAAAGATGCATTATTGATAACTGGAGGTTTGAAAAAAGAATCAGGAAATGGTAGAATTGAAATATCAAGAATAATTTCTTCTAATAATGATTTTGAAAAGTCAACACCTATTAGAGCATTTGTTGAAACATTACCTATAAAAGATGATTTAACTATTGATAAAGATATAAGCCAAATATATTTACAACCTTACGACATTATATACATAAGAAAAAATCCAGATTTCGAAAACCCAATGATTGTAACATTAGGAGGAGAAATAAAATTTCCAGGAAAATATTCTATATTAAGAAAAGATGAAAAATTATCAGATATAATTGATAGAGCTGGAGGGCTTACCGAATTTGCTTTCCCTGAAGGAGCAAAAATGCAAAGGGAAGGAGTTGGAAGTATAGGCTTAAATATGAAAAGAGCACTTAGTCATAAATCATCAAAATATAATGTTTTTTTATATAATAATGATTTAATACATATCCCTAGAACACTAGATTTAGTTCTAATTAGTGGTTCTACACATATTTTAGGAGACAAAAATATAAGTGTACCATTTGCAAAACATAGGAGAGCAAAATATTATATAATTCAATTTGCTGGAGGATTTGACAAGGAATCGGATAGAGCTAGAACACAAGTGATTTATCCTAATGGAATTATAAAGCAAACAACTAGATTAGGTATATTAAATATATATCCAAAAGTAAAAAAAGGTTCACAAATAGTTATTCCAGAAAAAAGTAAAAAAGAAGAAAAAAAAGGACAAAGTAAAGTAGATTGGAATAAGGCCATTGAAAATATAACAATCAAAATGACAGCAGTATTAACTATATGGTTATTGCTAAAAAATGTAGCTAATTAGTATAAGATATGCAAAAAGAGTTAACCTTAGAGGAGCTAATTTTTAAATATAAAGTAATATTAAAAAGCTTATTAAAAAATTGGGTCTTAATTTTAGCTTTTTCTATATCTCTTGGAATATTAGGCTTGCTATTAGCATACGTAAAAGGAGATAAATACACAGCTAAAATTACATTTATTTTCGAAAACATGCAAAATGATTTGCTTTCAAATTATTCAAAAATAGCAAGTCAATTTGGAATGGCATTAGGACAAGGTGGTGGTGGTGTTTTTGATAAAGAAAACATAATAGAATTAATAAAATCTAAAAAAATTATTTATAGAGCATTGCTTTCTGAAACAACTATAGGTAAAAATAGAATAAAAATAGTAGATTATTATATTGATTCTCAAAAATATAGAGAAACATGGAAAGACGAACTCAAATTAAAAAACATAGATTTTTCTAAAAATAACTCATCCGATTCTTTACAAAAAGATAGTTTGCTTAACGCATTTTATACCAAAATTACAAAGAAATATTTAAGCATAACTAAGGTGGGTAATTTTTCAAGTATAATAGAGTTAAAAGTAGAAACAAAAAATGAAATTCTTTCAAAAATATTATCAGAAGCTATATTAAATAGCATTCTTGATTTTTATAAATTTGAAATGACAACATCATCAAGCAAAAATATTTCTTTTTTAGAGCAAAGAACAGATTCTGTAAAAAACGCATTATTAATTTATGAAAACGAATTAGCATCATGGGAAGACTCTAATTTAGGACTTGTAAAAAAAGAAGGATTTCTAAAAAAGAGAAAATTGATAAGAGATATTGAGATACTAAACATCATGTATGCAGAATTAATTAAAAATTTAGAAATATCTCAAATTTCATTTGCAAATCAACAACCAGTTATTCAAATAATTGATACTCCTAAGTATCCTTTAGATAAGTCATATATATCCGCTCCTATAGCTTTTATAGTTGGGTTATTTTTAGGATTATTCTTTTCAATTTTATTTTTTACAATTAAAACAATTTTGTTTTATAATATAAAACAAGACTAATTATAGAAAATAATGAGTCTTATATTTGAAAACATTTATAAAAGTTATAACAGTATTAAAGCTGTTGACAATATTTCTTTTGAAATAAAAAAAGGAGAAATAGTTGGATTTCTTGGACCTAATGGCGCAGGAAAAAGTACAACATTAAAAATGGCTACATCTTTTATTCATCCAGACAAAGGTAATATATACATCAACAATATTAATGTAAAAGAAAACCCTTCTAAAATCAAAAAAATTATAGGGTACCTACCAGAAAATAATCCCTTATATTATGAAATGACTGTTATTGAATATTTAATTTTCATTGCTAAATTGCAAGATTTGCAAAAAAACAAATTAAATAGTCGAATAGAATATGTAATTGATGTATGTGGTTTAGAAAAAGAAAAAAACAAAAAAATATCAGAACTATCAAAAGGGTATAAACAAAGAGTGGGAATTGCTCATGCAATAGTGCATGACCCTAAAATTCTAATATTAGATGAACCTACAACCGGATTAGACCCAAATCAGATAATTGATATAAGAAACCTAATAAAAGAACTAGGAAAAGAAAAAACTATTATATTTAGCTCACATATACTTCAAGAAGTAGAAGCAATAGCTGAAAGAGTAATTATAATAAATAAGGGAAAAATTATTGCTGATGGAAATACCGCAAACTTAAACGAAGAAGTAATTAAGGAAAAAACAATAAAGTTAATTTTAGAAAATGATTTTAATAAAGATATTTTAAATGAACTTAGAGATAATAGCTTTATTAATTCCATAAATTATAATGATATAAATAAAGAATATATTATAAAATGCAATGATTCAGTTAATGCAAGGCGTGATATATTTAATACTTGCAAAAAATATAATTTTATTATTATGGAATTGACTCCTATTGATAATAAACTTGAAGACATTTTTATTAATCTTACAAAAAATGAATAAAACATTTATTATTGCTCAAAAAGAGCTCAATTTATTTTTTAATTCACTAATTGCATACATTATATTATCTGCTTTTTTAGGATTTAATGGTTTTTTTACATGGATTTCTGGTTTTGATATATTTTATTTAAACCAAGCTAGTTTAAAACATTTTTTTGACATTGCTTACTGGAGTTTGTTTTTATTTATTCCCGCACTAACAATGCGTTCCATAGCAGAAGAGCGAAAAAATGGAACAATTGAAATATTACTAACAAAATCAGTTAATGAATGGAACATTATATTTGGAAAATTATTATCTAATTTTGTATTAATTGCAATTGCATTAATACTAACTATTCCTTATTACCTAACAGTTTCTTATCTTGGAAATATTGATCATCCAACTGTAATATGTGGTTACCTAGGACTATTACTAATAAGCATATTTTATATTAGTATAGGAATATTTGCAAGTAGTGTAAATGAAAACCAAGTAGTAGCATTTCTTATATCAATTTTCATTGGTATATTTTTTCATCTTATATTTGACATACTAGCCTCAACCACCAATTCTTCTATATCTAAATTATTCTATTTCCTTAGTGTAAATAACCATTTTTCATCAATTAACAGAGGAGTTATTGACAGCCGAGATATAATATTCTTTATCTCTTTTTCTTTCATATTTTTAAATCTTGCTTACATAAACCTTATTAAAAGAAAATAATTATATTATGGCAAAACAATATATAATAATTGTTTTTATTCTTATTCTTAATATTGCATCATACTTCTTATTTTTAAGAATTGACTTCACTAATGATAAAAAATATACATTAAGTGAATCTACAAAAAAAATAATAAAAAATCTAAATCAAGAAATACAAATAAACGTTTACTTCTCTGAAAACTTACCTCCTGACTTTGCAAGAATTAAAACTGACATAAAAGATTTAATTAACGAATATGCTATTAAATCTAGCAATAATATCAAATTTAAATTCATCAACCCATTCGAAAACGAAAAATTTGAAAAAGAAGCTATTGAAAATGGAATAGCCCCAGTCCTTATTGATGTTAGAGAAAAGAATCAACTAAAACAACAAAAAGCTTACTTTGGACTAACTATTACTAATAACAAAGGACAAAAAGAAGTAATACCAATAATTCAACCAGAAACATCTTATGAATACTTTATTACTCTTTCTATTAAAAAATTAACTATAACTAACAAAACAATCATAGGATTATTACAAGGTAACGGGGAACCTGATATTTACGCAATCAAAGAACTTTACAATAACTTAAGTGCCCTATATGAAATAGAAAATATTGAATTAAACAATAATTCTGATATCCCAAAACATATAAAAACATTACTTATAATTTCTCCAAAAGATTCATTCTCCCAAAACAATTTTAACACATTAGACAACTTCCTTCGTAAAGGCAACAATATATTTATAGCATATAATTCTGTAGACGCAAACCCTGAAGCACAATACGCATTTCCAGTTTATAATAATTTTCAAAATTGGCTTAAACAAAAAGGAATTATTGTAAAAAATAATTTCATTATTGATAAAAATTGCATGCCAATTGTTTTTACACAAAATCAATCAGGATATCCTGTAAAATCAACAATTAATTTCCCTTTAATACCTATTCTAACAAAATTCTCTAACCATCCTGTAAACACAGGCATTCAAAGTGTCGTATTTGAGTTCGCAAGTCAATGTTTACCTAATAATAAAAACAATGTAAAATTTATTCCCCTAATTAAAACATCTGATAAATCTGGAATTATAAATCCTCCATTCCAATTCGATTTATTGAAAAATTGGACAGATACAGATTTTCCATTATCTAATATTACTGTTGCTGCAATATTAGAAGGAAAAATAGTTGGAAACAAAAATTCTAAAATAGTGTTTATCTCTGACGGGGACTTTGTAATTAATGGAGTAGGACAAAACACTATAAAAATAAATGAAGATAATATACATTTAACAGCAAATATTATTGACTGGTTATCTGGAAGTACCGAATTATTTCATATACGAACAAAAGAAATTAAATACAGACCTTTAATATCATTACCCGACAAAACTAAAAACATTATTAAATACTTCAATTTTATCTTCCCGATACTATTGATTATTATATATGGTATCATTAGACAAGAGAAAAATAAAATGAAAAAAAACTAACATCTTTTTTTAATATTCTACTTTTTAAAATAGAATAAATTTTCTTTCAAAAACTTTATTTCACTGGCCTCTGTATCTTTAATAACAAACATATTTCTCGTGTTTTTTACATCTAATCTAATCCGTGTCCCTTTCGATTCTATTTCTATTGGCATAACAAAATTAGGATTATCACTAACCCAATTAAGCCTACAACTAACATTTTGCTTTTTATTAACACATTTATATGAAAGAAGAGGTCTTTCTGTGTGTCCTAAAAATTCATAAAATATATCAGTAAAATCATATTTCGTTAGCAAATTAAATTCTTTAATAAACACTTCTGTAGAAATATTTTTATACTTATAACCAATCAAAATTTGTTTTAGTGCATTAAAAAAAAGAGAATCATTTTGCAATACATTTCTAATAGTGTGAAACATTAAAGCTCCCTTATAATACATATCAAAAGAACCCATTTGATTAAAATACTTTGCCGAAAAAGAAGGTTTATCATTAAGCATATAACTCCTTTTTGCATTAACATATCTATTATACATTTCATGACCATAATTCAATTCAACATAAAGACATTCCGAATAAGTAGCTAATGCTTCATTAATCCACATATCCGAAAGATCATCCATTGACAATGAATTCCCCCACCACTCATGAGCAGCTTCATGCAATATAATATAATCCTCTTTTAAGCCAATTTGAGAATAATCATATCCATCATAACCATCCTTATAACTATTACCATAAGCAATAGCACTTTGATGCTCCATACCTGCATAAGGTGATTCAACTAGAGCAAAACCATCTCTCAAAAACGGATATTCCCCAAAATAGTGTTCATAAGAATTTATGACTTTCTTAGTTTGATTAAAATGCTTTATTGCTTTATCTTTATTATAATTTAAAACATAGTAATTCAAGCTTAACCAATTATTATCAACCGTTTGCATACTATCTTTCAAATGAACATATTTACCAATATAAAACGTAACATTATAATTCACTATCGGATACCCAACAAACCAATTATAAAGAGTCTTATTATTATCCATTAAAACAACTTCTCTTAATTGTCCATTTGAAACAAGCATTAAGTCTGAAGGTAATAAAGCTCTTAACTTAACACTATCTGGCTTATCTGACAACAAATCTTTACATGGATACCATAAGCTTGCTCCAACACCTTCAACTGAAACACCTATAAAAGG
>MEOD01000063.1:17910-24237 GCA_001768555.1 Bacteroidetes bacterium GWF2_29_10
ATGTGGTTCTCCATGATAATATATAGTAATTAAATTTAAATTATCTGAACTTTTTCTAAACGCATGCAATATACTAACGGCACCTCTATACCGGAAATAATCTAACAATTGATTATCCACTACAATAGAATCTATTGTCATGTTTTCATAAAGGTCTATTTGAAGAGTATCTAAATCTCCTAATAATTTAAAAAAGACTTTACAAACACCTTTTATTGACTTACTATTAAAATCAAAATCTAATGAAATATCATAATTCTTAACATCATAAGATGTCCTAAACTTATTCGGGAATCCTCTAATATAATCAGCATTATTATTGATTGATTGTGAATAAATATTTTCACAAAAAAAAATACAAATAATAATAAAAAACACCTTCCACATAAAATATATTTTATGCATATATATTAATTATCAATTAACTCTTTTAGCAATTCAAACAATCGTTTAGTATTATAATGCTCCAAAACCCATTTCTTCCCATTTTCTGCTATCTCTTTAATCTCATTATCTGTTAAGTCTAAAATCATATCTCCTGCTTTTTTAAAATCAAGATTACGCACACCAATATAATGCTTACCATTCTCTGGCATATAAGGCATTTCAAATCCCCATTCTTCAAAATCAACATGTATTGGACATGTATTTGATACCAAACTCTCCCACAAGCGCCAGCTATCATATTGGTATATAAACAAAAAATTGCTCCTTTTACTTCTATATAATTTTGACATTAATTTATTTAACTGCCTCAACATTTTACTCGCGTAATCCTTCCCAATAGGTTTAACATCTATAATGCCTCCAAAAACAAACGTAAGCATCGAACTATTTAACAATCTATAATACTCCTCATTATGCCTACGACCTGTTTGACTCCAATAACTCAAGCAATCATTACTATCTGTAGTACTTAATTGATCTGTCAGATAATTAAACATCACATATTTTTTTGACAACACAGGCGATAACTCATCTATTGACTTTGTTCGCAAATTCTGACTTACACGAAAATTATTATAAATCCTATTAAGCGGTTTTATATCTCTGATATTCTCTACCTCCTTTATTATCCTTTCCGACAAACCAAAAACCCAAGGATAAACATTCTTTGGATAATTTAAATTCTTATTATAATGTGTTCGTAATATACAATTAAATCTTTTATAGTCAGACTTAAAACAATGTGTAAACAATCCATCCTCTGCATCAATCAAAACATTTATCTTTGAATAATCAACATCACTTATCCTTTCTGGATAACGATTAAAATAAAATGTACTATAAATTGCCACATCATGATTATAGCCATTAGGTACTGCTCGAAACAAATACCCATCTATATCATTCTCATACCAATAATCAATATTGCCATAAAACTCAATGCCTGCCTTTCGCATTCCCTCCCCCAAATTTATACTATTATGTTGAAACTCTGAATGCGTTGGCGAAATATATGGTGACAAATAAAACAATACTCTCATAAATATATCTAGCTTTACTATAACTATGCAAAGATAATTCTATTTTAATATAGCAACTAAATTTTCACCTTCATTACTACAAATCTATATTAAGAAAATATATTCACAATCTGTTTCAATCATGTCAAAATGAAATTATCTATGGATTTTGGGATAGCTTCCCATCACCAATTTTGTTTGCCATAATTGTATTTTTGGTTGTCTATTTCATTGCAGGAAAAGTTAAAGACATGTGAAAATATGGATAAAATTGGAAACTTGTTAAGTATATTTAATAATGTTTGAAAAATTATTAATAATTTTACAAAATCATAAATTAGTATAAAATTATAAAATATGGAAATGGAAAATATAGAAAAGATAAAGTGTTTAATAATAGGTTCGGGACCTGCAGGATACGCTTCTGCCATATATACATCAAGAGCTGACTTGAAACCTGTATTATATGAGGGATTGCAACCAGGTGGTCAGTTAACAACAACAACAGAAATAGAGAATTTCCCAGGTTTTGTTGATGGTATAACTGGTCCTGAATTAATGGAAAATATGAAGAAGCAAGCGGAGCGTCTAGGTGCAGAAATTCGTTTTGGTTATGTTAGTTCTGTCGATTTTTCTCAAAGACCATTCAAGGTAGTTGTTGATTCTTCAAAAGAGATATTAGCAGAAAGAGTTATTGTTGCTACAGGTGCAACTGCAAAGTGGCTAGGCATAGCATCTGAAGAAAAATATAAGGGTGGGGGAGTCTCTGCATGCGCAACATGTGATGGTTTTTTCTATAGAGGGCAAGACGTAGCAATTGTAGGTGGAGGCGATACTGCTGCAGAAGAAGCCACTTATTTAGCTAAGATGTGTAAGCAAGTGTATATGATAGTTAGACGAGATGAGTTAAGAGCATCGAAAGCTATGCAGTATAAAGTATTCAATACCCCAAATATCAAAGTTCTATTTAATCATTTAACAAAAGAGATTATTGGAGATAAATTTGTTGAAGGAGTTATTTTAAATAATAAACTAACAGGAGAGGATGTTACGATTCCTATTACTGGTTTTTTTGTTGCAATTGGTCATGCTCCTAATACAGATATATTTAAAGGACAATTAGAATTAGATGATAATGGATATATTATCACAAAGCCTGGCACAACACAAACTAATATTGATGGAGTCTTTGCTGCTGGCGATGTTCAAGACCATGTGTATAGACAAGCTGTAAGTGCTGCTGGCACAGGTTGTATGGCTGCTATTGAGCTTGAGAGATCTTTAATGTGATTTATATAAAGCTCCGCCTATATTGTCTTTTTTTGCTCCAGTAACAGAGCTTAGGCAATTTATCTTATTCTCACTCCAAAGTACACCTAAGAAGGCAAATATTAATGCTTCCTTAAAGTCTATTGTATAATTATTAGGAATATGAATGTTTGTTCCTGAGTATTTTTTTATTAAGCTAATAAGAAAATCATTATATGTTCCTCCTCCTGTAACGATTCCATTAGTAAAGTTATTTTTTATAATTTTACTAATTTGAAATGCAATATGATTAACACAAGTATTTAGTTTGTCTTCAATTGGTATATCAAAGTTGTTTAAAATATTTAAGACATTTACCTCTATCCATTCTCGTCCAAGTGATTTTGGTGCTTTTTTAGCGTAGAAAGAATTGTCATTAAGAATATTGAATAATTCTACCGAAAGTGTTCCCTTGCTTGCTATTTTTCCGTTGTTATCATATTCCAAATCTATTTGATTAGCTAAATAATTTAAAATAATATTTGCTGCACAAATATCAAAAGCTTTCATTTCACTATCTTTTTGCTTGAAAGATATATTTGCAATACCTCCAATATTTAAACAAAAATCATAATTATTAAACAGAAAATAATCACCTATTGGTACTAATGGGGCACCTTCACCACCAAGAGCAACATCCATGCTTCTGAAATCACTAATAACATTAATATTTGATATTGCAGAAATAGCTCCACCATGGCCTATTTGTAATGTATATCCTTCTTCAGGCTTATGAAAAACTGTATGCCCATGAGATGAAATAAAATCTATATTTTGTTTATCAATCGAATATTCATTAACAAATTGATTAATAATTTCTCCAATATACTTGCCATATTCAATATTAGTTTTTACTAATTCTAATGCTGAAAAATCATGAGCATATCTTAATATATCTTTCCATTCGTCCTTATATTTAAACGTTTTAGCATTAATGATTTGGTAATTATAAGCTTCATTGTTTTCCGAATTAAACTCACAATGAGCAATATCTAAACCATCAAGAGATGTTCCAGACATTACCCCTATCACATTATATTTTTGCATATTTTAAGGAACTAATGTCATTGTTGAGGTTAAAACTTCATCACGTCGAGGGCGAATTTGAATAGCATTTATTGCTGTATAATATTGGTTATTAACGTATGCTTCTGCTTTAACATAATAGTTCCCTAAGTTAAAATAGCCAAAGTTTATAAAACCACTATTGTCTGTGAATAAACGGTATATGTACAAGTTGTTTTGAATATCTTCATAGTTGGCATAGATTGCCACTGTTGTGTTTCCTGGTGCACTATACAATGTCCCATTGCTTATGTATTTTACATATACTTTCAAACTTCCCGTATATTGAGAAGTGTCGCTAATAACTACTTGCTGTGCAATTGGGGTGGTTTCTGTTTTTTTCTCACAAGCAGTAAAGATTATAAAAAATAAAACAGACAAACTTAGTAAAAGACCTTTCATACAATAAAATTTATATTGCAAAAATAGCTTTTTTAAATAAAAAAAAATAAAAAAGATAAAAATAATTTAGTTTGAAAATGTGAAATATTATTTTTATTGTAATAATAATTCTGTTAATGAATAAACGCAAATTACCCAATAGGGACTTTCCTATTGCGTAATTCGCGTTTGTAGTACCTTTAGTATAATATTTTTTAAGGAATAAGCAGTAACATAGGGGTGGCTTTATTATTTTAATAAGTATGTGATAATAGGAAATCATGTAAAAGTTTAAAAGAATTGCATTTTGCTTTAACTTTATCTATACAAATTTTAGCAGCTATTTTTTCATTATCCTTTACATTATTATAATCTTTTTCATGATTAGAATAAGTCTCAACATATTTTTCTAATCTTTCTTTTGGTGATTTTATTGTTTCAGGATTTCCTTGAACATTTGGAGCCTTTCTTAAATTTAATGCTTCCTTTATCCCAGCAGGGTCGCTTAAAAGCCAAGCTTCAATTTCTTCAATAGGAATACACACAAAATAATCTTTAATCGGACAATCTTTTAATTTTCTATCAAGCTCTGTATTTAGTGTTTGTAGATTATTTCTGTCTAAGTCGTGAATTAAAATTAATAGATTACAACCTCTATTTTTCAATACCTTAGAATATGTTAATGCTTTACTTTTTACTTTTGCACAACCATTACCTATAGCTTTTTTAAATTTAATATTATCCTTCTTTATTATCCTGCTAATAAGAACTTTTGAAGTTTCAAAATCACTGTTATCTTCAGCGATAATACCAATAGATTTTATCTTAGTCATTTTCAAATTCACTTAATTTCCAATATTCTCCTAAATTTCCTTCGTCCTGCAAATATGATTTCAATGCAGCATAATCATTTTTAGAAAGAGCCTTGCTTAATGGTTTGGCAATAGTTCCTTTATCCGTATCTCTACTTACCAACACTACATTCTCAGGCTTTAATTTGTCCAAAACATAATCCGAGTGAGTACTGATAATAATTTGCTTTTTCTTTGATTGGACTTTGATTAACTCAATTATACTGTCAAGTAAGCCATGATGAATGCATACTTCTGGTTCTTCAATTAAAAGCAATTCGCTTACATCATTAATAATATAAAACAATAAAGCTAAGGTTTTAAATGTCCCCTCTGAAAGTTGATTTGGAGAAAAATCTTTTGAATCAATAATAAAACGAGGTATTATTGTATCGTTTTGTGTTTGTATATCTTTACCTTTGGAATTAGGAATATGAGTAGCAAGAAAAACAATATCATCTATAAGTCCAATACCTTCTTTATTTACAGTTGTAATGAATTTGTTAAAAGAACTTTTGTCATAACAATAAGCATGATGCAAATCATATATAAATTTACCATGAGGTTTTGTTTTATTATTTGCATTAGTCAATTTAAAATCGTCTAATGTAATGACAGACGGACATTCAGTAGGGTCAGAAAATTGCGTTGCACTATAGTAACTAATATTTGATAAGATTTGAACAAGCTCAAATTGGAATTGCTCCTTTTTATTTTCAGAAAATGAAATCTTAACGTTATCATTAAGACCAATACGTTTTCTATTGTTAATCGCTCCATAATTCAAAAGCCCTCTGCGTTTTTCTCTTTCAACAACAACATACAAATCTAAATCAATATCCTCCCATTTTTTCGAACCTTCTTTTTTATATTTAATCTCTCCTGAAAGAATTTGATTATCATTTTCAAAATAAAAATCAGCTTTAATAGTAAGATTTATATTTCCAAACGATAAGGCAAGTGTTAATGAAGAATGAGACTTAATATCTTCTTTCGTAATAAACTTATCATAATTAACTCTTTTTAGCAATTGCAAGCTATTAAGAATATTGCTTTTCCCTGAACCATTAATCCCAATTAAAGTTGTTAGGTTAGGGTGTACATCAAACTTGGTTTTGATACACGACCTATAGTTGTTAATTTCAATGTTATTAATTTTTATCATTTTTCTTAGTTTTTACAAAGATAAAAACTATTGTTCAAATAAAGTATTTTTATTCTTAAATTTTTTAAGGAATAAGTAGTAACATAGGGTT
>MEOD01000064.1:0-3584 GCA_001768555.1 Bacteroidetes bacterium GWF2_29_10
AAAACTGATTTGAATAATCACTAAAAACAGGCGGCGCACCAATTCCAGAAGATGTTAACACATAACCATTATTACCTAAAGATAATTCTTTTATTTGCCCAGATCCATTAGAATAAAATAATTTCCAATTTTCTGCAGTATGATCACTAGTTGAACTCATTTCGTGCAATTGATTATGTAATTGCGAATGTACATGATCGCTTCTTGCTACTGTATTTGCAAAACCACTCCCTGCAAAATTAATAGTCCATATTTCTGCAACAGAACCATTAAATTTATTTCCTGTTAAGCCATTACTAGGTGTAAGAAATGATAATATAGGCGTTGCTCCAGTGGGGCCAATTGGTCCCACGTCGCCCTTATCTCCTTTTATTCCTTGTGGACCTACGTCGCCCTTATCTCCTTTTATTCCTTGTGGACCTATGTCGCCCTTATCTCCTTTTATTCCTTGTGGACCTACGTCGCCCTTATCTCCTTTTATACCTTGTAGACCTATATCACCCTTATCTCCTTTTTCTCCTTGTATTCCTTGTAGACCTATATCACCCTTGTCGCCTTTTTCTCCTTGTATTCCTTGTGGTCCTATATCACCCTTATCTCCTTTTATTCCCTGTGGTCCAGTTGGACCCATTATTCCAATTGGACCTGGTATCGTTGATGTTGGTCCAATTGCTCCTGTCGCTCCTGTAGGTCCTGTTGCTCCAATTGCTCCCATAACTCCAGTTGGACCAGGTATGGTTGATGCGGCTCCTGTTATTCCTGTTGCTCCTGTAGGCCCAATTATTCCTGTTGCTCCAGTAGGTCCTGTCATTCCAATTGGCCCTATAGCACCAGTATTCCCAGTAGCACCTTTTGCTCCTGTTACACCAGTAGAACCTGTCGGCCCTATAGCACCAGTATTCCCAGTAGCACCTTTTGCTCCTGTTACACCAGTAGGACCTATTGGCCCTATAGCACCAGTATTCCCAGTAGCACCTTTTGTTCCAGTTACACCAGTAGGACCTGTTGCTCCTGTAGAACCAGGCAAACCTACATTTCCCTTATCTCCTTTTATCCCTTGTGCACCAGTTGGCCCTGTTATTCCTTGTGGTCCAACTGCTCCTGTTATTCCTTTTTCCCCTGTTATACCAATAGGACCTGTTGGTCCTGTATTTCCTTTTGGTCCTATTGTTCCAGTTAAACCAATAGGACCAGGAATACCTTGAGAGCCAGTATTGCCCTTTATTCCTGTTGCACCTGTAGGTCCTATTGCCCCTTGAGGACCAGTTGAACCGGTAATTCCTGTTATTCCTGTAGGTCCTGTAGCCCCTTGAGGACCAGGTATAACAGATGTACAACCTGTTGCGCCAGTTGGGCCGATAATGCCAGGAATACCTTGTATTCCTGTTGCTCCGGTTGGACCAATTAAACCTGTAACACCAATTGGTCCAGTTGGTCCGGTTGGTCCAGGCATAGAGATCCCTCCACTACCAATTATTGGTACCCATTGCAAGCTATCAAAATACCAAAATTGCTTAAAGTTTAAATCATATACAAGTAATCCTTTTTGAGGTGCATTAATTAGAATTCTTTGATTGGTTGTTACACGAGGTATTAAAATACCTTTATTAACAGAACTAATGTCAAGTATAGCACTCGGATCTGGAGTTGTTGTACCTATTCCTACATTTTTTTGAGCAAAAGTATATATTAAAGAATTAAATATTAAAAATAATATAATCCAATGTTTTGACATAAATTTTATTATTATTTTTTACATTAACTATACTTTGAAATTTTAAGTAAAAATACTTTTAGTTAATAAATAATAAATTGTTTTTTTGATGATAATTATAAAAAATACGACGTACCACAAAGAATCTAATCAAATTAATTTCAGCCTAATTATAAGCCAATTCATCTGATAAAAAAGGGTTTTTTTCGATTTTACGTGAATATAATAATCTGTATTTTTTATAATCAATAATATTCCCTATTTTTGACTTTTAATTATAAATTGTGAGTATATTATGCTTAAATTTATATAATGTTTTTCAATTATGAAAAAATCAACAAAGATTATTATTCATATTCTTTTTTGGATATACTCTACATATCCAGATTTCCAGTTTTTTTATATTTGCATTAGTTTATCAAAACATTATACTTCTACATTCCCTATATCTATATTTATTCATGTTTTAGTTTTTTATTTTTTTTACTTTATTTATGTTCCTATTATTATTGAAAAACATAAAAAATTTAATTTTTACAATATAACAACAGGAATAGTATTCATGATTTTACTTTCAATTGTTTCTTTTGGAATATTTTATATAAATGATAAATACATTTTCCAAAATGAGCCTATTAATTTAAGTACTTTAGATTATACTGTTAGTAGTTATATTATACGGAATACTTTTGTATTTGCATTATATGCTATTCTTATTCGTTTAACTATAGATTGGGTTAATAATGAAAAGGAAAAAAACGAATTAATTCAACAAAATAAAATTAGCGAATTAGCTCTTTTACGAAATCAAATTAATCCGCATTTCCTTTTTAATTCTTTAAACAATATATACTCTCTTGTTTATAACAAAGCTGATAATGCTGCTAAATCCGTTTTAGAATTATCTTCATTAATGCGCTATATGTTATACGAGTCAAATTGTGATAAAGTAGAATTAAAAAAAGAAATTGATTATTTAAATAGTTATATCGCTTTACAGATATTACGCATAGGAAATCCAGATTTTGTAAAGTTTACAATTGAAGGCTCTGCCAAAAATAGATATATCGCTCCAATGTTGCTAATTCCATTTATTGAAAACGCATTTAAGCATTCTGCAAAAAAAAACAAATCTTCAGGAATTGTTATCTCTTTGGATATCACTACTGACTGTATTAAATTTGAAGTAATAAATGATGTTTACTCAAAAAAAACAAATAAAGATGATGTAGGAGGTATTGGGCTTGGAAATGTAAAAAGAAGGCTCCAATTACTATATCCTTCAAATAGTAGCTTAAAAATAGAAGAAAAAGAAGATAAATATTTTGTAACACTAATAATTAATGAACAATGAAAATAAATTGCATTGCTATAGACGATGAGCCTCTTGGATTAGATATTATAAAAGCATATTCTGAAAAAATTAGTTTTCTAAACTTAAATAAAACATTTAATAATCCTGTTGAATCTATTGATTTTATAAAAAAAAATCATGTAGATTTAATTTTTCTTGATATTCAAATGGATGAACTTACAGGATTTCAACTCTTAAATATACTAAAAGTAAAACCTCTTGTTATTTTTACAACTGCTTATGATAAATATGCTGTTAATGCTTTTGATAATGATGCTATTGATTATCTTTTAAAACCTTTTTCTTTTGAACGATTTCTAAAAGCTGTTAATAAATCATACGATATCTTATTCGAGAACAATCTAGATAACAAGTCTTTAGTATCAACGACGTTAGAATCTAAAAATTATATATTTCTTAAAACAGGAACTCGTTTAGAGCGAGTCTCTTTTTCTGAAATACTTTATATTGAAGGTTTGGGTGACTATCTTTCTGTAATTACTAATGAAAAAAGAA
>MEOD01000064.1:3613-12953 GCA_001768555.1 Bacteroidetes bacterium GWF2_29_10
ACTTCTCAGTTTATAAGAATACATAAGTCTTACATAATAAATATTGACAAAATAAACTCTATTGAAAAGAACCAAGTAACCATTCAAAATAAAAAAATTCAAATAAGTGAAACATATAAAACTCCTTTTTTTAACATGATACAGAATAAAAATTTGTAAAATTATATTCCTATTCACTACCCAATCATATAATATTCTTTAATTATTATCTATCCTGTCAATTAACATTAACTCATATTGCTGATTTCTTCTAACTGGTGTAAACCCAGCGTCTATTATTAATCGTTCCATGTCATCTTTGCTTAATTTATTTGATATCCCTGCTGATGCAACTACATTTTCTTCAATCATTATTGAGCCCAAATCATTTGCTCCCGCATGCAAACAAATTTTTGCTGTATTATTCCCCACAGTAAGCCATGATGCTTGTATATTGTCTATATTATTAAGCAATATTCTGCTTATTGCAACCATTTTTATATACTCAGATGAATTTACTTGATTGTCTATTTTGTATCTCTCATTTAACCTAGTGTTTTTTGATTGAAATGGCCATGCAATAAATGCAATAAAACCTTTACTATTTTGAGGTTTTAATTTTTGTGTGTCCCTAATACTTAAAATGTGCATTATTCGCTCTTCTATAGTTTCTAAATGCCCAAACATCATTGTTGCTGTTGTTGTCATTCCCAGTTTAAAAGCATCAAGCATTACAGATAGCCATTCCTGACTACTACATTTCG
This sequence comes from Bacteroidetes bacterium GWF2_29_10, assembly GCA_001768555.1. GTDB lineage: Bacteria > Bacteroidota > Bacteroidia > Bacteroidales > GWE2-29-8 > GWE2-29-8. Next base: position 4,357 of record MEOD01000064.1, read on the forward strand.
CAGGAGAGACTATACTTCTTACTCTATCAACTAATATTTCTGCTCCAGCTCCTGGCAAACTATCTAAACCTGCTTTTTGCAATCTTGCTAATACTTCTTTATTTGAAATGCCTGATTTCTTCGATAAAAACACAATTTCAGGTGGTCCTAAAGCATGTAATTTTAATATTGGAAATACATTCTTTAATTCTTTAAATAATTGCTCATAATATTCTAAATCAAGTTTAGGATTAAAGCCTCCTTGAAGTAAAATTTGATTACCTCCTATTTCAATTAGTTCTTTAATTTTTTCTTTATATTCTTCTATTGTTGTTATATATGAATCCACATTATTTGGTTTCCTGCAAAAATTGCAAAATAAGCACTGTGATATACAAACATTTGTTATATTTATATTGCGGTCTATAATCCATGAAACATTTTTCGTTGGATGCTTCTTAAACCTAATATTGTTTGCAATTATTGAGAGTTCTTGCAAATTAAAATTGTTATATAAAAATAATGCTTCATCTATTGTTAAATCTTCTAAAGCAATACTTTTATTTATAATTTTCGCTTTATTCATCTGTTTTTTTATGGGTAAATATACAATTGTTTAATTTATTAGTAAAAAAAATTATACTTTTGAAAAGTTGTTATAATATTTTGAATATTTGTAAAAAGAAATAAACCAAATAATTTGTTATCACTTTTAAATAGAATTAATAGTCTTAATTCCTTACAATTTCATCAATTAGTTCGATACTTATCAGTATTGCTTATTGGAATATTGTTGTCAAAAAGTGGATTAAATATCAATGATATTGGAATTTACGAAACATTTATTTTCCTGTCCGGACTATTTACTTTCTTTTGGATTTCAGGAAACATACAAGGATTACTTAGCACTTATGATGAAAAAAAGCCTGAAATAATATTCAATGTATTCATTATTATTAGTCTTTATTCGTTATTAATAACTCTATTTATTGTTTTATTATTCCGGTATAATTTGATGTTTATAAATATGCAATTACCCGTAAAGAGCGTAATAATTTTGTGTATTTATATATTATTTGCTAACCCTTCATACCTTATCGAATACATTTACTTTCTTAAAAAAGATTACTTATCTTTAATGAAGTATTCTGCATTCATAAACATTCTTCAAATAATTTTGGTTGTTTTGCCTGTCTATTACACAAAAGACATTATGTTTTGCTTTTATGGATTATTATTTAGTGCTGTAATTAAATTCTTATGGCTAGTATTGATAATTTACAAATATCAGATACCGATTGTTTGCAAACTCTATGAAATAAAAAATCATTTAGTACTTTCCATTCCATTAATATTAAGCATAATGTTTAGTGCTTCTTCCGATTATATTGACAGTATTATTATTAGTAAATACTTTGACAAAGCTTCCTTTGCAATATATCGTTTTGGTGCACGAGAGTTGCCTTTAACTTTTATTTTAGCTAACACCTTGAGCAACTATATCGTTTCTCAAATAAATACATCTGGAATAGAACTTACTTTAAATGAAGTAAAAAGAAAAAGTGCAAGTTTAATTAATATTCTTTTCCCTTTTTCTACAATATTAATACTTACTTCATTTATATTTTATCCTATTATTTTTAACGTTGATTTTTATAAGAGTGCTTTAATCTTTAATATATTTTTGATTTCAACAATTAGCAGGCTTGTTTTTCCTCAATCTATATTAATTGGGCTTAAAGAAAATAAAATTATATTAATTTCATCTATTATTGAGATATTTCTAAACGTAGTGCTAAGCTTAATACTTCTTAATTACTTCGGAATTGCTGGTATTGCATTAGCTTCTGTAATTGCCTATTCTATTGATAAAGTAATATTAATTGTATATTGTAAGATTAAATTAGGAATAAACCCTTCTAGCTACATCCCAATAAAAAATTATTTAATATTATCTTCTCTTTTATTAATTAGCTTTTGGTTTAGCTATTACATTTTTTTTGATAAGATCTAAGTTTAATAATCGGATTTACTCTCTTCAACTCCTTTTTCATCATAATAAACCCATTTTCCGGAAAACTCTCCCTTTTTGTATTTACCTTCTATGCTTATAATTCCTATTGGATTATAATATTTCCATACACCCTCTTCTAAATCATCTTTAAAAAGTCCTTCCGAACGAACATTCCCATTATCCCACCAAAAATTCCATATTCCTTCTCTTTTGCCTAACTTATATTCCCCTTTTTCTTTTAACGTGTCAGTTATGTGATAATATACCCAAACACCTTCTTTTAAACCATTAACATAATTTCCTTCTGCTTCTATGGTTCCTGTTATAAACCATGACTTGAATAAACCTATCTCTTTTCCTAAAGCGTATTCAACATCTAATGCCATTTGTCCATTATTATGCCATTCATTCCATTTCCCATTTTTAACATTATTTACATAATCCCCTCTTGCCTGTATTGCCGAATTATCCCAAAATGATTCAAACAACCCAACTTTAACAGTATCATTTTTTACAAAATATTTCTCGTGAAGCAATCCATTCTCATAAAAAGTCTCTTTTAAAACACTATCGGGTTCTATCGTTTGTGACATTAAATGAACTCCTAAACAAACCAGTATTATTAAACTTAATATTCTTTTCATATATACTTTGTAATTTTTTTATTAACTATGTTCTTCTCTTAACAAATCATTAACAGTCTTTACTGGATTAAATGTAGAAAGAGGAACCTCCACAAATATTGTAATCCAATCAGCCATTGCTCCATTCCACAAGCCTGGCAATTCTAATGCTTTTATATCAATTCCATCTTTTGATTTACTCGTAATAAAACCCGTTTCATTATCCACAAACTTACGTAAATCAAATTTATTTCCTTCATAATCCTTTATATAACAAACCAAATCTACTGGGTTAAAATGAGTTGAATTATTGAACAGTTCTTTCTGTTTTGGATCTGCCATATTCACTTGCGATGATTCAACAATTTGTAAACTAATATCTCCTTTTTCATCTTCAACCCAAAATGGACCTCCTCCTGGTTCTCCTACATTTTTAACCATGCCACACAATCGTATCGGACGATTTAGTTTTTTTATCAAAACATTTCGTTTATCCGTATCAGTCAAACTATAATAATCCTTGTTAAACTTTATTGACAACTTACTCAAACAAAATTCCGAAATATCTCCAAGATTTGAATAATCATAATCTTCAGATTTTAATAATTTTAAAAAAACAGATATAAATTGCTGAACATTAATCAAATATAGACCTAATAGTTTTTTGTAAAATATAGTTTCTTCCTTTAATCTGTCTGGAACTATGTTATCTATGTTTTTTATGAAAATAATATCTCCATCCAGCTCATTTAGGTTTTCAATCAAAGCTCCATGACCAGATGGTCTTAGATATATATTCCCATCCTTTTCTCTAACTATATTATTTTTATTATCAATAGCAATTGTATCAGTTGATGTTTTTTGCACTGAATAATCAACAGTTATTTTAACATTAAATTCGTTCTCATAATGAATCAAAACACTATCTATAAATACTTTTATTTGGTTAAAGTGTTCTGGTGATACCGTAAAATGTAATCTAACATTATCTCCATCTTTTGCATATTTAATTCCCTCAACAATATGTTCCTCCAAAGCCTTTCTTGTTGACTCTTCATAACTATGAAATTCTATCATTCCCTTTGGCAAGGACCCGTAATTCAATCCCGTTTCTGTAAGTAAACATACTATTATTTCCTTATAAAATTCAAGCGCGTTATCCTTTGAAATAACTATTCCAAATTTAGAATTGACAGAATCTTTCAATAAATTAAAGAAAGATAATTTTTCTATGTTTTCTATAAACTTATAACCCTCTTTTAACTTAGGATCCGAAGCATTTTTTTTATAATTATCTGCAAAGTAATACAAATCCTTAAACATTCGTGTTGCAGCGCCAGAAGCAGGAACAAACTTAACTTTGCTTTTCCCTTTTGTAACTAGATCATAAGCTGACAATAACTCCAATGCAACCTTACTATCAAAAGATATTATGCCATCATTTAATGTCGCAGGCTTATTTAACTTTATAAATGGAAATCCTTTCGCAAATTTATCAAGTTGCCACTTTAATGTATCTTGACTAATTCCTTTTTTTTCAAGAAATTGCAAATCTTTTATACTTATTCTTTCCATAATTAATAACATTTATCAATTAATAATTAAAAATATAAAATTACTCTTTTTTTTTATTTTTCACCATTATTATTTCAAATAATCTAAAAAACTAAAGACATATTGTAAGTTTAAATTTATCTCTAGAAATCTGATTAAAAAAAACAAATGCAATTTGCTTGTAAATACATTTGATTATAAATATGTAATTATTTAATTTTTAGTTTAGCAATGCCTTTTGATGTTGCAATCCACACATTATTGTCATTATCAGTGCTTATGTCGTAAATCCAATTATTGGGAATATTAGAGTTCTCTAAGTTATATATTTTGAAGTCATTAGTATTCATATTGTAAATTGCAAGCCCGTAGCCATTGGTTCCAATAAAAAGAATATTTGAGCTAATTAGAATTGATATTACGGAATTATTTATTTGCTTATTGAATTTAAACTCCTGCCATTGTTGTTTGTTATTGTATGTGTGCAGTCCTGTATTAAAAGAACCTACAAATAATGTCCCATTTGCATCAATATCCATTGAAGTTAAAGAACTTTTTATCTTTTTGGGTAACTCTAATGTTGTCCATTTGTTATCTTTTAAGTAATTTAAAGCAAATGGACTTAAAACCCATATATTATTAGTGGTAAAATCTTCTTTTATTTTTTTTATATCTAAATATTCATCTTCATTATCAAAAACGTTTTGCCATTTATTTGTTTTTTCATCAAATGTTGCTAATCCTGCCTCAGTAGCTATCATAACTTTATTATCTTTAAAAAAAATATCGTTTATTGAGTTAAAAGGTAGGGAGGAGTTTTCAACATTAAATGATGTCCATGTTGTGTCATTATATTTTACTAATCCTTCAAAGGCTGTGCCTATCCATTTAACTTTATTTTTGTCAATTCTAATGACGTTTACATAGTCATCACGCAAGCCTGAATTAAAAATGTCATAATGTTGCCATTTGTTTTCATTATCTATAATATCTATTCCATTACCATTTGTGCCAACCCATAGTTTTGAATTATCATAAAATAATGCTTTAATATTATCATTTGCAATAGGTGAATTTGAAGTGTTGTACACTTCAAAATATTGCTCTTGTGAAAAAGCATGTATTGAAAATAAATTAATCAATAATAAAAAAACAAATAAGTTGGGTTTAGTTATAAAATTCATAAATATTAATAACTTTATATGATGATATGATATTTTGAGGCATAACTAGATTTTCATAAATTGTAAATAATAAAATTCCGTAATTATCATAGTTACGAACCTGACTATTTAAACAAATATTATCTTTATCAAATTCCTTTTTAGAAATTAGTCTTTTATTGTCATATTCTTGAACAATTTTAGAATAAGTATCCTGAGTTTCTTCTATTAGTATGGTGTTATTATTGTTATTGTCGTATTGATAGGTTGTTTTGTATATTAATTTTTCTTTATAATTAAAAACAAATTCATTTTGTTTTAATCCATTATCGTAATAAGAACATATTGTTTTTTTATAATCTTTATTTGGAAAATCATTAACTAGATATTCTTTAAGTAGATTGTTTTCGTATTTGTTTTTTAGTTCATATTGTACCTTATTATCCTCATCATAAATAAAAGAATTAATTAAATTCATGTTATCATCATAAACAAAGTCTTGTGTGGATTCTATTTCCCCATCATCATAATAGGTTATTTTCTTTATTAGTAGATTTTTTTCATTATAATTATAAATTGTATAATCAGATATGCCAGATTCAAAAATGCGAATTTTTTTTACTCTATTATTGTTTGCATCATATTCATATTTTTTTTCTTCTGATAGTTGTTCTTCTATGTATAGTTTGCTATTGACTAATCTGTTTTTATCGTCATACTCATATTCATACACATCTAATTTATCCCCGTATGAATCAAAGGTTATTTCTTTTAATAAATTTTGATTTTCATCATAATATTGTTCGCTAATGTTTGTTTCAAAATCATCTATATGAGGTGTTTCAATGTCGTCATTTATACTATTTCTTAAATCTATTTTTTTTATTAATAACTTTTTTATTTTCATAATATTTTATTCTTTAAAATAATACTTAATTAATGAGCATCTAACCAATTTTTTCCTTGTCCAATATCAACAACGATAGGAACGTGAAGTTTTAAGGCGTTAGACATTAGTCTTTCTATATTTAATTTCACAATTTCTATTTCTGATTTGTGTGTGTCAAATATTAATTCATCATGCACTTGCATAATTAGTTTAGATTTTAGTTTTTCTTTATTTAGAAAATTAAAAATATTGATCATTGCAATCTTAATCATGTCTGCTGCAGAACCTTGTATAGGTGCATTTATAGCAATTCTTTCAGCAAATCCTCTGACTATTGAATTGGTTGAATTTATATCTGCTGTGTATCGTCTTCTTTTTAACAAAGTTTCAACATATCCATTTTGTTTTGCAAACTCAATTGTTGTTGTCATGTATTTTTTAATATCTGGAAACATTAAAAAATAATCATCAATTAACTTCATTGCCTCTTTTCGTGGAATATTAAGCCTCTCAGATAATCCAAAGGCTGAAATACCATATATTATACCAAAGTTTACAGTTTTTGCCTTACGTCGCATATCTGATGTTACATCTTCAATTGATACTCTAAACAATTTAGTTGCTGTATGAGTATGAATATCTATATTTTTAAGAAAAGCTTCTTTCATGTTTGCATCATCTGAAATATGAGCCATAATTCTCAATTCTATTTGCGAGTAGTCTGCAGAAATTAACACATGACTTTCCGAGGAAGGGATAAATGCTTTTCTTATTTCTTTGCCCTGAGTTGTTCGTATTGGTATATTTTGTAAGTTAGGATTATTTGAACTTAGCCTTCCTGTGGCTGCTATAGCTTGATTTAATGTTGAATGTATTTTCCCTGTTCTTGCTTGTATTAGATTTGGTAATGAATCTGTGTATGTTGATTTTAGTTTGGTTAATGTTCGGTATTCTAAAATTAATTTTATAATTGGGTGTAGATTAATTAACTTTTGGAGTGTTTCTTCATTGGTAGAATACTGTTTAGTTTTTGTCATTTTTGGGTTCGACACTATCTTAAGTTTTTCATAAAGAACTTCTCCCAATTGCTTTGGAGAAGATATATTAAAATTAAAATCAGCAATTTCCCAAATTGTTGTTTGTGTTTCATTTATTTCATTGTGAAGCTTTTCTGATATTGCATCTAAAGTTTCTTTATCAACTTTAAATCCTGTGTTTTCAACATAAGAAAGAACATGTATTAAAGGTGCTTCAATATCCGTATAAATTTTAAAAAGTTCTTTTTCTTTTAGAATGGTGTTAAATTTTTCAAACAATTCTAAGAGTAGACTGTATTTTATATAGAATTTTTCATCTAAACTATTACTTGAGATATTTAGGTTTAAATAGTTAATTAACAATGAATTTAAATCATGCTTACCATCAGGATTTATCAAATAATGCATTATTTGAACATCTTCAAGTTTGTTCTTTACATTTATTTCATACCAATATAAAATAGAAACTAAAAACTTGAGATTGTAGCCTATTAAACTAATTTCTTTATTCTCAAAAATGGGTTTAAACCGTAATATTAGTTCTAATGTGTCATTGTAATTATTCGAACAATGTATTATATAATTTTCTTTTTCTCCTATAGAAAAAAATATAGATTTAATTTCTGCTTCTAGAGGGTTTTCGTTATTAGTATTTATTAATAATGATATTTTTTTTTGGTTTCTTAATTTGCTTATTAAGTTTTCAATATCATCTGTCTTTTCCAACTCTTTTAATGTGTATTTATTGTAATCAAAATCAGCTTGTTGAAGCTGTTCTATTAAAGCAGTTTCTGTGTATAAAGTTTTAAAAACTTTTTCTGCTGTCTTTTTAAATTCGAGTTCTTGAAATAAAGGAATTAGGATATCTTTATTTGGACTTTTTAATTTTAATAATGTTTCATCAAATTCTATAGGGACGTTTAAGATAATTGTTGCTAATTTCTTTGATAATAATGCTTGGGCTTCAAATGTTTGTATTTTGTTTTTTAAACTCTCTCCTAATTTGTCAGATGATTTGATAATATTTTCTATATCATTATATTCTTTTAATAATTTCGATGCCGAAACCGGACCTATGCCAGGTACACCTGGAATATTATCTGAAACATCTCCACACAAACCTAAATAATCAATAACTTGGCAGGTATTGTTCAATCCAAATTTATCACAAACCTCTTTTTCTCCTAATATTTCTGGAGGTTTGCCCATATGTGATGGCTTGTATATTTTCACTCTATCATTAACTAATTGTCCAAAGTCTTTATCTGAAGACATTATAAAGACATTAAATCCTTCTTTATAAGCTTTAATTGCTAAGGTTCCTATAGTGTCATCAGC
>MEOD01000064.1:12985-17482 GCA_001768555.1 Bacteroidetes bacterium GWF2_29_10
TTAAGCCCTCTATTAATTTTTGTATATATGGTATTGATTTTATAATATCTTCGGGTGTAGATTCTCTATTTGCTTTGTATGCAGGTAAATCTTCAAACCTTTCGCTGGGTTTTTCCGAGTCAAATACAACTGCAATATGTGTTGGTTTTGCTTTTTCTATTATATCTATTATGGTGTTTGTAAAGCCAAGTATTGCAGAAGTGTTTAAGCCTTTTGAGTTAATTATTGGGTTTTTATTTAATGCGTAATAAGCTCTGAATATTAATGCAAACGCATCAAGCAAAAATAATTTATTCATTTTCATCATAATTAAACAATTTGCTTACTTCTTCAATATGGTCTGTTAATTTATCTATTCCTACCTTACTTACTGATGATGTAGCAAAAAAAGTTGGTAAACTTGTCCATGTTTCCAGCAACTTATTGTTAAATGTACTTATATTTTTCTGTATAACTTTTTGACTTTCTTTATCTGTCTTTGTGAAAACAAGAGATAGAGGCACTTGATTTAATCCACACCAATTTATAAATTCTAAATCTATTTCTTGTGGAGATAGACGACTATCAACTAAATAATATAAGTTCATTAAATTATCTCGTTTTAAGATATAGTTGCGTATCATTTTCTCCCATTCCAATCGTAATGTTTTGGGTACAGAAGCATAGCCTAAGCCAGGTAAATCAACTAAATAGGTATTGTCATTTATTAAAAAGAAATTAATAAGTCTTGTCTTGCCTGGTTTTACTGATATTTTTGCTAAGCCATTGTTTTTGGTCAAGGTGTTTATTAAGCTTGATTTGCCAACATTTGAACGACCTATAAAAGCAAACTCAGGCTTATCTGGTTTGGTGCATTGTGATAATATTTTACAACTTTTTATAAATGTCGCGGTTTTTATAATCATTAATTTATTTTTAAAAAAGGATTAAAATATTACTTTACTGATTCTATTTCTTCCTGTTTTAAAAACCAATCTCTTAATATAATGTTAAATTCTTGAGGTCTTTCCATCATTGGCGCATGTCCACACTTGTCAATCCAATATAAATCTGCTTGTGGAAGCAATTCTTTAAATTCTTCAGCTACTTCTGGTGGAGTTACAACGTCATTTTTTCCCCAAATCAAACAAACAGGAATGTCTAAATTTGGCAATTCGTTTTTCATATTATGTCGTATAGCTGATTTCGCTAATGATAGTACTCTAAGTAATTTTCCTTTATTGTTTACTATTTCAAAAACTTCATCAACCATTTCTTTTGATGCCATTTCGGGATCATAGAAAGTAACTTCTGTTTTTTTCTTTATGAAGTTATAATCTTCTCGCCTTGGAAATGAACCTCCAAATGCGTTTTCATATAAACCTGAACTACCTGTTAGTATTAAATTTTTTAGGTTATTTTTGTTTTTTGCTGCATATATAAGAGCTACATGACCTCCCAATGAATTGCCAAGTAAACTTATGTTTTTTATTTGTTTGTATTCTATAAAATCTTCGACAAATTCAGCCAATCTCTTTACATTTGTATTTATAATTGGCAGATTATATAACGGCATTAATGGTATTATGATTTTATATTTATTTCCAAAGAAATCAATCATATCCTCAAAGTTGCTCAATGTCCCAAAAAGACCATGTAGTAATATTAGTGGATGACCTTCGCCTTCTTCTATATATTCAAAATTCCCATCCTTTTTAACAGTATAATTCATTTTCAAATGATTTTATTCAGACGCAAAGTTAAATAAATAATAATATAATCCTTAATTTTAATTATTAAAAAAGTTTATATTTTTTTAAGAGATTCGTATTCATTGGTTTTAAAATTAAGAAAGAACCAATACTGACAAGCAATAAACCTATATAAAAATTATAGTCTAGTAATTCGTTAAGAAAAATCATACTTAAAATGGTTGCTATAATCGGCTTTATGAAAAATATAACTGATGCAGAACTAGCACTAAGTTTTTGAAGCATTCGCATAAAGGTGATATATCCTAATCCGCTGACTCCTATTCCTAAATAGATTAATACCATTGCATAATTATATCCAATAGTTTCAAATGATGTAATGGAAAGTGTAATCGGATTGAAAATCATAAGATAGATTAAAAGGCTTAATAAACCTAATCCAAAAGAGATAATGTTTGTATTTAGTGCGCTTATTTTGCTTAATGCTTTTTTGCTTAAAACAACATAGAGTGCAAATGATATTGAAGCTATAATGGCATATATAGAGCCATTGTCTATAATTAATCCTTTTGTTATTGATGCTGTTATTATCCCAACAAGGCCTATCATAAAAGCAAATACTCTTTTTAATGAAAATGGTTCATCTTTAAATAGCAATGATATTATCAACACAAATAGGGGATTGGAGCAAAATATTAATGCAACTGTTGCTGCATTTGTTTCTCTTACCGCTATTTGCAATAATGACATACTGAAAAATACATTAATGAATCCTAATAAAAATAGTTGTCCTAATTGCTTGTTTGTTACTTTGAATATATCTAAAAACTGTTTCTTGTAAACGGCATAAGAGATTAGAGTTATAAATCCTAACCCAAATCTAATAAATGTTAAAAGAAATGGGTCAAAACCACTTTGCATAATTGGTTTTGACACCACCTCCATTGATGCAAATAAAAGTAAAGTAATTAAGAAATAGAACATTCTTAAAACTTATTTTCTATATGTATTCCATATTCTTCAACCATTCTTATTCCAAGCTTTTCCAAATCCTTCATAATAGGTATATATATGCTTCGTATAACTGGTAGTTGTACTCCTTTTTCTGTTATTTCGCCTGATAATACTTTGTTTATTGCTATTGCGGCAGGAAGGGCAACTGTTCTTGCTATTGCTGTATCTGTTTTCAAGTCTCCAAAGTCAATCATGCTTGATTTTATCACTTCTCTTTCATTATTACTTTTTTTGATAACAAAAGTATGTTGCATAACAACCATGTCTCTGTCTGAATCATTTAACATCATCTTTTCTATCATGTAATCAGAAGTAACGTCAAACATGCTTGCCTCGTTTCGTTCTATTTTTTTTCCTGAAAACATTCCAAGCCAGTTCATTGCTTCAATCAATTTGTTGTTATTGTTTAAGTCTAGGTGTTTTATAATATCTGTTTTAATATCATTTCCACGAGAGATATTGTTTAAATCATATAGCATGTCTATATAGCTTTTATTGCTCATATCATGATTGTCATAACCTATCATATTTAGTCGCTTAAAACCATCTATTATTTCACACCAATTTTCATAACGAAATGTACCTCGCATTATCGTTTTCACTTCAGGTATTTTGTAGATATCTATATATGATATCGAATCCCTATTTGGGTACACTTCTAATGTCCCTAATGTTTTTATATTTATTTTTAATGGGTCTTTAAATAAATTTGCTGTTTCAACAACCATTTCTTTTTCATCTTTCAAATAAACCGCATCATTATTTCCTGCCATAACAACACCTTTTGGGCTCCATGAAAACTTATAATTGAATGGATTGTCTATACTATCTGGAGCAGGTAAAGCTCCGCAGAATGAATAAAATTCTTCTATCTCATTACCCTTAGCATGCTCTTCGTCTATTATTTTCATTGCCGACATGTGGTCAATACCTGGATCCAAGCCTAATTCATTTAAAATAACAATCCCAGCTTCTCGTGCCTGACTATCTAAAGCTTCCATCTCTGGTTTAACATACGAAGCTGTTATCATGTTTTTTTTATGCTTTATACAATATTTAGCAACTAATGTGTGATAAACGTATGGTAACAAGCTTGCTACTATATCATTTTCCTTTATTAAATTATCCAAAGTACTTTCATCGGATGTTTCCCATTCAAGTATTTTTCCGTTTTTATAATTTGTTAATAAAGAGCTGATAACGTGTGAGTTCTTTGAAGCAATTGTGATTTGAAAATTTAAATCTTTTAAATATTCAATCATTGGTTTTACAACTAAACCAGCTCCTAATATTAAAACTTTATTTTTTTCCATGATATTTAAATTTTTTTCAAAACTACTACTTTTTTAAAATACTAAAATATAACTAGCAAAAAAAATCAAATTATTTATCTGCAATTATTATTTTCTAGTAAAAATAAAACCAAACAGCTGATTATTAACAATATGCATAAATGGCTGATTATTATTGTTATGCATGCTATTACTTCGCCTTTACTTCGCCTTTACTTCACCTTTACTTTACACTAAAGTTACCTTAAAGTCGCTTTAACCTATTTTTTTACTAAGATGCTAATAATTAATATAATATGTAAGAATATAAAAAAACAATATTTTTATGTGTAAACCTATTTTAGGACGAGACAAATAGTTATTTGTTTCTATCTCTTATTTTTTATTAAAGATAATTTGTCACAAAAAAAGCAAATGTTAATTTTTTTTACTTTTTCAGCGATTCTGATTTGTAATTTTACTTTTTTTTCTATCGCAATGCAACCTTTTGTAAATGAAAA
>MEOD01000064.1:17501-20887 GCA_001768555.1 Bacteroidetes bacterium GWF2_29_10
AATATAAAAGAATATTAAAATTAACTTTTGCATTAATTTTTAAAAATGAAATATTATGAAAAAACTTACTTCCATTTTATTATTTGCTTTTATAGCAATAAATACCTTAATCGCTCAAACTTTTGAGCAAGCAGGTATAAATTATAATATTACTTCTGCTAATACCGTAGAGGTAACACGAAAAACGCCTCAATACACAGGGAATATTGCTATCCCAAATACAGTAGAACATGATAACATAATTTATACTGTTACGACAATAGAAAATGCAGCTTTTAATATGTGTATATATTTAACTTCTGTTGTTATTTCTGATTCAGTTATAATAATAGGGGACGAAGCTTTTTATGGTTGCAAGGGTTTAACCTCTGTTACTATAGGCAATTCTGTTACATCAATCGGGGAAAGTGCTTTCATTGCTTGCACAGGTCTAACAGAAATTATCATTCCTAATTCTGTTACATCAATTGGGAATCGAGCTTTTTATAATTGCACAAGTTTAACTTCTATTACTATTCCTAATTCTGTTACATCAATAGGAGATGAATTATTTTATAATTGCACAAATTTAACTTCTGTTACTATAGGCAATTCTGTTACATCTATCGGTTATTATGCTTTTTATAAGTGCATAGGATTAACTTCTATTACTATTCCTAATTCTGTTACATCAATTGGAGTGAACGCTTTTCCCCAATGTACTAATTTAATTGAAATTAAAGTAGCAACTGATAATCCTAATTACGCATCAATCAATGGAGTATTATACGATAAAGATATAAAGGCTTTAATAAAATGTCCAGAGACAAAAACTTCTATTACCATTCCTAATACTGTTACAAAAATTGCAAGCTATAGTTTTATGTTTTGTTCAGGTTTAACAGAAATTATTATTCCTAATTCTGTTACATCTATTGATACCTTGACTTTTGCTCATTGCACAGGTTTGACTGAAATTATTATTCCTAATTCTGTTACATCTATTGGAGAGTCTGCTTTTTATAATTGTCCTGGTATAATTTCTTTTACTATAGGCAATTCTGTTACATCTATTGGAGACGGAGCTTTTGTTGGTTGTATAAATTTAACTTCTATTATTATTTCTAACACTATGACATCAATAGGTGAAAGAGTTTTCGACGGTTGTATAGGTTTAACCTCTGTTACTATTCCTAATTCTGTTACATCAATTGGAAGTAGTGCTTTTTATAATTGCAACAGTTTAACGTCTATTAGTATTCCTAATTCTGTTACATCAATTGGAGATGGGGCTTTTGCTTCTTGTTCTAATTTAACTTCTATTATTTGTTATGCTACAATTCCTCCAAGTTTTTTCACAAGAGAATTTTTCCCGTTTTTATATGGTGCTTTTACTAATGTACCTAAAACAATACCTCTGTTTGTTCCTAAAAACAGCATTAATGACTACGAACAAGCTGATGAATGGAAAGATTTTACTAATATTTTAGCAATTGTTGATGCAGGCGAAGACCAAACTATTTGTTATGGAAGTTCTGTTACCCTTATTAGCACGGAAGCCGACACTTATTTGTGGAGTACGGGAGCTACAACAGCTACAATTACAGTAACCCCAACTGCAACTACTACATATATCGTAACCGTTACAAAAAACGGAATTACAACTTCAGACGAAGTTGTAGTAACGCTTGTTAATATAAGTTCTGAATTTACATTTAATAATAATCGAACTTGTGCTGGAGATTATAATATTGATTTCAATGTAAATATAGACAATCCAGTAGGTACTAATTATAATTGGGATTTTGGAGATGCCACTACTGCTACAGGAAATAATGTTTCTCATAAATATGATGTCGTTTATAGCTCGGATTCATCAGCTGTTAAAATGCCTGTGCTTCTTATTTCAAATTTAGGAGGTTGTATAGATTCTTCAATTGTTGATGTAAGTATATTGCCAAGACCTAATCCTGATTCTGTCGCAATTCAGGACTTGCGAAATGATAATTATGTTTGTGCTGTTATTGAGGAAGAACCTATGGGTTCAGGAAATTATGTATATAGAATATTTTTGAACAATTATTATCCAGCAGGGAGTACTTCGCTTTATGATATAGATTGGGGTGTGCTACCTGTTCAAACAGACCTCCCTTATCAGAATGTATATTATTATGACTATACTTCTACTGGACCTCTTAATAATGATATAAAAGTTACTTCAAAATATGTTTATGTCGCAGATGCACAATCCTGTGAAAGCGAAACAAAATTTACTAATGTGAAAATAGAAGTTGGACCTGGAAATCCTAGACAGGTATTACCTATGTGGCAAAACATAACAGATGTTAATGGATGCGCTCCTTTTGAGCATAAAGGACGACTTGCTACTATGTATTTTCCAGGATTTACAGGGATTTTATTATTATCTGAAGCAACAGAATATCAAATGTATATTGATGATGTGTTTGTAAGAAATCTTGATTCTACAGAAATTCCTCAAATAATTGAGGGTGTTGGTAATGTATATATTGGACAAAATATAAAAAATACATTTAACGAACCAAAAGGATGCAATATAAATAATGTTTTACCTGCTCCTTTTGGTTTTAATCCTTATGAAGGACCATATAAAATAGATATAAAGTTAGCTAATTCTTGTGGGACATTTAGGATTGGAGTTGATGTTAATGTATATGCAAAACCACAACCAGATTATGCATTAAATGCGGCATCTAATTATTTTTCTACAAATACTGAAATAACATTTGACAATCAAACTATTAAGGCGGAATGTTTTTATGACAAAACTCTTAATTTTAATTGGAGTTTTGGAGATAATACTTCCTCGTCAAATAATTCTACTAATCTCTACCCTTATGCTGCATTACCATCAACAAAACATACTTATAGCTTACCAGGTTCTTATATCGTTAATATGGCTGCAAGTTATGCTGCATCTGAAGTTCCACCATCTTGTAAGGATACAAGTTATAAACAAAATGTTGTGCATATATTAAAAGTAAATTCAGATTTTAATTCTAATGTTGTATGTTTAGGTAATAATACCACAATTACAGATGCTACAACATATTTCCCTGAATATTATATTAACAAAAATATTCAAGGACTAGATACTATAGTCGATACTATTGCAAAACATAAACCATACTCTTGGGAATACACAATTATAGATTCTTTGTCTGGAAATATTGTTTACAATAACATATTCTATCATAACAATGTAGATCCATTAATTCCTAAATATGATCCTTATTTTTCATTTAACATAACTCTTCCAAATGATGGATATTTTAAAGTAAAACTAAAAGTTACCAATGAACATGGTATTACAGATAGCACATACAAGTATGTATATGTAAACAAAATTCCTGTCGCTAATTCGGGAA
>MEOD01000065.1:0-15589 GCA_001768555.1 Bacteroidetes bacterium GWF2_29_10
TAATAGGTTGTATGAGGTTGATTTTTAGTTTATTATGCAAATTGATGATTGTCAGGATGAAAATTCTATTACTGTACATGAAAGGAACATAAAAGGTACTATAAAGGTATTTAGTTAGCAATTTGGATTAATTAAATAGTTTTAATAAACAAACAGCATTGAGTATTATAGTTTTTTTTAATAATTTTAAAGATAAAGAAAGAAAAAAGTGTATAATAAAGAGCATATTACGGGATTTTTTTAATTATGAAAAAACATAAAAAGCTAATATTTTAAAAAAAACATGTATCTTCACAAGCCTAATTTTAAATTAATAAAAACTAAAAAAATTAATTAATTATGTTGAGTAAACTTTCGGATTTGTATAATTTAGCAAGTAATGCACAAAAGAAGAGATTAGTACTTGCTGCAGCGCATGATGATAATGCTTTTGAAGCTGTTATAAATGCTTATAACAAAAAATTGATTGAGCCTATTTTTGTTGGAGATATAGATAAGTTACAACAAATTGCAAAAAACAAAAACGTAAATATTGATAATTTCGAAGTGATAAATGAACCTAATTTAACTAAAGCAGCAGAGCTATCTGTAAGAATGGTTAGAGAAAAAAAAGCGGATGTCTTGATGAAAGGATATTGCGAAACATCAACATTATTAAAAGCTGTATTAAATAAGGAATTTGGTTTACGCTCAGGTGAATTACTATCGCATATTGCTTTATTTGAGTTGCCAACTTATCATAAAGTAATTGCAGTTTCAGATGCAGCAATGAATATAGCTCCATCATTTAGCGAAAAAGTGTCAATAATAAAAAATGCTGTAGATTATTTAACAAGATTAGGATACAATAATCCTAAAGTCGCTCTTTTGGCTGCAGTAGAAGGAGTAAAGGAAAGTATGCCTATCACAATGGAATGGTCTGCAATAGCAAAAATGAACGATAGGAAGCAATTAAAAAACTGTATTATTGATGGACCTTTAGCTTTAGATAATGCTGTAAGTAAACATAGTGCAGAGCATAAAGGAATTATTAGTCCAGTTGCAGGGAATGCCGATTTATTAATTGCTCCAGATATTGTTTCATCAAATATTTTATACAAAGCATTAATTTTCATGGCTAGTGCTAAATGTGCTGCTGTTATTGTTGGTGCTACTGCTCCTATCGTATTAACTTCTCGATCAGATTCTGACGAAACAAAATTAAATAGCATTGCGTTAGCAGCAGCAGCAGGATTTTAATAATAAATAATTAAACAAGAAAAAAACAAAATGGAAAATCATTTAATACTAGCAATTAATCCAGGTTCTACATCTACAAAAATTGCTATTTATAACAATACAAAATGTATCTTTTCTCAAAATATAAAACATTCTCCAGAAGAGATAGCAAAATATGACAAAATATCAGATCAATTTGAGTTTAGAAAAGGGGTAATATTGAAAGTTATTGATAATTCAGAAATAAGCATTGCCGATATTAAGATTATAGTAGGTCGAGGTGGATTGGTTAAGCCTATAAAATCAGGAGTATATGAAGTTAACGAGCGAATGAAAGAAGATCTTAAAATAGGAATATTAGGACAACATGCAAGCAATTTGGGAGGATTAATAGCAGATGATATATCAAAGAGTATTTCTGGGGCGCGAGCATTTATAGCAGACCCAGTTGTTGTTGATGAATTAGAAGACGTTGCAAGAATCTCAGGGCATCCTGATTTTGAAAGACTATCTATTTTCCATGCTCTAAATCAAAAAGCTGTTGCTAGAGCTTATGCTAAATCTATTTCTAAAGAATATAATGAGTTAAACCTTATTGTTGCTCATCTTGGCGGAGGAATTAGTGTTGGCGCACATCGTAAGGGCAGAGTAATAGATGTAAATCAAGCATTGGATGGAGAGGGACCTTTTTCTCCAGAAAGAAGTGGAACTTTACCTTCAGGCGCATTAGCAAAAGCATGTTTTAGTGGAAAATATACATTAGATCAAATAAAAAAAATGATAACAGGTCAAGGAGGGTTTGTAGCCTATTTAGGGACAAATGATGCTTATGAAGTAGAAAAAAAGGCAGAAGCAGGAGAACCAAAAGCAATACTAATACATCAAGCTATGGCTTATCAGGTGTCTAAAGAAATAGGAGCATGTTATGCTGTTCTTGATTGTGAAGTGGATGCCATAATATTAACAGGAGGTATTGCTTACGACAAAAAATTTGTTGATTATATAAAAAATAAAATAAAAAAAATGGCTCCTCTTATTGTTTACCCAGGTGAAGACGAAATGAAATCTTTAGCAGAAAATGGTTTGATGGTATTGACAGGAGAAGTCACTCCTTTAATTTATGAATAAAAATTTCTATGATATTGCTATCAGCTTTATTCCTTATGTCGGAGACATTACGGCAAAAAAGCTGATAGCATATTGCGGAAATGCAGAAAACGTTTTTAAAGAGAATAAGAATAATTTACTAAAAATTCCTAAAATAGGAGAGCGTGTTGTTGCTGGTATAAATGATAAAAGTGTTTTTGAAAGAGTAGAAAAAGAATTAAAATTTATAGAAAAGTATAATATAAAGGTATTATCATATCTTGATGAAGAATATCCTTCAAAACTAAAAGAATGTGAAGATTCTCCAATAATCCTTTATCTTAAAGGAGAAAACAAATTTAATAATAATAAAATAATTAGCATTGTAGGAACTCGTAAGTCTACTGAATATGGAAGTATATTATGCAAGTCTTTTGTCGAACAAATAAAAAAATATTCCCCAATAATAGTTAGTGGATTAGCTTATGGCATAGATGTCTGTGCTCATAAAGTAGCCATAGACAATCAATTAAGTACATATGGAATTGTTGCTCACGGATTAGATACATTATATCCTTCTCAACATAAAAATATTGTAATAAAAATGTTAGAAGAGGGCGGCGGGTTAGTGACAGAATATCCAAGTGAAACAAAAATGGATAAAGACTTATTCCCAAGACGAAATAGAATAATAGCAGGTGTTGCGGAGGCAACAATAGTTGTTGAGGCAAAAGAAAAGGGTGGGGCGTTAATCACTGCTTATTATGCTAATAATTACAATAGAGATGTATTTACTTTTCCTGGGCGTGTTAATGACTACACAATGAAAGGCTGTAATAAATTAATAAAAACTAATCAAGCTCATCTTATTGAAAATGTTGAAGACTTTGAATATATAATGCGTTGGAATGAAAATAATTACAAAAAAAATATAAAACAGCAAACATTATTTGAAAACCTATCAGAACAAGAAGAGCAAATAATCCAATTTCTTAAAGATAATAACGAAGCGTCTATTGATGAAATTGTTATTAGCCTTAACATTCCTATAAGCAAAATATCATCAATATTATTAAATCTTGAATTTTCAGGATTAATAAATCAATTACCAGGAAAAATATATAGACTTATTTTATAATACTTAGATGATATTAATTGACAATAATTAAAAGAACTAAATAAAATCAAAGTAAATTTATTTAGGATTGATTAGTTGATAATTATTTTTTAGTAATTTTGCATCATTATGTATATACAAGTTTTAAAATCAAAGATACACAGAGTTCAGGTTACTGATGCTAATTTAGATTACATCGGGAGCATTACTATTGATCAAGAATTAATGAATGCCGCAAATTTAATTGAAGGAGAGAAGGTTCATATTTTTAATTTAAATAATGGAGAACGCTTTGAAACTTATATAATTAAAGGAGAAAAAGGAAGTGGAACCATAGGTTTAAATGGCCCAGCAGCAAGAAAAGTATTAATAGGAGATATTATTATTATCGTTTCTTATGCTACAATGGATTTTGAAGAAGCAAAAACATTTAAGCCTTATTTAGTATTTCCCGAAAACAATAAAATACATTAAATTGAAGAATTTTAATCAAATTATAAAAAGCATCTTATTCTTATTTTTAGGTGTTTTGTTGTTATGGTATATTTTGAAAAATCAGGATATTAATAAAATAATCACTGAATTTAGAAATGCAAACTATATTTGGCTTTTAGCTTTATTTGGTGTTGCATTATTAAGTCATTATTTTAGAGCATTAAGATGGAATCTATTGATAAATTCAATGGGTTATAAAACAAAAGCAAGCGAAACTTTCTATGCTGTTATGCTTGGCTATATAGCAAATATTGTTTTCCCTCGTCTTGGCGAAATAACTCGTTGTGGCGTTTTAAACAAAAGGGGCGATGTGCCTTTAGACAAACTTATAGGAAGTGTTATTGCTGAACGTTTGTTTGATTTCGTTTGTTTATTGATAATAATATTTTTTACTATTCTTTTTCAATTAGATTTTTTAAATAATTTTTTAAATAAATATATTGTATTTCCATTACAAAATAATGGTTCGCCAAATCTGAAATATGTTTTAGGATTTTTTTTGCTATCTCTAATCATAATGCTTGTATTTATAAAACCTATTTACAGGAAAATTAAGCAATTGAAATTTTATGCTAAAGTTGAAGAAATAATAAAAGGATTAATTGCAGGTTTTGCTAGTATCTTAAAAATTAAAACAAAGGCATTATTTTCTTTATATACAGTTTTAATTTGGTTACTTTATTATTTCATGGTTTATTTTAGCTTTTTTACTTTAGAAGGAACTTCTCATTTAACCGTTATTGATGGATTTACAATACTTGCTATTGGTAGCCTTGGAATTGTTGCTCCAGTACCAGGGGGAATAGGAACATATCATTGGCTTATTATTACAGCTTTAGTTTCTATTTATTCTCTTGATGAAACGGTTGCGTCTTCTTATGCATTTATTTCTCATACAGCGCAAATGCTTACTATAATAATTTTGGGAGCTTTTTCTTATTTTATGCTAACTCTTGGAAAGAAAAAATGAACAACATAGAATTAATTACACAAAAGATTTTTAGTATAGAATTTTTAAATGAAAATTTAGCAAAATGGAAGAATAATAAAGAAACTATTGTTTTTACTAATGGTTGTTTTGATATAATTCATCTTGGGCATATTAAATATCTGGCTCAGGCCGCCTCATTAGGCAGTAAACTTATTATAGGCTTAAATTCAGATGCGTCTGTAAAACGATTAAAAGGGAATGATAGACCTATAAATAACCAATATGCTAGAAGTTTTGTTCTAGCAGCTTTATTTATGGTTGATGCTGTTATTATTTTTGAAGAAGATACTCCTGAAATTTTAATTAAAAATATTTCTCCAGATATATTGGTCAAAGGTGGAGATTATGAGGAAAAAAACATAGTAGGAGCGGAATTTGTTAAAAATAATGGTGGAGAAATACAGATAATCTCGTTTATTGAGGGATATTCTACGACAAAAATTATAAATAAAAAAAACAAGTAATTCTTATCTTTCAAAATTTTTTAATAAATTTGCAAAAAAAACATATAAAAGTGAAAATTAGATTTATTATTAAATTAATTCTGTTAGTTACCATTATTGTTATTAGTGGGGCGTGTAAAAAAATAAATCAAGGAAGTATTGTAGGTAAATGGCGGTATATTAATATGTATGTAAATAATAGTACAAAAATGGAGGAAGTTTGGGAATTTACTAAAAGCCGAAATTTGTATATTTATCAAAAAAACCTGGTTAGTGGAGAAGAAATTTTGATGATGGGTAGTTACAAGGTTGTATGGATGTTAGATAAGACTGTAGTTAAGGTGGAAGGCGTAAATGAAGGTATTTGGAACGTTAATTGGCACATTAAGAAAATGGATGAAAATGCTTTAATGTTATATTCGAATGTAGGCGGAAATTACTTGTTAAAAGAATTTGAAAAAATAAAATAAATAATTCTCCCTAAAATATTTCTATTTATAAATTTAAAATTATTTAATACTGTAAAAAAGTGTAAAATATTTAAATGGTAAAAATAAAAACAGCTTTTTTCTGCCAAAATTGTGGAGCTCAGTCTCCTAAATGGATAGGTAAATGTCCTCAATGTGGAGAGTGGAATACTTATGTGGAAGAAGTTATAAAAACAGAAAATAATAGTTCTAAATTTTCTAGAAGTTTAACACCTTCGGCATTACCTATACTTGTAGAAAATATACCTGAAGCTACAGAACATAGAATTAATACTAATAGTGAGGAATTAAATAGAGTGCTTGGAGGAGGACTGGTTGCTGGTTCTATAGTGTTAGTTGGCGGTGAACCTGGTATTGGAAAGTCGACGCTTATGCTCCAGATTGCTCTAAAACAAAAAAATCATAAAGTTTTATATGTATCTGGAGAAGAAAGCCTGCAACAAATAAAAATTAGGGCTGAAAGAATTGGTTTGAAAAATTCGTCTTGTTATATTCTAAATGAAACAAAAACAAGCAATATATTTGAACAAATAGAAGAGTTAAAACCTCAAATTATTATTATAGATTCTATTCAAACTTTAGTATCAGAAAAGATTGAATCTCCTTCTGGAAGCGTTTCTCAAATAAAAGAGTGTACAAGTGAATTACTTAAATATGCAAAAGAAACAAATACTCCTGTATTTCTTATTGGGCATATAACAAAAGAAGGTTCTATTGCTGGTCCAAAAGTATTAGAGCATATTGTTGACACGGTTTTATATTTTGAAGGAGATAGAAACCACTTATTTAGAATATTAAGAGCCAATAAAAATAGATATGGTTCTACATCTGAAATTGGTATTTTTGAAATGGTTAATACAGGGTTAAGAGAGGTGATTAACCCTTCTGAAATGTTAGTGACAAATCATGAAGAACAATTGAGTGGGACTATTATTGCTTCTACAGTTGAGGGGTTACGACCAATACTTATTGAAGTACAAGCATTAGTTAGCTCTGCAGTTTATGGAATGCCTCAACGGACTTCTACGGGTTTTGATTTGCGGCGACTTAATATGCTGTTAGCTGTTCTGGAAAAAAGATGTGGGTTTAAATTAGCAACAAAAGATGTTTTTATTAACATTGCAGGAGGATTAAAGGTAGAAGACCCAGCTATTGATTTAGCTGTAGTTTGTGCTATACTTTCTTCCAATCAAGATGTTGCAGTAAATCCAAAGTTTACATTTGCTGGAGAAATTGGATTATCAGGGGAAGTTCGCCCAATTAATCGTATCGAACAGCGAATTAGTGAAGCAGAGAAACTTGGTTATGAGAAGATATTTATTTCAAAATACAATCTTAAGGGTTTGGATTTAAATACTTCCAAAATAAAGATAGTTCCAATAAAAAAAATAGAGAATATAATGCCTTTATTTTTTTAATTAATTTGCTTTAAAATAACTTTTGAGTTTCTTACTTAATTACTATAGGTTTTGCTATAGAGAATTTATTAGTTTTTATATTTAATATATATAGCTCTGGTTTTAGATCTATTTTTATCTTTAATACATTTCCTAAATCAAAAGAAGAATAGTATTTCTTATATAATTCATTGCCCCTGAGATCTATTATACTTACAAAAAGATAGTCTAAAATATCGATGTCTGAATCACTTATTAATACATTGATTGTTTCATTTGATTTTGCAGGGTTAGGATAAATATTAACAAAATCATTATTACTTTTTGTAAAATTAACGAATATAGGCGAATATTCTATAGTTTTACCATCATAATCAGTTTGTTTTAGAATATAATAATTTGCCGATACAAATGGACTAGAGTCTATCTCTAAATAGGTATTAAGCATATTTGAATTACCATGCCCTTTTATTTTAGATAACAGTTCGTAGTGTTTAGCATCACTTGATTTTAAAATAGAGAAATAATCGTTATTTATTTCTGTTGCTGTTTTAAACTTTAATTTAATAATATTACCTTCTTGTTGCCCCGAAAAATCTATTAACTCAACGGGCAATACTATGGGTACTCCAGCTGATCCTATAGTCCAATAAGCAGTTGGATTTGCTGCATTTTCTGCTAATTGAACATATCTTTCTTCACCAATGTCATTAACGTTTATTCCTGTATTAGGCATACTCCATTGCTCTGTAGGAGTTGAGACCTTGTTATTTGCCATTCTTAGGTCCGTAACACGTTCTCCTGTTGTTAAGTGAGTAAAGTCTGTAGATTTATAGTATAATCTCCTCCCAGGATTAGGCCCTGCTATTTGACTATGATACCAATAAAATGTGTCTGAAATACCTCCTGGTAGATTTGTCAAATCTATATAATCATAATTAGGTGGTTTCCTGTTAAAATACTGTACTTCATGAATTCCTGTACTTCCTCCAGAAACATGGTTAACTCCAAACATTCTACACATACCTCCATCTCCAACTGGGAAGAGAGTAAATCCTGTATTTTTTAATACTTCTCTTGATATTATACCATTAATGTAAGAATCATCAGAACATGGAATTTCTTTTTGAATAGCAATAGAATTCATCAATAATTTTGAACCAGAACTTATCGTTAATACTCCATTATTGAGCACTAAAACAATACTATCAGCAGGAACACAGTCATCTAAATCCAAGTCTTGAGTTGTAGATGCTCCTGCAAATCTATTTATTGTAAACTTTTTTAGTTTTTGTATGCCTGAAGGAAAAATAAATTTTGATTTGCCAGATATATCTTGTATAGAAAGAGAAGAGTTACATGTTGAGTTTATATTTCCAGGTGAATTAGTAGTTAAATTTCCCCATATAATTAATTCGCTTGAGGCTAAATTAAGAATACCTCCTATTGTGCCTCCATCTAAAGTTAAATCAACACACTCTGCATCTGCTGTAAGGTTTATAACATCTCCATCTAATATTCTTGCATTACTGGCCATTGTTGGTATGATTCCTCCAATCCACGATGCTGGATTATTCCAATCCCCACCACCTGTTCCATTACTTGTTATTAAAGGAATGCCGATGGTTCTTGCGCCTGCTAACAGAGAAACATCAGGAGAATGCGTTACTGCATTAACTACAATATTTTCTAATGTTCCATCAACAACATTCAAATCTGTAGCTCCACTTGTTAAATCATATACTAACCAAAAATAGCTATAATTAAATGGCAACAATTGGTTGCAATTTATTGTAAAAGCTCCGTTAGGTGAATCGTAAGTCCCTAAAAGGTTTGTTGTGGCAAAAACAGATGAAGATCCAGTATAATAAAGTTTTGCTTTTAAAATATCATTAGAAGGGTCTGTGGATCCTGTTGTTGTAAAATTAAATGCAGTAGCATAAAGAGCACTTCCACATGCCCCAAGCATTCTTACTCTAATATAAATAAGTTCATTATCAACAGAACCTGCTATTACATTTGATAAATTTTTATGTTCAATTCTAAGATTGTTTACGTATCTATTATCTGATTGTGTTAGTGCCCCAAAAATAGCTCCAACTCCCCCTCCATCAATTGTTCCTGTTCCTGCTGTTCTTGTAATATTTGCAGTTGCGGCTATAGGCAAAGCGGCACTTGCTTTTACTTGAATCCCACTAATTGTCAAAATATCAGCTTTATTTTCAGCAGCAGCAGTATAAGTTATTGTAATTGTTGTAGAGGTAATTCCTATAGAAGCAGATGTAATATTTCTTGCTGCTGTGTATGAAACAGAGCCAACACCAGGATTAAATACATAACCAGCAGGGACAGAAAGGATTAATGTTACATTCGTACCAGCATTAAAATCTTTACTATTATTTTCAGTCAATTTAATATCTCCAAGCGTAGTGTAAGCATCACTACATAATGCTCCTCCTCCTGTTGCCTGTGTTATAGTAATAGCACTTTGAGCAAAAATAGAAGATAGAAACAACGATAATATATACAAAAACCTTCTCATTTTATATTTTATTGAAAAAAAATTTTACAAAGATACTTAATTAAAGATTAAAAAGCAAACTTTAATCTATTTTTTTTTGCAAATAGTGATATTTTTTGTTGTATTTATACTAAAAGTTAATCAAATTTGTAATTGTTTGTAAAATAATCATTTATCTTTGTTATGCAACAATATGCTAGCATTAAGGTGATAAATTTTATTCTCAATCAATAAAATATTGAATAAAATTATTATTTTTGTATAATTGAGCATCCTAATGCTTAATTATAATTTTATTATAAAACATTATGTTAGGGATAATTGGACTTAATCACCAAACAGCTTTAGTTTCTTTAAGAGAAAGATTATCTTTTAATGAATCGGAAATAAATGATTTTTTTAAAGAATTAAAGAAAAGCAAATATATTACAGAATCAGTTGTTCTTTCTACTTGCAATAGGACCGAGATATATTTTAATATTGAAGAGTGTTGTATTGCAGGAGGAATTAGTATAGTGTTTAAAAGTTTATTAAAATACAAAAACATTGAAGACTCAAAAAAGAAAAACTTTTACGAATATACAGATGAAAAAGCCATAGAACATCTTTTTAATGTTGTTTCAGGTATTGATTCTATGCTCATAGGAGAATATCAAATAGTATCTCAAGTGAAACAAGCTTTTAACATTAGCAAGCAAGCAAAATTTTCAGGAAAAATTTTAGAAAGGCTTTTTATAAAGGCTCTTGAAGTTAGTAAAATAGTTAGAAGTAATAGTAATATTAATTTTGGGGCAATGTCCTTAGGGTATGTTGTTGTGGAGAAGTGTTATAATTTGTTAAAAAATTTAGATGACAAAACCCTATTATTGATAGGAGCAGGAGAAACTGGAGAAATTGTAATAAAACACTTTGTGAAAAAAGGATTAAAAAATATTTATATTTCAAATCGTACAAACTCTAAAGCTATTGAGCTTGCCAATAAATATAACGGAAATACCATACCTTATGATGAATATGAAAATTTTATTTCTAAAGCAGACATAATTATAACTTCAACAGCATCAAAAAATAATATAATAAGTAAAGAGGATATTAAGGAAACTTTAAATTCTAAAATATTTTTTGACTTATCGGTGCCTCGCAATATTAATGAGAATATTATTAAAATTACAAATATAAATCTTTACAATATTGATGATTTAAAAGAAGTTATTATTCAAACTAACGAAAGGAAGAAAGAAAAGATAGAATTAAGTAAAAATATAATAAGAGAAGAAGTTGTAAAGTTTTGTGAATGGATGAGTGTTCAAAATTTGAATCCTGCAATAAAAAACATAAACATAGCATTAAAGTATATACATCACAAAGAAATTAAAAAGTTAAGAAATAAAATTAGTGAAGAAAATTACGAAAAGATAAATGAGTTTGGGGATATATTAGCCAAAAGAATACGCAAAGAAATAATATCTCGAATGAAAGATATAACAGAAGGTGGTAAGAGAACGGAATATTTAAAAGTAATTAATGACTTATTTCTAGTTAAAAAATAAGCAAACAATATTTAGAATTTTGTTAAAAATCCAGTAAGACTTTGATTAGGCTTAATTCCTAATTTTTTTCTAAGTCTAGATCTTGCTATTTTTAAAGCGTGCATACTTTGGTGAGTAATAGTTGATATATCTTTTGTTGACATTGATAATTTAAGAAAAGATGAAAGTCTTACTTCATTATTTGTAAGATTAGGGTATTGTTTATACAAATTAGTATAAAACTCTTTGTGTATTTGTTCAAAACGGATTTTAAACTCATTCCAAACGCTGTCTCTATCTGTTATTTTTATGTCATTTATAACGTTGTTTATCTCTCTTATTGCTGGTGATTCTTCTGGTAGTTTTAATTTGATATTTTCCAAATTATTAAGTAGCTTTGAATTTAATTCGTTTTTTTGAAAAATTTGCATTGCATGCATCGTTAATTCATTGTTTCGCATTTCTAGTTCTTCAGTTATTTTTTTCTCTTTGGCATGAGTTAAATCGTTTCTAATTTTTTCAAGTTTCTTTCTTTCACTAATATCTCTTATTGTAACAAGAATTAGCGGACTGTTTCCATTATACATTACATTTACTTGCACTTCTCCCCAAAATATTTCTCCATCAAACTTTTTTAACAACCATTCAAAACAATGATTATTTTTTTCTAGTATTTCTATTTTTAATTTTTCCATTTTTATGACCGTAGCTACTCCATCGTTTTGATATTCGGTGGAAATGTCATACATGCTAAGTCCGATAAACATGTCAACTGATTCACAATTAAATATTTTTTTTGATACTTGATTTGCTCTTATAATCTTTAAGTTTTTATCAAGAATAAAAAGACAATCAAGGTTATATTCAAAGATAGCTTTAAATTTAGCTTCATTTTCTTTTAATATTAATTGTACATTTTTTCTGTCATCAATATTTCTTGTGACGCCTTGTATTCCTATAATATTATGATTTAAATCATAAAATGGACTTGCTGTTAATTCTCCCCAAACTATAGTTCCATCTTTTCTGTAATATTGAAGTTCTAAAGTGCAAGTTAAAATATTTCTATCTGTTTCGCCTTGTTTATGTTTTGCTAGGTACTCTTTTATTGTTTTGCTTGCTATTTCTAAAGATTCAGGAGTAAGTGATTCTTTTATATCTATATTTAAAAATTCATCAACATCATATCCTTGAAATTTTTTAATAGATGGGCTTATATATATGTGTTTTAAATTTAGATCTGTAACCCAAATAACATCTACAATATTTTCATTTATTAATCTATATTTTCTCTCTTTCTCTATTAGCTCTATATTTTGATTTTTTATGATGTCAATATATCCTTTAACTTTAAGCTGTAACTTTATTCTTTCTAATAATTCCAAAGCTCTTACAGGTTTTGTAAGGTAATCATTACCTCCAGCCTCAAACGCTTTTTGAATATCTGCTATGTCATTTTTGCCAGTAATAAATATTATAGGAATATCGGATGTTTTATTGCTGCTTTTTAATTTACTGCAAACCTCATATCCATTAATTATAGGGATTTGAATGTCAAGTAAAATTAAATCATATTTAACATCATTTAATTTTTTTATTACATCTAATCCGTTCGAAACTCTTTCTATATTAGGATATGTGCCACTTAATACTTTCTCTATTAATTTTGCAGTTATATCATCATCTTCTGCTATTAATATTTTAGCATTTTGTTTTGTAGCAAAAGCTACCTTCGCTTTATTATTATTAAAAAAATCTAGATAATTTAATTCCTCCATTTAATCCGCTTATTTCTTGCAAAAATATAAGTTTTTTTTAATACGGGTTTATATATTTTCTTAATTTCGTATAAAAGCCTTGTTTTAATCGCTTTATTGTTATTTTTTTTAATTGAATGATTTAACTCTAATTTTTTTATTGTAGAGATGCAGAAGTTACACATCTCTACAATAAAATTACATATCTATTCTTTTATTATTTTGACTGAATAGTTTGTTTTAGTATTTTTTATGTTACAAAAATACACGCCAGATTTAAGATTATTTAATGATAATTCTATTTCTTTTTCGTCATTTGCATATTTATTTCGATAAACTTCTTTCCCAAGAACATTATGTAATATTATTTCAAATTCTTCATCTGTATTAATTTGAATAAATACTTTATCTTTTGTAGGGTTTGGATATATTGTATATTTAAGATTGTTTTCCATCTTTTCAACCCCTAATGGAGCAAAATGAGTTTCGTCAAAAACAATTCCATTAAAATAATAATGGTTTTGAACATTAACAGGTCCCATACTGTTTGATATATCAACTGTTGTTGCAGGAATTGTATATAATGAACCAGATTTTATTGCAATATTCGATGTGTATAAAAAGAAGTTATTATATTCATAATCTGTATTTTTTGTAAAATTTTTAATTGTTGTCACAAGCCCTGTATTAACATCAATACCCATGGCCTTAATGTCTGGGTGAACGTTAATATGAACAGAGTATATAGAAGCATCGTATAATTCCCATTCAGTATCAGTCCAAACGCAAAATATTTTAGATCCATTTTTATCTCTAACTGCGTTTAATCTATGATCCCATCCTACAGATTCTGTTGTTCCTCCAACATTTGATGTAAATGCATTATCAGTTTCTTTCACGTTATTAGCAATTACGCTATCAATAAATATTGCATCAAAATTTAAACCGTCAAATTTAAATTTATATAACATTTGATTAGTGATCCAATAATAGTTTAAAGAATCAGGGTGGGATGACGATGCAGATGCTACTATAGCAAAAATATGCAAATTATTGTTTGTGTCAACAACTAATTTGGCTCCTTCATTAAAAAATGGACGTTTTGTTACATTATCACTAGTATATCTTAATTTGCTGTAAAGTTCTGTTAAGTTTGAAAAATTATATTTTATAATACTCCAAGAACTTCCTCCATTAATTGTTTTTA
This sequence comes from Bacteroidetes bacterium GWF2_29_10, assembly GCA_001768555.1. Classification (GTDB taxonomy): domain Bacteria; phylum Bacteroidota; class Bacteroidia; order Bacteroidales; family GWE2-29-8; genus GWE2-29-8. The sequence continues at coordinate 14,250 of MEOD01000065.1, forward strand.
AAACTATTGGTTGAGGTGAATAGAAATTATTTTCAATTATGCTATCATTTATTATTGTATCATTAAGATGTTTACCTGTAAAAACTATATATCCATTAATACCATCATTAGCCCACGCCATATTATAATCATATATTTCATATTTTCCGTTTAAATTTATAGGGTATGGGGTCCAATTAATTATATTATTTTCATAAATACCTTTATTAAGTATAATTCTGTTTTGCAGAGTATCCATTCCTAATACGTATACAGCTGTTTCAGTTGCAACTAATCCAACTCTAGGAAATAATTGCATGCTATCTAAAGATATTTTTTTATAAACAACACTTTTATTGCTTCCGTCAATTTTCACTGAGGCGTAATAATTTTCTTCCCATTCAGTTGTTTCTGAAGCCAAGGTTCCAGTCCCAATGGTATTTGAACCTGTTACAACCATTAATGCTTGAGAGTATTGCTCATTTCCGGCAGGGTTAAATAGAACTCCAGATGGGTATCTGCAATTTTTGACATCAACATTATTTTCTCCATTTACGATAATATCGAAATTAGTCCAATTAGCACCATTGTTAATTGAATTTTGTATTTTCACATCATTTCCTGTCCCTCCTAGTTCGCCACCAGCTCTGTATGTATAGCTTATAACATTAAATTTAGGAGAATAAGAAAGACATGAAGAATTTTCTAATATTGACGTATATATGTTAACAGAACTTGCAATTTTAATTTTAGTTGCTCCATTAGATTTATAATTTTTTTTGTTAATTTTATTAATCATTGGGATTTTAAATATATCTTGTGCTGATGTTTTAGGCAATTCAGGCTTGAACGTATAATTAATTTTTTCAATTTTTGAGACCTGATTTTTATAATCTGTTTGAGAAAAAACAAATAGTGATAAGTTAACAAATAAAAGCAAAAGGGTATATTTGCTGATTCTAATATGAAAAGACATTTTATTCATGGTTTTACTCTGTTTTTAATTATGTTTATAAAAAATAAGATTTTCAAAAATATACATTTTTTTTGAAATAAATAAATTTTTATAACACTAAGGCTTAATGATATTTTATTCAAACACATAAATTTGCTAATAACGATTACAATAAAATTATTATTTTTGTGAAATTATTTTCAATAATTTAATTGGAAATGCGTTTTAGTTGATGTTTTATAAATAACTTTAAATGTATAAATTTATTTTTTTCATTTTATTACTCACTTTTTTTTCTTGTAAGAAAGATAAATATGATACAGATTATAATAGTGGATTAAGTTATTCTGTATCAGAAATATCTTTTGACACAGTTTTTACTACAGTAGGAACTATAACAAAAAAT
>MEOD01000065.1:15635-32605 GCA_001768555.1 Bacteroidetes bacterium GWF2_29_10
CGAATTAATGTAAATGGAGCAAGTGGATATGAGTTTTCTAATATAGAAATTTACCCTGGTGATAGTATGTATGTGTTTTTAAATTTAACAATAGACCCAACAAATCAAAATAATCCATTGTTAATCAAAGATTCATTATTGTTTTCTTTTCTTAATACAACAGAAAAAGTTATATTAAAAGCTTATGGACAAGATGCTTATTTTCATACCCCAAAATACCCATCAGATACTACTCCATATTACTCTATTATAAGTAAAAATGAAGTTTGGACATCCGATAAACCTCATGTTATTATGGGATATCTTTTTATAGATTCTTTAGCTACTTTAAGGATTGAGTCTGGAGTAAAAATATACATGTATAATGGAGCTTCTCTAATTGTGTATAATGGAGGATCGCTTAAGATTAAGGGAATTAAAGATTCTCCTGTTTTGATACAAGGATTTAGACAAGAAGAGTATTATAAAAATGAGCCAGGGCAATGGGATAGAATATGGCTTTCAAAAGGAAGTATAAATAATACTATAAGTTATGCTATAATAAAAAATGGTACAGTAGGTATTCATGCTGATACTGTTGGAAATTATAATCCCACATTACGAATAAATAACACAATAATAAGCAATATGTCTGTTAGTGGAATATTTGCTCAGGGAGCTAAAATAGAAGGGTATAACTGTGTTATTTCAAATTGTGGAGAAACTTTGCTATCATTAACTATTGGGGGCGAATATGATTTTAAACATTGTACTTTTGCAAATTATTGGATTAAGTCAACGAGACAATCTCCATCTATATTTCTAAAAAATTATTATAAGGATATAACTGGAACCACTCAGATTAGAAATATAAATAAGGCTTATTTTGGAAATTGCATTGTTTATGGAAATTTTGAAAATGAATTTTTAATAGATAAAGTGTATGACCCTTCCAGTGTATTAAATTATAAGCTTGAATATTGTTTAATGAAGTATAATATCCAAGATGCTAATATATTTAATTGCATTTTAAATCAAGATCCTCTTTTTGTTAATAGCGATAATAATGATTATAAATTAAAGGAATCCTCTCCTGCTGTTAATTTCGGTAATATTGATATAGCAAAAAACATCTCAAATGATATATTAGGTGTTTCAAGATTGGCTGATAATGCTCCAGATGCAGGAGCATATGAATTCAAAAAAGTAAAATAAGATTAAAAAATAGAGCAAAATGTTAAAAATATTAGGATTTTCTTAATCATATTTATAATCTATCCCTGCTTCTTCAAACTCTTGAATAATTGATAAATAACTTGCATACCTTGATGCTTTTATTTCTCCCTTATCCAAAGCCTCTATTATAGCACAGTTAGGCTCATACATATGAATGCAATTTGAATATTTGCAATTGTTAATATATTTTTTCATATCTGGGAAAAAATGTGCTATTTCGGGAAGCTTAAAGTTTAATATACCAAAGCTTCTTATTCCAGGAGTATCTATAATATTCCCTCCGAAAGTCAGTGGATACATTTCTGCAAAACTTGTAGTGTGCTTACCTTTCTCATTAAAATTAGATATATTTGCTGTTTTTAAGTTCAAGTGAGGTTGTATAACGTTAATTAATGATGATTTACCTACTCCTGATGCTCCAGCGATAAGATTAGTCTTATCTTTTAGCTCATCTATTATTAAATTAGTATTTATATTTTCTGTAGCTGATGCATATATGCATTTATATCCCATAGAATTATATAATTCAAATAATTCTTGCATTTCTAAAATTTCTTTTTCTTTATAAATATCATATTTATTAAAAACAATCATTGCAGGCACTCCATAAGCTTCTGCGGTAAGTAGAAAGCGATCAATAAATCCCAGAGGTGTTTTTGGCATTTTCATTGATACTATAATCATTAGTAAATCTATATTGGAAGCTATTATATGTATTTTTTTAGAAAGATTTTTTGATTTTCTAATAATGTAATTTTTTCTTTCCATAATATTAGTAATCCAGAAATCATTATTAATGCTTTCATATTTTACTCTATCGCCTACAGCAATTGGATTCGTTGATTTAAGGTCTTTTATTCTAAAATTACCTTTTAAGGATGCAATAATAATTTTACCATCATTAGTTCTTAATATGTATTCATTACCTGTAGATTTTACAACTAAAGCTTCCATTTTTAAATCATTACTCTTCATTTTTATTTATTGCAAACATACATTTTATTTCTTTTGATTATAAATTTCAATATAAAAATACACGTAAACATAATATAAAATATGTTAAAGTAATTAATATGCAATAAAAACACAAGGTTAAAAATAATTAATAAAAAATTAATATAACTACTAACCAACTAAAGATAAAATTAGATAAGACTAGCTATCCTCCCTAAAACTCTAATATGTTTGTATTAAAAACAAAAACGTATAACATGAACCTAAATTACACATCTAAAAAACATAAGGCAATTATAAGTATAATTGGTAATTTAAAATTGCTAAAAAAAATTTTATTATAGGAAAAAATAATTTTGTCATTAATATTTTATACTTTTGTGCTACAAAATCAGGTTTTATAAAAAATAAACAATTATAATTATTTATTTAATTGAAAAAAATAATGTATGTTTGAAAAAAATGTAATAATTATAAAAAAATGAAAAAAGCGAGCTTTGTTCTATTAAAATTAGCATTATTCTTAGTAATATTATTGTTTAATATCAATATTAGTTATTCACAAAAGTTCAAAATAGATAGCCTTGAAAATGTATTAAAAAAATATAAAGAGGATGATACAAATAAAGTAAATATATTAAATGATTTGTGTTGGTCTTATGGTAGTGTCCAGCCAGATAAGGCTATTGAATATGGAGAAAGGAGTAATATTATATCGCAAAGGATTAATTATAAAAAAGGTATAGCTGAATCTTATAAAAACATAGGCGTTGTTTATTACAGAAGGTCCGATTACAAAAAGGCTTTAGAGTATTTTATTAATTGTAACAAGTATTACAAAGAAATAAGAGATAAAAATGGAGAAGCAAAATCACTAAATAATATGGGGCTTGCTTATAAGGAAATTGGAGATTATGGTAAGTCCTTAAAGTATTATATTCAGGCAATAAAGATTCTTGAAGAGTTGGATGATAAATCGACGCTTGTAAAATCACTCAACAATATTGGATTATTGTATCAAAAGCAAACCAACTTACCTAATTATCTAGATAATGCTTTGACTTATTATCATAGAGCTTTAAATATAGCGGAAACTATTAATGATAAAAATTCCATAGCTTTTTCTTATTATAATATTGGAGATATTTATATAAACAATGCAATAGCAATAAACAATAGGCCAGATAGGGATAAAGATTTACTTGAATTAGGAAAAAAGAGCAAAGAAGATTCTATTAGAATAAGAAAGGAAGCAGACGCAGAAGCAAAAGTTATTCTATTAAAAGCATTAGATTATCTTAATAAGTCATTGAAAATAAGACAAGAAATTAATGATGTAAGATACACAGCTATAACTTTAAGCAATATTGCAAATGTTTATGCTTATCTAAAAGACTATGATAAAGCTCTAAATAATTATATGTTAGCTTATAAAAAACAAGAACTTATTGGAGACAGAGATGGTATAACAAATTCCATGTTTAATATTGCTGTATTATATTACAAGAAGAAAGAATTCCCATTAGCAATTGAATATTATTCAAAAAGTTTAGCTATCGCAAAGCAAACTCGGAGTTCTACACTTAAAGATATTTATATAAGTTTGGCCAATTTATATGAAAATATAGGTAATTACAAGTTGGCTTATGAAAATCAATATTCTTATAGTCAAATAAAAGATAGTTTGCTAAACGAAGAAACATCAAAGATGATAACTGAAATGCAGACTAAGTATGAAACAGAGAAGAAAGAAAAAGAAATACAGATATTAAGCCAAGAGAATAAAATTAAGGATTTAAAAATTACTGAACAAGCTATTATAAGAAATTCATTTATAGTAGGGTTTGTATTTGTATTGTTGATTGCAATATTGATTTTTAATAGTTATAAGAGAAAGAAGCGAGATAACCAGATAATTTCTTTGGAAAAAGCTAAAACTGAAAAACTATTACTAAATACGTTACCAGCAAAATGTGTTAGTGACTTAAAGTTATATGGGAAAACAGAACCAGAAAGTTTCGAGAATGTATCTGTTTATTTTTCTGATATTGTTGGGTTTACAACAATATCGTCAACATTAGAACCAAAGAAGCTGATAAATGCGCTGAGTGAAATGTTTACGGAATTTGATGATATTATGATGCGAAATAGTTGTGAAAGAATAAAGACTATAGGTGATGCTTATTTAGCAGTTTGTGGTATGCCAGAAAAACATGAAGATCATGCTTATAATATGGTTAAATCGGCGTTGGAAATTAGAAATTATATGCTAGAAAGAAATGAAAAGGCCGAGATAGTTTTTAGAATAAGAATAGGTGTTAACTCAGGAAAGGTTGTTGGAGGAATTGTAGGTGTTAAAAAATATTTGTATGATGTGTTTGGAGATTCAATAAATACGGCCGCAAGAATGGAGAGTAATTCAGAACCAATGAGAGTTAATATTTCAGAGGACACATATAAGTTAGTTAAAGATAGATTCGTTTTTGAAGAACGACCTATTACAGAAATAAAAGGCAAAGGCCCTATGCGAATGTATTTTGTTGAAGATTTCTTATAAATTATTATGCTAATATTTGCAGTTTATGAAATTTGAAAAAGTAAAAGAATATGTAATAGGTTTATTACAAAAAGATTTAAATAAAAAGTTGCATTATCATTGCCTTTGGCATACCTTAAATGTAATGGAAACAGTTGAACTATATTGTAATATTGGAAAATTTTCGGATCATGATACAATTGTTGTAAAAACAGCTGCATTGTTTCATGATACTGGTTTTTTATATGCATACAAGGGGCATGAGCATGAATCAATAAAATTAGCAAGAGAAACTCTTCCCAAATATGGATATATTGAGGAAAACATAGATATTATATGTAAAGCAATAATGGCTACAGAAATTCCTCAAGAACCACTTAGCTTCTGCTCAGAGATTCTTTGTGATGCTGATTTGGATTATTTTGGAAGAGATGATTTCTACATGATAGCTCACTCTCTAAAAATGGAATGGGCTGATGTTTTAGATAGAAAGCTATCTTTAAAAGAATGGTATGTGCAACAACTAAACTTTTTAAAAATACATAAGTATCATACAAAAATAGCAGGAGATTTAAGAAATGGCAAAAAGTCATTGCATATAACGCAAATGGAAGAACTCCTGAATATAACTAAATGATATCGCACTCAAAGATTAAATTAATAAGGTCATTAGATAATAAAAAGTCTAGGAAAGAATTTGGTTTATTTGTTGTTGAAGGAGAGAAAATAGTGAAAGAACTAATAGACAACAATAACTATAACATTCAAGAGTTGTATGCTTTACCTGAATGGATATTACAAAACGAAAAGCTTATCAACGATAGAAACCTTATTGTGTTTGATGTAAATAGCCAAACGCTTACTAAAATAAGCAATTTGAACAGCCCTAACAAAGTATTAGCATTAGTTAATCAACAATCAAAACAAATAGATCTAAAATTGCTAGTAGATAAAATTACACTAATGCTTGATGATATTAACGACCCTGGTAATTTAGGAACTATTATTAGAATTGCTGATTGGTTTGGTATAGAAAATATTATATGCTCAAAAGATACTGTAGATTTTTATAATCCTAAAGTAATACAGGCAACAATGGGCTCATTTGCAAGAATAAATGTCTATTATACTGACTTAATGAATTTCATAAAACAGAATAACTCTTTTTTTAATTTATATGGTTCTTTTATAGAAGGTGAAAATATCTATAAAACAGAATTAAAAGAAAATTCCATAATTATAATGGGAAACGAATCTCGTGGAATATCAGAGGTTTTGAAGCCATATATAGCAAATAAAATCAATATCCCTTTGTATAATAGCAATACAAGTCATGCAGAATCATTAAATGTTGCTATAGCTACAGGAATTATTTGTGCTGAGTTTAGAAGAATTAATAACTAATTATGCTATACGTATTGGTCGCCTTTTAACACCTTAACATCATTAACAAACTGTTTTATCTTTTGCTCTTCACTCATACTACATATTAGTAAAACATTGTCAGATTCAGCTACTATGTAATTTTCTAAACCATCAATAACAACAAGTTTATCATCAGGAACATTTATGATGCAATTTTTTGTATCGTATGTTAAAACATTTTTTCCCTTAACAGAGTTAAAAACCTCATTTTTATTTGAATACTCAAACAACGAACGCCAAGTTCCCAAATCAGACCATCCAAATTCAGATTTTAAAACATAAACATTTGCTGCTTTTTCCATTACACCATAATCTATAGAGATGTTTTTACATACAGAGTAAGCCCATTTTACATATTCAGATTCTTCTGTCGTGTTATATTTATTCATACCATCTTTAAATGCAATACTTATCTCAGGAAGAAAATCATCCATAGCAGATATTATACTTTTAACATTCCATATAAAAATACCAGCATTCCACAAAAAATCGCCACTTTCCATAAATGATTTAGCAATCTCTAAACTAGGTTTCTCCGTAAATGTTTTTACCTTTTTTATATCTGGATTTTTTGAATAATTAATTTCATCAGTAAATTGAATATATCCATAGCCAGTGTCAGGACGAGAAGGGGTAATCCCTAATGTAACAAGCCAATTGTTCTTTTTTGTTGCATCTAATGCAGATGCAATTGTATTTAGAAACTTGTCTTCTTTTAATATTATATGGTCCGAAGGAGAAACAACAACATTAGCGTTAGGATTAATTTGTTGTATTTTATAACTAGCATAAGCTATGCATGGAGCCGTATTTCTACGATTAGGTTCACACAAAATATTAGACTCACTTAGCTCAGGCAACTGGCTCATCACCATGTTTTTGTAATAAATATTTGTAACAATAAAAATATTTTCAGGCTCGATAATTCTTTTAAAACGATTGAAAGTCTGTTGAATTAAAGTTTCCCCTGTTCCCAAAATATCAATAAATTGTTTAGGATGTGATGTCTTACTCATTGGCCAAAATCTAGCACCGATTCCCCCAGCCATAATTATGCAGAAATTATTTTTATTTTTCATGATAATTCTGTAGTTTCATTTTTTTTAGTTTGGCAAATGTATAAATTATTTCACTATCAACCGCCTAAACTATAAATTTTCTCAGAATATTTTGTAATGTTATGAAAAACTAATCATTACATTTCCATTTTTTAGTTTTTCAAAACATACCCCTACATTTTTATAACAACGAATGTTGTATTATTGGACTTTTATTTCTATGTTAAAATTTTTTTATATAAATTCTTCTGCAATTTTTTATCATTCAATATAAATTTAAATGACTTATTAAATTTATTCTTATTAATGCAACTACAATTTAAAATGCTTTTTGTGTTTTGACTTTGAGTATAGTACTTTCAATTAATACTTCTTGCATCTCATATACATAATTATTCTTAAGCTAACAAACAAAATTCATTTATTCGAATGTCCATTTGGAAAACAACAAGTAATGGTTGTAAGCTTTGTCAAAGACTATACTGTTTGCTGTTAAGATTAAATAGGTCAAAAAGATTTTATAAAATTACTTTGCTTATTTTTTACGAACCAAGACATCAAATTTTTTATTGGGAGAATATTAATTATTTGTTTGAAAATAAACTGACCGACTAACTTTTTTCTTTAAAATTTTAGTCAGTTAGTAGTGTTAAAATATAATTTTGTAAATCTAATTTTCAATTAGATCTTTTAATTTTGCATCCATTTGGGGATATAGACTATCAAACATAACACTGTGAACAATAGCTTCATCAATGATTATACTGTAATCACTAACAAAACGTAAAGTTGCTCTTTTTTCTGTATCCATATACTCTACAATTTTAATAGAATCAAGCTTCCCAGACTTAATATCTGCTTTCAATGTTTTTAGCTGCTCTAAGGTATGTTCCAATTCATCTTTAAATCTTTGTTCGTCTTTCACTAAATTTTTAAGAGGACGACGTATTAGCGCATATTCTAAAACAGACTTATTCATAACGCTATCGTCACTATTTACATAATCTTTAATTAAGTCCAAGTGCTTTTTATATTTACTATATTGTTCATTAATTTTATTAAAATCAACGTTATCTGATTTTACTTTTAATTCTTCTGTCAATGTTATTAGTTTATCTATTTCTGCAATTTCCTTTGAATATTTATTATTACAATTTGTAAAAACAATCACAATAGTAAATAAAAGTAAATATTTTAATATTTTCATAATCAATAATATTTTAATATTTAATAATTTCAAAACCTGTATATTTAGTTAAGCATTTAGGAATAATAACGCCATCTTTCGTATTATTATTTTCTAAAATAGAAGCAACTATTCTTGGCAATGCTAAAGCACTTCCATTAAGAGTATGTAGTAATTGAGTTTTTCGCTCTTCATCTCTATATCGCAATTTTAGACGATTACTTTGAAACGTTTCAAAGTTTGAAACAGAACTAACCTCAAGCCATCTGTCTTGACCTTTTGAATACACTTCCATATCATAAGTCATTGCTGATGTAAAACTAATATCTCCACCACATAATCTTAATACTCTGTAGTGTAAACCAAGTTTAGATAATAGTTTGCAGACATAATTTCTCATTTCTTCCAATCTTTGATATGAATTCTCAGGAGTATCTATTTGAACAATTTCTACTTTATCAAATTGATGTAAACGATTTAATCCTCTAACATCTTTACCATACGAACCTGCCTCCCTGCGAAAACAAGGTGTGTATCCAACGTATTTTATAGGTAGTTTGTCTTTTTCAATAATAACATCTCTAAAAATATTAGTTATAGGAACTTCTGCTGTTGGTATTAAGTAAAAATTATCAACACCAATATGATACATCTGGCCTTCTTTATCTGGAAGTTGCCCTGTTGCATACGCACTATCTTCATTAACAAATAAAGGAACTTGTTGTTCTTCAAAACCTTCATTAGTTGCTTCATCTAAGAAAAAATTTATTAAAGCTCTTTGTAGTTTAGCTCCATGATTTCTATAAACAGGAAAGCCTGCACCTGTAATTTTATTACCTAGTTCAAAATCTATTATTTTTAATCTTTCACAAATTTCCCAATGAGGACGAAATTCATTACCTAAAGATTCTATTTTTTCTTCAATAACAATTTCGTTATCTTCTGATGTTTTGCCAGGCTTGACTAATTCGTGAGGAGTATTTGGAAGTTGTACTATAAGGCTATTAATTTCTTCTTCAAGATTATCAAAAAGATCACTCAATTCTTTTTCTTTTTGCTTGAGAAGTTTTGTTTCTTCCTTTTTTTGCTCTGCTGCTTCTTTTTTCCCTCCTTTATAAAGCAATCCTATTTCTTTCGCGATATTATTTTGAGAGGATAATACAGAGTCTAGATCTGATTTTATTTTTCTTTTTTGTTCGTCTTTTTGTATTATTGATTCAATTAACTCACTTGCATTGAAGTTCTTTATTTTTAAACGTTCAATTGCTTTGTCTTTATTTTGCCTGATATATGCAATCTGTAACATGTTTTTATTCTCCTTTTATGATTAATTGTCTGTAATTTGAGTTATTCCAAATATCCATTATTTTCTTGAAATCATTATAAAATTCAGGTTTAATTATGTCTTGTGACAATTTTATTTGTCTTTTTACTTTAATTTTATCACCGTTTTGCTTTATTTCAATAAAAACGCTACCTGCTTTTCCTTCTTCTTCAATATTAATGTTTTGATTAACAAAAGTTCTTCCTTCAGATAGAGTTAGTTCCCAGTCATATTCTTCTTTAAACCCTAGAGGTAATTCAATTGGGCTAATCCGATTAGAAGATAATATTTTTATACCATAACTATCAGCTCCATTTTTTATTTGAGGTAATTCAAAAATAGAGAAGTTCCCACTTTTATATGCTTTTAATGTTTTGTCTGTAATAATATATTCTACACTTGTTTTTTCTGATTCTTTAGTTGCTACTTTAATATTTTTTATTTCGATATCATCTAAATAACAGTTTAGAAGTTTACCTAATTCAGTAGAGTCTTTTAATATTGCTAAATATGGGTTTAATCCTTTAGTAATATCTATTTTTATATTTCCTTTTAATTTATTATCTTTAGTTATATTCAAAGTTCCTTTTAAAGAAGAAATATTTGAAAGAGAATTTTCTCTTCCTATTGCTACACTAACATTATCTTTTTTTAAAGGAATTATTGTTTTCCCTGATATTTGGTATTTGTAATTTTGATTATGAAGTTGAACACTTGATAAAAACATTGTTGTGCTTCTGTCTTTAGGATTTATTTTAATTAAATGTAGCCCTCCATTCATCAAATTTACTGCCTCTGTTTGAATAAATTCAGAGGCAAACACTGCTACTATTTCTGAGTTTATGCCTGAATAATTTAACATGGCATTTAATAATATTGCTTTTTCCAATTCATTTCCACCATTGCTCTTATAAACTTCTTCAATATTCCTTAATTTAAACCCAGAGCAATATAAAGGAACATGATAGTATCGTATTTCATTTACTACATAATTCTGTAATTTTAATGCTTGTTTTAATTCATTTGTTTCATTCTTAATTAAACTATCAACCAATGATTTTATATCTTGATTAATTTCAGCATTAAAAGCTTCTTGAGTGATAAAGGTATTAAATAATTCTCTGTAATCTTTTGCTGTATTATATAATAGTCTTGGTAAGTACTCTTGTTGATTTTGTTGATATACTTCATAAATGTGAGGTGATATATTTTTAAAAACCCATTTATATGTAGTTTGTTTATCGGTTTGAGTTATTTCTGGTTTAACATTTATGTTTAAAGTAGCATAATTAAAAGTTTTTCCTTTAGGAATTTTTATTATATATATTAATTCTTTTATAGGGCTACTTTCTGATAATACATCGCTACCCATTAAAGCAGGGAAAAAATCTTTATCAGTTTTTAATGTGTAGTCTAAATCAACTATACAATTTCTTTCCAATCCAGTATGTGTCACTACCATTTCCCTTAAGTTATTATAAGCTGGAACTTCGCTTGCAAATCTTGGCAAAACTTCATTAAAAGAATTTTGAGGAGCTATAACTTTTTTTCCATTAGCCATAGTTGTCATTGAGTTATTAATTTTTAGTTTTTGATATTGCGGGTTATAAACGATAAAAGTTTCCCCATATTTACTATTAAAAGAATAATAAGTAAGATATTTTAATTGATGTTGGTAATGAAAGTCCAGACTTCCATCTTCATTTAATTGATACTCTCTAATTTGTTTTAAAAATACAGCATCAGCATCTTCTTCTTGTGCTATAACATTAAGCGATATTGCCAAAATGATTATAAATATTGATAAATATTTATTTTTGAAATTATTAATAAAAGTCATAATATTTTTTTTAATAGAAACATCCAATTTTAAATAAACTTTATTCATAAAATATTTTATTTTACCTTTAATATTATTTTTTCTTCAGCGTATTTATTTTGAGCTAATACGGCTTCTTTAAAAGAATTCCAATCCTCTGGTTCATACATACGTTTTTTATATTTCGCTTTCAGATTAAACTTTAAAATATTGCCATTAATAATATATCCACCATTAACAGACGCTCCAGTTCCATCATTACTAACATTATCTGGCTTGTGTAAAACATCTTTATACATAGGCAGTTTTACTGTTTCATTTATATCAATAAGCTTTGTGCATCTATCTCTAAAACCATATTTACGTTCAGTTAAATTAAGGTCAAATAGCAATTGTGATTGATTGTTTTTAAATATATTTGCACTTATTGGTGTAAACAACATCTCATTATCAGTTAACAAACAATATTTATCTATTTTATATGATATTGTTATTTTGATTGGTTCATTGTAATTATAAGGATACCCAAAATCATAATTTATTATTTGAGCATTTGGATGTAATCTTAGCATTTCTTGTTCTATGATATCTTTCCATTTATTTTTAAAGTTCCTAACAAACATTGAGCGAAATGCTGCATCTGATTGACCTTCTGCTGTAATTGTAATTTCTCCTATAATTGTTCCATCAACAGCAATTTCACTATTCCCATTGATTTTTACATAATGATTTTCAGGCGCAGAAATAGGTGTTTCGCCTAAGTCAGCTCCCTCTGGTAAACCCATCAGGTAATTTTGTTGTTGTTCTGCACTTGACCATAGTTCTCTAACAAAAGGAACCCATGTTGGATCTAGTAACTCATATTTTCCACTTTTTAGCTTTACAACAGTTACACTATGGTTAAAGTAATCTGCAGGTATGTTTTCTATACGAGAACCTGCCATTGTCATTGCTGCATAGGATTTAAAACCTGCTGCACGTAACATTGTAACAAGCATGCCTGCCTTATCTTTACACACTCCGCATCTGTCTGTAAATGTCATATCTCCTGTATGCAAAGTGTATCCTTCTCCCTTACCCATAGAAATACCTGAATATCTTATTTCATCGGCAACCCAGTGTGTTAATTTTCCCACAGAATCCATTTCATTTTTTGCACCTTTTAATATTTCATTTACCTTGTCTTTTATTTCTTTACTTGCTTTGAAACTACCAAAATCCTCATTTACTTTATAAAACCATACCGATTTTGCCTCCCAGTCTGGGCTTGTTGTTAATAATAATTTTGGAGCAACATCTGATACACCAACCATTCTGTTTTCTGTTACAAAAGGAACAACATTACTTTTCGTAAAAGCATATATAGCCTTCTCTCCTATGTATTGTAATGAAGAATTAATTTCTCCATTAAAGAATTTATATTGCAAAAATTTATTCTTTGATACAGTTACTTGGTAAAACTTTGTTAATATTCTATCTTCATTCCAGAAATCAACAATATCATAGAAATGGCCTCTCATAGGAGGAATAAATCTGTCATCATCATCTTGCAATAATGCGTAAGTAAAACCTTTCCTTGATAATTTTATTTCAATTGCATCGCCCAAGTTTAACCTCCCAATGTTTATCATTTTTTCTCGTGCACCCCAATATATACTTCTCGCTGGTGCAGGATAATCCATTATATCTTTAATGTTGATATTTTCTTCAATTCCATTGCTTCTATAAATTATAACACTTTTAATTTCCACATTTGCTGAAAGTGGATCATAACCAAACTTAAGCACATTTAATTTTTTTGCCCCATTGTTATTAATTACCTTATATAGTACGTGTATGTCACTGTAACTAAGACCTGATTCTTTTACGTCAACTTTAGTGCTGTCAAATATTATTAAAACATTATCTTTTGGATTTTCTTTTTGTCCTCCAACACTTTTAATTAAATCTTTAATAGAGTTTGAATATCCCAAAAACGTTATAATCAATAACCCAAATAATATAAAGTACTTTTTCATTTCTATTTTATTTTTTAATAACAAAAAATTGATTTTCAAACCTACATATTTTTTACAAATCTGCAATATAAATTTTAATATTTTATCCTTATATAAAAAAATACGTATAATTAAATTTACACACCTATCCCTTATTTAATAAACTGTTTTGACGAAAACTTAATAATTAAAATTAGCTATTAGAAATTTAATGTTATATTTTTCTAATGCGTAATTTGGGTTAAATGTAAAACTTCAAATGAATCTACATTTGAATCTAGGTTTAAATGTTTTTTCATATAGTTATGATTTAATACAAATTTACTACTTTTTTTGTTAATATATCCATAACCAAATGAGCGCATCCATTGACTAATAGATCCATGATAATCATTACAACCAGTGTATTTATTCCAAATGGATTTTTTACTAGCTCCTGAGGTCAGATAATCATTAATAATTGTGTGTTTCTCGGAAACACTAAAAAAACGTCGCGTTTTTTGCTTTGTTTTTGATTCAGGTAATCCTGAAATAAGTTTACAGTCTTTTTTTATAATTCTATTTTTATGTGTAAACCTATTTTAGAACGATACACCTTTATAGTACCTTTCATGTACAGTAATAGAATTTTTGTGCTGGAAATCAGCCGTTTACACAACTAACTAAAAATCAATCTCGTATAACCTATTAGAGTACCTTTACTTTACCTTTACTGTACCCTAACAGTACCCTTAATGTACCAAAAAGCTACTTAAACCACTAAGTAGCTGATTCTCAATAATAATAAATTATTAAGCAAAATTATTAAAAAAATACTTGCATCCTAAATAATTATCTTATATATTTGTTGTGATTTTATTAAAAATTTAGCTATTTCAATTATTAAAAAATTAATAATATCCTTATCAATTGTGAGTTTTCTTATCTCTATTAATATTTTTTCTTTAAGTAAAATATGAAAGCAATAATAAACAATAAAATAGTTGAAATGATAATTGGATTTATTATTTCAATATTAGAATTTTCCTTGTATTTATACATAATAAATTTCGATTTTTTATATTTGTATAAAATTAATGCAAGCAATGATTTAAAGAGACTTGCTTTTATTGTTATATTTATGACTGTATTTGCATCTTACTATTTTAAACAAAAGAAAATAAGCTATTTTTTAACAAAAGAATTTTTCATTTCTTTATTTAAAAGAATTTTTTATGCTGTCATTATCACTGTTCTTTTAATAAACTTAATTGGATATATAAATTTATTATAAGAATAAAATTTTAATTTCACTGAAGCTTTTTATTCTTCAATTTTTAATTCAAACCAAAAATTCTTTTACAAAGTTTTCGTGTAAACTTCATTATTAATTTAAGATATTTGCTGTTTTAACAAGTTCATAAAAATATTTGTTAGTTTGCTATTTTTTGTTTATGTTTGTGGTATTATTTATGATAAATTATCAGCAATGAATTCTTTATATAAAAACACACTCTTTCTTTTGCTATTCCTTATTGCATTTAATTTTTCATTTGCCGAAGGAACTAAAGAAATTATGAAAAAATCTACAAGCAAAGGAAAAATTATTATTGATAAAAATGCCAGTTTGTTTGCTTATTCAAACGCACCTAAAGATTTTAGATTAAATATTCGAATTAATGAAATAGGAGAAAGAGTTTTTCTTGGCTTTGGAGTTGTTACAAATGGTTATGACCCATCTGTTTTTTCCGTATATGAAGATGCTACTACATCTTATGATTTACAAGATGTAGAATTTCAAATTGTATCTCCAGATGGTAGTGTTTATAGTTCTTGGACAAATATATATGGGTTTTACCCAGGAGGATTTATAAATAGTTATACAGAAGCTGTTGCAGGTCCAAATGTTATAAACCCGTCAGGATATGAACCTGTATATTTTGATGCAGCACAAAAAGGAGATTATTACATTGAGTTTCGGGTTTTGGGTTACTATCCTTACTCTTTAAGAAGAGAATTTTTAAACTTTGATATAACTGTAGCTGATGCTACAACTAAGTTAAAACCAATTCCAGGTCGATTATGGTCTAAAGCTTGGTCGTTTTCTGCATCAATGAGTGGAACAACTACTGCAACTATTTTTAATAATTCATTTGATGGGAAAGTATTTGTATATTCGGATGACAGTATTGTTACTTCTGTTGACTTTAATGATATAAAACCTCTTGTTTTTACTGTTGCTGCAAATGAAACTGGTTGCGACAAAACTGGTAATTTTGAAAATGATAGAAAATCAAGATATGATTCTGAATTTAAATACATGTATCCTCAGTATAAAGTATTTTTGAATAATCCCGATATAAATGCCTTCCCATCTGGATCATTAGGAACTATTTCGCTTCCTACCGAACTTAACGGATGTCCTCCTACAGAATTTTGCATAGATGTTACTGTAAATAAAAGTGGAGATGGGGAAGTTTTGATTGATTTGAATGATACTCTTGGTTACCAACAAAATTCAAAAGATATATTGAAAATTGTTAGTTTTACTCAAGGCGTAAATTGCATAAAATGGGATGGATTAGACTATTTTGGAAACAAGGTCCCTTCTGGAACAAAAATAAGAATTGATGTAAAATATATAAATGGATTAACACACCTCCCGCTTGGAGATATTGAAAAAAATACTAAAGGAATAAAAGTAAAATTAGTCAGACCAATGACAGCCAATCCATTCCCAAAACTTTATTGGGACGACGTCAATCTAAAAGATGGAACTTTAGAGCTAAATGGATGTACAGACACAAATGGCTGTCATAAATTTCCTTATGATATGTTTGGAGATACTACTACCATCAACACTTGGTGGTATGCGTCTGATAATGTAAAAGATAGCCTTATTATTAACTTCATTTATATAACTGTAGATGCAGGTAAAGACACATTAATTTGTGGAAGCGAAAAAAACATACAATTAAAAGGTAAAGTAGAAAATGCTACAGGAGGAAAATGGTCTGGAGGAACTGGAACATTCTCTAACGATGTATCAATGACCCCTATTTACACATTTTCTGCTGCCGATAAAACAGCAGGAAGTGTAAAACTATACCTTAAATCAACTGGTAATGGGACTTGCAATGAACAAATTGATAGTGTTACAATTACTATTGATAAAGAAGTTACTGCTGATGCTGGAAGTGACAAAACAATATGTATAACACCAACATCATTAACTGCATCTGGAGGCACAACATACACTTGGAATACTTCTCCTCCTAAATATACTGCAACAATTAATGTTTCTCCTACCACAAAAACTACTTACATTGTTACTGTAAAAAATATAGCATGTTTGGGCATAGACACTACCATTGTGTCTATAGGGAACATTACAGCTAATGCGGGTACTGACCAAACAATTTGCTCGGGCACTAAAATTACATTAAAAGCTACAGGGGGAACAACTTATTCATGGAG
>MEOD01000066.1:0-16820 GCA_001768555.1 Bacteroidetes bacterium GWF2_29_10
AAAAAAACTAATGACAGGATTAAAAATCATGGTTGAAAATCAAGAAGAAATTGTAAACACAAGCGACGTTGAAGTTGTTGCGTTAGAAAATGTAGAAACACCTGTTGAGACTACAAAAGTTCGCAAAGAATTTAAAAACCCTTATTCACTAGAGAATTTTAGTTGGGAAACATCTGGGGAAAATGAAGAATACACTGCTGAACAAAGAGCGATGTATGAAGTTTTATATGACCAAACATTAAAAGCAATAGCAGAACATGAGGTTATTGAAGGTGTTATAGTTGGAAAAACTACTAGAGAAGTAATTGTGAACATAGGATATAAATCAGATGGAACAATTCCTATATCAGAATTACGTTATTTAGAAGAAATAAAAATCGGAGACAAAATAGACGTTTATATTGAAACTAACGAAGATTCTCAAGGACAATTAGTTTTATCTCACAAAAAAGCACGTGTTTTAAAAGCTTGGGACAGAGTAAATAGTGCATTAGAAAATGAAGAAATTATATTAGGATTTATTAAATGCAGAACAAAGGGAGGAATGATAGTAGATGTATTTGGAATTGAAGCATTTTTGCCAGGTTCTCAAATAGATGTTAAACCAATAAGAGATTACGATTTCTTTGTTGGTAAGACAATGGAATTTAAAGTTGTAAAAATTAACCATGAATTTAAAAACGTAGTAGTTTCTCATAAAGCATTAATAGAAGCAGAATTAGAACTACAAAAGAAAGCAATCATGGCAAATCTTAAAAAAGGCGACATATTAGAAGGAACTGTTAAAAATATTACTTCTTATGGTGTATTTGTTGATTTAGGAGGAGTTGATGGTTTAATTCACATTACAGACTTATCATGGGGACGTATTAATAATCCAGAAGAAATAGTACAATTAGATCAAAAAATAAATGTAGTTATTCTTGATTTTGATGATGAAAAGAAACGAATTGCATTAGGATTAAAACAATTATCAGCACATCCATGGGATGCATTAAGCGAAGGAATAAATACATCTTCAGTTGTTAAAGGAAAAGTAGTAGTGATAGCAGATTATGGTGCATTTATAGAAATAGCTCCAGGAGTAGAAGGATTAATACACGTTTCAGAAATGACATGGTCTCAACATTTGAGAAGTGCACAAGAATTTTTGAAAATAGGAGATGAGGTTGAAGCTATTGTATTAACTATTGATAGAGAAAATAGGAAAATGTCATTTGGTATCAAGCAATTACGACCAGATCCATGGAATATAGTAGAAGAAAAATATCAAGTAAACACAAAACATGTAGGTGTTGTTAGAAACTTTACAAACTTTGGTGTTTTTGTTGAATTAGAAGAAGGAATAGATGGTTTAATTCATATATCAGACTTATCATGGTCAAAGAAAATAAAACATCCAGCTGAGTTTACAAATATTAATGAGGAAATTGAAGTTGTTGTTTTAGGTATAGATAAAGAAAACAGAAGATTAAGTTTAGGTCATAAACAAATAGAAGAAAATCCATGGGATGTATTTGAAACTGTATTTACAGTTGATTCTATACACCAAGGAACAATAATGACATTAAATGATAAGGGAGCAATTATATCTCTTCCTTACGGAGTAGAAGGTTTTTCTCCAATTAAACATATAATAAAAGAAAATAATGTTACAGCAGATGTAGATGAAACATTAGATTTTAAAGTTATAGAATTTAATAAAGAAAATAAGAAAATCGTTATATCTCATTCTAGAATTTATTTAGACAAATTAGTTGAAGATAAAGATAAAGAAGAGGATGAAAATAAGAAAAAAGAAAAGGAAACAAAAAAGGCTACAAAGAAAATTAAGGACAATTTAGAAAAAACTACATTTGGAGATATTGAAGCCTTAGCTAATTTGAAGTCTGATATGGATGAGAGAGAGAAAGAAGAAAATAAATAAATTTATACCTAATCAAAAAAAAATCCCTATATTTATGGGATTTTTTTTTGATTAAATAACTAAATATTTTTTTAAATGGATGATTATATACTTGTTTCGGATGAAAATAATATTTCAATAATTTCATTGACGCAAGAAAATATCGAAGAAAATGATGATATTCCCCGGAAACTAGAACGAATTTACTCTAAGTTACCAAATGAAAGTATAATATTAGATTTATCGTTATTATCAAATGATATAACTGATATTGATATTTTTGAAGAATTTATAATACAAGCACAAGAAGATAATATATCATTATCAGTAGTTGTTAACGACTTTAAATTACATGAAAAATTAATAGCTAAATTTTCAGACTTAGTTATTAACACTAATGTTGATGAGGCAAAAGATTATTTGATAATGGATGCAATCGAAAGAGATATACACAATTTAAGTAATGAAGATAGTGAAAATTAAATAAAAAATAATGTCATTTAATTTAACTGTTTTAGGTTCTGGTTCAGCTCTTCCATTATTTAACAGATTTCAAAGTGCACAAATAATAGAAAAAAATGATAAGCTTTATTTGATTGATTGTGGAGAGGGTACTCAAATTCAATTAATAAACTTAAAGTTTAGTTTTTA
Source organism: Bacteroidetes bacterium GWF2_29_10 (assembly GCA_001768555.1). Classification (GTDB taxonomy): domain Bacteria; phylum Bacteroidota; class Bacteroidia; order Bacteroidales; family GWE2-29-8; genus GWE2-29-8. The sequence continues at coordinate 2,558 of MEOD01000066.1, forward strand.
CAAGCTTAATGATATTTTTATAACCCATTTGCATGGAGATCATTTTTTTGGTCTGATGGGATTGTTGTCATCAATGCACTTATTAAAAAAGCAAAATACCGTAAATATTTATGCTCATAAAGACTTATTAGATATAATAAATCTAACATTAAAGCCCAATGAAACAGATTTGTCATTTAAAATAAATTTTATAGCTTTATCATATAATGAAGTAAACTTGATTTTTAAAGATAAGTATTTTGAAGTTTATTCAATTCCGTTGAATCATAGTCTTGCTACATGTGGTTTTATTTTTAGAGAAAAAATACCGCTTCTTAATGTTAATAAAGACTTTTTATTAGAACACAATCCTTCTTATGATCAAATAAATGGAATAAAAAATGGAATGGATTATAAGGATGGAAATGGGATTGTGTATCCAAATGCATCAATATCGCATATTTCTAAACTACCGTCTTCTTTCGCATACATATCTGATACTATTTACAAACCAGACATAGTGGACCATTTGCAAAATATATCTTTACTTTATCATGAAGCAACTTTTTCAAATGAATTTCAACAAGCAGCTATAGATAAATTACATTCAACATCCGCAGAGGCTGCATTAATAGCAAAAAATGCTAATGTAAAAAAATTAATGATAGGACATTTTTCATCTCGTTTTAAAGATTATTCAATATTGTTAGATGAAGCAAAAACGATATTTAAAGAAGTCATAGCTGCAGTTCCTTTAGAAAAACATGTAATTGATTATTAAAAATTAAACTTATGATTTTAGTTATAGATAGTGGATCAACCAAAACAGAATGGTCAATAATTGAAAATAATAGGTTTATTAGCTCTTTTCGTTCTGGGGGTATAAATCCATATTTTCATAATGATGATTATATTTACAATAATAATATTAACAGTATTAATCAAAATATAGACAGGAAAGTTGTTAGTGAAATTTTTTTTTATGGAGCAGGATGTTCTTCAGAAAGTAAATGTAATATAGTTTTTAAGGGTCTAGCTCGAATATTTGAGAATGCGAAAATAGAAGTATATCATGACTTGCTTGGAGCTGCGAGGGCATTGTGTGGTAGTAAAGCAGGAATAGCAGGAATATTGGGAACAGGTTCTAATTCTTGCAAATATGATGGAGTTGATATCGTTGAAAATGTTAAATCATTAGGCTATTTTTTTGGTGATGAAGGAGGAGGAGTTCATATAGGGAAAACACTAATAATTGATTTTCTTAAAAATAATTTACCAATAGACTTAAGAAAAGATTTTATATGTAAATATAATCTATCAATAGAAGATATACTTGATTCGGTATATAATAAAACAAATCCCAATAAATTTCTTGCATCGTTTACTTTATTTGTAAAAGATAATATTAATAATGAATATTGCTATGATATTGTAGAAAAATGCTTTGATTTGTATTTTAAAGAGCAAATTAGTCAATATTTCGAATACAATAAATATGAATTAAATTGTTTGGGTTCTGTAGCTTATAATTTTAAGGATATTTTAAATATAGTTGCAAAGAAGCATAATGTGAAATTAGGTAAAATCATCATTAATCCTAATCAAGACTTGATAGGTTATCACCTAAATATCTGATAACAACAAAATCCATTTAATCATATTAAAAAAATAATCATTTCACAATTATTGCAATCAAAGTTTACTTTATAGTTTTTATTTTTTGATTTTAGAGTGTATGTTTTTGTTGCACCTTTTTTTTGTTTTCCATTGCATAAGTTAAGTTCATAAAGTATGCAGTATTTTGAACGAGCTATCTCGTAATTTATCTTTAAACCATCTATTTCTGGGCTTCTTTCTAATATTTTTGTATTTCTATCTTTTAAGAAGTTTGCAGCTTTTTGGTTTGCTATATTTCCTTTATATCCTATTTCTTTAAGATAATAATTTATTTTATTAGAATTTATAATTGAATTTTGAATTTTATAATTTTTTATTAATTTTTGCTCCAGTTGTGCAATTAGATTTCTTTTAATTTCATTAATAACACTTGTTTTGAAAAAGTAATTTACTGTTGTTTTATCATTAATATTTTGAACCACAAATATAGAATCCCCAGTTTTTCTTAGTTGATCAATAAATTTAGTTGAAGTGTTGTTGGCTATTTCAAAATCATTAGTGCTTATCTCTGAAAAACAGTTATCATTATATATTTTTAAATATAGCTCATTCCTTCTTTGTTCTATATCAATATTAACGGCTATTTTTCTTGTAGCATATTTGGGGTTGTTTAATTGTTTTTCAAAAACAATATTATAGTTTCTGTATAATATTGTCCCAATGTTAACATCTTTCGTTAAGTCTGTATATATTAAATCTTTTTCTATTTTGTTTAAATAAAATCCTTTAAGTTCGTTGTTTTTATCAGAGAAGCAAATGCCATCTCCATTAACTAAATCGTGTACGAATAATTCTACTTTTATTGATTTTTGATATATTGCTATAACCTTTGCAACACTTTGCCCTATTGATTTAGGTGTGTTTAGTTCTGTAATTAATTTTTTAGGTCTATTATTTGAAAAATAATCAGTATACCCACGATTAAATGTTTTTTCTGGATCTGGACTAAAATTTAAACTAATGATTCCTTCAGATGGCTTTTGTCCATTTTTTTTATTTTGTAGCACATTGTCTATTATTTGTCTGTAATATGCTGTAATATTTTTAACATAATTAATATCTTTTAATCGCCCTTCTATTTTTAAAGAACTGACTCCAATATTTATAAGTTGTTCGATATTAGCCGAGAGGTTTATATCTTTTAGAGATAATATGTGTTTATCTTTAGCAATAATATTGTTTTTATTATCATAAAAGGAAAATTTCAACCGGCAAGGTTGTGAGCAATCACCTCTATTTCCACTTCTGCTAGTTGTTGCTAAACTAAAATAACATTGCCCACTATAACACATACATAGAGCTCCATGGATAAAGCACTCAAGTTCAATATTTGTTGCTAATTTAATTTCTTCTATTTGTTTCAATGACAACTCTCTTGGTAATATAACTCTTTTTACTCCAATTTTTTCAAAAAAAAATATTTTTTCAATACGTCGATTATCTGTTTGTGTGCTTGCATGCAATTGTATTGGAGGAATATTTAGGTTTAATATTCCTAAGTCTTGAAATATTATGGCATCTGCACCTATGTTGTGTAAAGAATTAATAAGCTTTTCTACGTCTTCAATTTCGTTATCATAAATAATTGTATTAATAGTAATGTAAACTTTTACGTTAAAAAGGTGTGCGTATTTTATTAATTTTTCAATAGAGGCAATGTCATTGTTAGCATTTTTTCTTGCTCCAAAATTACTGGCTCCTATATATATAGCATCTGCGCCACAATTTATTGCAGCTATTCCAGTTTCTATATCTTTTGCAGGAGATAGTAACTCTATTGTTTTCATTATTAATTAGGTCTTTTTTTTTTGATTAACAACAAGCCTAAAAACGTAATAAATCCATTCAAAATTAGCAATTCAAAGCCAAATTTATATCCATTAAAAAGTTGTTCTGAGTTTTCACTTAAAATATAACATATTATTGGAGAAGTAATACATATTAAAGGAACTAGTTTATCTTTAACATTTATTTTTGTAAATAATCCTGTAAAATATAATCCAAGCAGAGGTCCATAAGTGTAACCAGCCATTGTGAAAAGTTTACCAACAATTGCTTGGTCATTAATATATCTGTATAAAACAATTACAAAAAGGAAAAGTATAGCAAAAGCGATATGAACAATATATCTTTTATTTATTTTTTGCTGTTCGGTTAGTTTTGTATTTTTATTTAATCCCAAAATGTCAATACAAAATACGGTTGTTAATGAGGTTAAGGCTCCATCGGCACTTGGATATGCTGCAGAAATAAGTCCTATAAGAAAAGATAATCCGATTATTGGTCCAAGGTAGTTAAAAGCCACCAAAGGGAAAGTTTGGTCAGTAGTTCCTATTACTTCTATGCCTTTCATGTCAGTATATATATATAATATTGCACCAAGAAATAAAAATAAAAAGTTGACAAATATTAAAACAATACTAAAAGATATCATGTTTTTTTGAGCATCTTTTATGTTTCTACAACTTAAATTTTTCTGCATCATTTCTTGGTCTAAGCCAGTCATTACAATACTTATAAACATTCCACTTAATAGTTGCTTAATAAAGTATCTTTTGTCGTGCCAGTCATTAAACATTATTTTAGTGTATCCTGCAGATTCAGCTTTATCTATAATTTCAGTAAAGCTTAAATTTAAATCTGATTTGATTAAAAAGATACATGTAATAACACTTATAATCATAAATGTGGTTTGAAGAGTATCTGTCCATACTATTGTTTTTATACCTCCTTTATATGTGAATAATAGAACTAAAAGTAAGAAAGCAAATACAATAAAAAAGAAGGGTATATTCCATTGGTCAAAAACAAACGTTTGAATGACATTAACAACAAGAAACATTCTAAATGATGCTCCAATAATTCTTGATATTATAAAAAAAATGGACCCAGATTTATATGAATATTTTCCAAAACGCGTTTCTAAATAGCTATAAATTGAAGTTAAGTTCATTCTATAGTATAGAGGCAAAAGGACAGTAGAAATAACTATATAGCCAAAGAAGTAGCCAATAATTACTAATAAGTAGGAGAATTGTGTATCTTTAACCCAACCTGGAACTGACATAAATGTAACTCCTGAAAGTGAAGCTCCAATCATTCCGTAAGCAACAACATACCAAGGTGAGGATTTATTACCTAAATAAAATGTAGAATTATTGGATTTTCTTGACGTTACCCATACAATTGAGAATAGTAAAATAGAATATAAAACAAAGCATGTTATAATTAAGCTGGGAGACATTCTTATAAAAATAAAAAAAGCTAATAGCAATGGATATTTGCTATTAGCTTTTTAATGAATAATTAAAAAACTTATTGATTATCTAATTCTTCAAAAGTAATATCTGATTTTATTTTATTATCTAAAAAATCATCATTAAGCTCAATAGAATTTCCGTCAACTTCTTCCACATAGTCATCTTCTGGTATTTTTCCAGTTTGAATATATTCAATTACCCCTGACAAGCCTTTTGAAAATTTCTCAAAATCTTCTTTGTACAAAAATAGTTTATGTTTTTCAAAGAAAAATTTACCTTCTTCTCCAAATCTTTTTTTACTTTCAGTGATTGTAAGATACAAATCTTCACCACGAGTCTTTTTTACATCAAAAAAATAAGTTCTTTTTCCTGCTCTAACTGCCTTAGAAAAAACTTCATCTCTTTCTTTTCTTTCTTTATTTTCAAATCCTTCCATAAATTTTAACTTTAATTGTGATTAAACTTCTATTTCTTCTTTAATAATTAACGACGGCAAATATAAAAATTTTATTTAGAAATAACGTTTTATTCTTAATTTTTCGGAAAATAATTAAGAAAAGTTCTTTAAATACATTAAATTATTTCATGTTTATCGCCTGTTTGTTTTATAAAAACAAATAATAATATTGTAAAAGAGAGTAGGGATGAGCCTCCATAACTAAAAAACGGTAATGGAATTCCTATAACAGGGAGTAAACCAATTGCCATTGCTATATTAATAACAAAATGTGCAAAAATTATTACGGCAACACAATATCCATAAATTCGGCTAAATGGTGAACGTTGTCTTTCTGACAACGATATTATTTGTACTATTAAGTAAATAAACAAAATCACAACAATGGAAGAGCCTAGAAAGCCATACTCCTCTCCAACTGTGCAAAAGATAAAGTCAGTACTTTGTTCTGGGACAAAATTATATTTAGTTTGAGTTCCTTCTAAAAATCCTTTTCCTATAACACCACCAGAACCTATTGCTATTTTAGATTGTATTACATTATATCCAGCTCCCTTTTCATCAACCTTTTTCCCAAACAGTACTTCAATTCTATCTCTATGATGAGTTTTTAATACATTGTTATAAATATAGTCAAAAGATAATAATAAAGAAGCAGATAATACAAATGCAAAAATAAACAAAATTCTATCTTTTTTAAACCTTCTTGTATAATATACAAAATATAAGGTAACTACAGCTAAACAGCTTATTATGATGTATTTATTTACTATTAAACTTAATGTTAGCATAAATGCTAATAACACCCCTATAATTAAGATATTTCCGGATAAGCCCTCTCTATAAAAAACAAATATAAAAAAACCATAAACTAATGCAGAACCGGTATCATTCTGTAACAATATTAACAAAAAAGGAATTATTATTATTATTGTGGCTATAATTCGTGTCTTAAATTCTTCAAAGCGGATATTTGTTGCAGATAAGTATTTTGACAAAGCTAAACTTGTAGCAAATTTTCCAAATTCTGCTGGCTGTAGTGCAAAACTTCCTATTTGAAACCATGATCTTGAGCCAGCAACTTCTTTTCCTACAAATATAACTGCGATCAAAGAAAGCATTATAATTATATACACAGGGTAAGAAAAAATAGAAAAAAATCTCGAGTCTATTAGCAAGATAAATATTGCAAAAAAACCAGCTAGTCCTATCCATATAATTTGTTTTCCAGCATTTCTAGAAAAATCAATTATTGCAGTACTGTTATTATCAAAATTTGCAGCGTAAATATTAACCCAGCCAAACAGAACAAGCAGAGTGTATATAATAATTAATTGGTTGCTTACATTTCCAATAATTATTTTTTTTCTTTTGTCTTTTATATAACTCATCTATTTATGGTATTGGTTTAAACATTCTATCTTCCAAATCCTTTCTTAAAACTGTATCATTTAAATATTTTTCAATCATTAAACTTGCTATTGGAACTGCCCATGTTGCACCAAACCCTGCATTTTCTACAAAAACAGATATTGAAATTTTAGGATTATCTTTTGGGGCAAATGCAACAAATATTGAATGATCCTTTCCATGTGGATTTTGAGCTGTTCCTGTTTTCCCACAAACACTAATTCCATTAATTTTTCCTCCCATTCCTGTGCCTCCTTCAACAACATTATACATTGCATCTGCAACTTTATCAAAATATATTTTACTTATACCTGTATAGTGCTTAACCAAGTATTCTTTATTGGGAACCTTGTTGCCTATTTTTTTTATTAAATGAGGTGTTATATAATAGCCTCTATTTGCTATTATTGCACTCATATTGGCTAATTGTAAAGGTGTAATTCCTAATTCTCCTTGACCTATTGCTAAAGATATTACTGTTAACCATTTCCATCCGTTTTTTCCATATCTTTTATCATAATATTCTGCCTTTGGTACAAATCCAGATGAATGATTTGGAATATCTGAATTAAATTTATTGCCAAAACCAAATTTTGTTACATAATTTCTCCAAACTATATAACCATCCCTATCTGTTTTATATTTATTTAAAATGGCTCCAAATGCTTTGCAATAATAAGCGTTGCATGAATGTATTATTGAGCCTTCTAAATCTAATGGGCTATTATGTTCATGACAACCAACATTTAATCCTCCGTAATGAAACCCTCTAGAACAAGGATAGGTTGTGCTAAATGTTATTGCTCTTTCTTGAAGGCCTATTAGCGCGTTTATAAGTTTAAATGTTGAACCTGGAGGATATTTTGCTTTTAACGCTCTGTTAAATAATGGTTTATTTGGATCATCTTGAAGAAGTTTGTAATTTTTTGTTCGTGTGCGTCCTACTAATAAATTAGGGTCATAACTAGGAACTGAAATTAAAGCTAATATCTCTCCTGTTGATGGATCTATTGCAACAACACTTCCTCTTTTGTTTTCCATTAGTTTTTCTCCATACTCCTGAAGAGCATAATCCAAACCTGAATACAAATTACTTCCAGAAACAGGAGCTATATCATATTCTCCGTTTTTATAACTTCCCTTGTCTCTATTTAGGGCATCAGCCATAAGTATTTTTAAACCTTTACTTCCTCTTAACTCCTGTTCGTATTGTTTTTCTATTCCTGCAATGCCCACATAATCACCAGCTTTATAGTATTTATCATTATCTTTATCAATAATACTTTGGTTTACTTCTCCAATGTATCCAAAAACATGAGCAGCAATAGGCTTTATATATTTTCTTATAGTTCTTAAGCGAAAATAAAAACCTTTATATTTATACATTTTCTCTTGTATTGATGCATAATCCTCCTTTGATATTTGGGCTTCAAACACACTGCCTTTATATCTTGAAAATTTTTTAGCTTTATCTAGTCGTGTTCTAAAATCATTAATATCAATATTTATCATAGAACAGAAAGATAATGTGTCAAAATCTTTTTTTAAATCTTTTGGTATTATCATTAAGTCATATGCTGCTTCATTGCAAACCATTAACTCGTTATTTCTGTCATATATTAGGCCTCGTCCAGGGTAATCGGTAGTATATCTTAGCACATTATTATTTGCGGAATTTTTATAACTGCTATCTATTATTTGCAGAAAAAATAATCTTATAACAAAAATAATTCCTATTATTATAAAAATAACTTGTAATACATTTGCTCGTTCTTCGTAATTTACTTTCATAAAAAAAAATGCCTAAGTTATTGTAATATAATAGTGAAAACAGATTAATATTCCGATGTTTAAGTTTTTATTAAAACATCAGATTCATTTTATAATAACATTACAAAATTAACATTTTTTTATAATCCAATCTAAATATTGATATTTTGCTAGCCCTTAAGAATAATGTAATAATTAAAAACTAATACTAAAATTATTTAGTAAATAGCGTTATTCCAACTTAACTATTCTTGTAAAATAATTAACATCAGAAGCATTAAAGAAACCTAGAGCTCCATTGGATATATTTCCTTTTATATTTGCTGGTGGACCTCCAAAGTTTCCCATATTCCAGTCCGTTTCTGTCATAAATCCATAAAGAAAATCCAAATAATCACGTGAAATAGATGCCGTTCTAAGTGTTATTGTATCTCCAACTTTAAGTTTTTCATTGTAAAATAATGGAAAATTTTCAATCTTACGGCCATTTACCATATCATCTTCCGTAAAAACTGCTTTACTTATTGTATCAGTTTCCAAATTTCCATTAACCGAATAACTCCAAAAATAATTATCTCCAACTGTTGCAGGTTCAAAAGCCCATAAATTTATCGAAATATAATCTGTACTTTGGTCATCTTGTCCATTTCCTTTTGTTTTTTCAAAAGAAAGAGAATCCGGTTTAACTGATTGAGTAATTGTTGAAGATGCACTATATGAATCCATTGTCCCATCATCATTAATATCTATATTTTCTATAGTCAATGTGTAAGTTTTCCCTATTTCGCCCATAATATTCGAATTTGTTGCATAAATACCTGGAGATATTTCTGTAAGTGGGAAAATTTGAGTTCCATCAGAGATTATTACCTTTGCATTACTTACCTTTGGTGTTTGTTGATTACTAAAATAAGACGCTGTTTTCGTAAGTTTCACTATGTGTGCCTTTTTCTCTGTTGTTATTTCGCCTTCAACAACTAATTTATCGTAACCACTATCAATTTTTAAATCAATTTTTTCTTCACAACCTGTTAATAAAACTATTGCGATGATTGTTAAATAAAATATATATTTCATATCTAAGCCCTCTTTTGTTTTTTTATAAATTAAAATTTAAAATTATATGTAACTGATGGAATTAAAGGAAATAAATAAACTTTATATGCTTCTGTTATATTTGGATCTTCTTTGCTTTGTCGGAAGGAAATCTGATAAGCATTATGTCTTGAATAAACATTATATATAGAAAAATTCCAAGAACCTTGGAACCTTCGCCCTTCTTTTTTCTTCCCATCTATATTTAAAGATATATCCATTCTATGATAATTTGGCATTCTGTATGAGTTTCTGTCAGAATAAACTGGCGCAACTTTATTTCCATATTCAAATCTCCCTGTAGGAAAAGTTACTGGAGCTCCAGACGAATAAACCCAATTTGCTGACAAAGACATGCGTTTTGTTAACTCATAACTCAATACAATGTAAGCATTGTGTGTTTTATCATAAGGAGAACGATATTTTTTTCCGTTATTTATATCCTTAAACATTCTTTCTGATTTAGATATTGTATAACTTATCCAACCTGTTAGTTTCCCAGATTGTTTTCTTGCAAGGAACTCTGCTCCATAAGCTTCTCCTTCTCCAAAACGCAATTCTCCTTCTAATTTTGTATTTAATAAAATTGACGCATGATCTTTGAAATCTATTTGATTATATAACTTTTTATAATAAACCTCCACAGAAGTCTCTATTATATTTTTCTTTAAATTGCGAAAATAACCCATTGCTACTTGATCTGAGTATTGAGGTTTTACATTTTGTGATGATGGAATCCAAACATCAAGCGGAGTTCCTACAGTAGAATTTGATGCTAAATGAACAAATTGATAAGTTCGAGAATAACTGGATTTAAGTGATGATGTTTCTGTTAGGGTATATTTTAAACTTACACGTGGCTCTATTCCATCATAAGTGTTAAATATTTCACCCTTTTTATAAACACTGGAATCTATTGAGTTGAAGTTGTCATCAAAATTATAAACCGTTGCTGAACCTATATTTTGAAAAATACTATAACGAACCCCATAATTTATATTTAACAATGATGTTAATTTTTGATCATTAGAAACATAAAAACTATGCTCTAAAGCGTCTAATTTAGGAACCTCTAGTTTATTAAAAATAGTATTATCGCCTTGTCCTTCTGCTGTTCCAGGTTGAAACTTATGTAATGATGATGATACTCCAAACTTAATTGTATTGTTAGTATTTAGATAATAACCAAAATCAGCTTTTAATGAATAATCTTGCAAGTCGGATGTCCATTTAAATCCTTGCACACTTTGTGTTGACTCAAGAATATAATCATAATTAGACTTTAACAATGTAAAATTGGAAAATAATTTTGCAGAGAATAAATGATTCCACCTAAGACTAAATGTCGAATTTCCCCAGCTTATTTTAAATGGATCTTCTTTCCCTATTTTTATTACGTCACGCCCAAAGTAACTCGAAAAAAATATTCTATTATTATTGTTTATTGTATAGTTAATCTTTGCATTCAAATCATAAAAATATAATTTATTGTTTTTTACATCTTCATTACTTGAAAGTGGTAAAAATAAATCGGCATATGAACGTCTCCCTGCTATAATAAAAGAGCATTTATCTTTTATTATTGGTCCTTCTATCGTTAATCGGCTTGATATAGTTCCAATTCCTCCTGTTCCACTTATGGTCTTCAAATTTCCATCCTTTTGCCTTACATCTAACAATGATGCTAATCTACCTCCATAAGCTGCTGGAATATCACCTTTATACAAAGTTACATCTTTTATTGCATCATTATTAAAAACGGAAAAAAATCCCATTAAATGTGATGCATTATAAACAGTAGCTTCATCAAGCAAAATTAGATTATGATCTGTAGCACCACCTCTAACACTAAACCCAGAAGACCCCTCTCCTGCACTTTGCACGCCTGGCAACATCTGAATAGCTTTAACGATATCGACCTCTCCCATCAATGCTGGAATCTTTTTTATTTCTGACATTTTCATTTTCACAAGGCTCATTTCTGCCTTTTCTACATTGTCATTTTTCCTTTCACCTGTAACGATAACCTCCGAAATATTTTGTTGCTTTGTTGACATCTCTAAGTCAATCTTCATATTGCTAGTGAGATTTATAGATTTTTCTATAGGTTCATAGCCAATATAAGAATAAACAACATTGTATTTTCCTTCAGGAATTGTTATTGAATAAAACCCGTAAATATTAGTATTTACACCTGTTTTTAATTCTTTAATAAAAATAGTTGCCCCAATTAGTTCTTCTCCAGTCAAGACATCTTTAATTTTACCACTAATAGTAAACTTTTTGTTTGTTTCTATTTCGCTGCCAAAAATTACATTTAATGATAGCATGCTAACAAAGAAAAACAATAATAATCGTCTAAATTTCATAAAAATATATTATTTAAAAGATAAAAAAAACAATAGCCATCAAATTAAATGCCAAAATTAATTAAGTAAAAATACTATTAAATATTTAATAATGTTTTAAAAGTAGATTGACAAAATAGCATTTATAATTTGGTAATTTCTAACATGAAAATTTAAATTATATAAAATTCAATTATGTAATTTGTAAAGCTTACAATATTATAAAAAAAAAAGCACTGCTGTATTTTATAAATTTATGGACATTCGTGTTTTTTTGCAATCTATAATTTAAAGTGTTATTACAATCTATAATTTATTAAGGATATTATTTACTCCTCACATTCTAATCCAAATCAATTAAAGACTTATTGATATTGCTTTCCACCCTGTTTAGGATTTCATTAATATCTGATTTTATAAATTTATCACCAGTAATACTTTCATAAAGTTCTGTATAACGTTCGGATACACTATTAATAAATTCATCATTCATTTCAGGAATAACTTGCCCTTCTTTGCCTTGAAAGTTATTTTGAATAAGCCATTCACGAACAAATTCTTTAGATAATTGTTTTTGTCCTGTTCCTTTAGCTTGTCTTTCTTCATATCCTTCTTTGTAAAAATATCTAGAAGAGTCTGGAGTGTGAATTTCATCAATAAGATAAATAGTATTACCTATTTTACCAAATTCATATTTAGTATCAACAAGAATAAGTCCTGCTTTTTCTGCTATTTCTGTACCTCTTTGAAATAGTCTTAAAGTATATTCTTCTAATTTTAGATAATCTTCCTTGGCAACAAGTTCTTGGCTAATTATTTCTTCTTTTGAAATATCTTCATCATGTCCTTCCGATGCCTTTGTTGTTGGAGTAACTATTGGTTTAGGAAATTTATCGTTTTCCTTCATTCCTTCTGGCATGATTTCCCCACAAATAGTTCTTTTTCCTTCTTTATATTCTCTCCAAGCATGTCCTGAAAGATATCCTCTAATAACCATTTCCACTTTAAAAGGTTCACATCTATAACCTACAGTAACCATTGGGTCTGGAGTATTTATCTTCCAATTTGGCAATATATCTTTTGTTGCATCTAAAAATTTTGCTGCAATTTGATTTAGCACCTGACCTTTATAAGGAATTCCTTTAGGAAGAACAACATCAAATGCTGAAATCCTATCTGAGGTAATCATCACCAGATATTTATCTTTTATTGTGTAAACATCTCTAACTTTTCCTTTATATACGTTTGTTTGATTAGGAAATTTAAAATTAGTTTTAACGATATTGTTCATGATTTTTTTTTATTAAAATGTTAAAAAATGATAGCAAAAATACAAATTCTATTTAAAAAGCAATTGTTTTGCTAATTAAAAAAAATAACAGTCTATCCCACCTTTTTCTTATCTTAAAACGGCATTATATTGTTTTTTATATTCTTCTATCAACTTATTCATTGTTTGCTCTATATCTTTGTCCGTTAGAGTTTTGTTTTCATCTAAAAGGATAAATCTAAGAGAGTATGATTTTTTATTTGCATCCAAATTTTTTCCTTCATAAACATCAAACAGAGAGACTTCTTTTAAGAGTTTTCGCTCTGTTTTCAATGCCATTTCTTTTAATTCGGAGAAAGATATGTGCTTGTCAATTAATAGAGAAAGATCTCTTTTAACTGATTGAAATTTTGATAATTCTTTAAATTTAATCTTTTTGTTAGCACTTATTTGGAAAACCTTTTCCCAATAAATTATAGCATAATGTACAGGTTGGTTAATATCATAATGTTTTAGCACACTATTTTTTACTGTAGCTATAAATCCTATTTCTAAATTATTTTGAACTTTTAATGTTAAAATATTTTCAAACAAGGTGCTGTCTTCTGTATAATCTTCTTTTATTCCTTCTATTCCACATCTTGCAAGGACATTAAGCGCATGTTCTTTCACATCAAAGAAGTTCGATTTTTGAACAGGTTTATTCCATAATTCCTGTCTTTGATTTCCTGTTATACTTATGGCAAGGCATGTTTCCTCTTTATATTTCTCCAAGTTAGTTTTACCTTCTGCGTTTACCAAAGAATATATTTTGCCAAATTCATAAATCTTTATGTTATTTATCTTTCTGTTAAGATTATAAAGTATAGTTTCAAGCGAGCAAAACAATAAATCTTTTCTCAATACATTCAGGTCTTCGCTAAGAGGGTTCACAATAGGCACCAGATTATCATCAATATTAAACTTTGCATAAACCTTTGAAGACGTTAGCGAATTG
>MEOD01000066.1:16866-28897 GCA_001768555.1 Bacteroidetes bacterium GWF2_29_10
TGGATTAATAATTTTCGTATTAAGATTATCAAGCAATGGAATTTTGTTATAATTATAGATTCTAAGAATTTCTTCAATAACGTCTATTTCTCTTTCCACATCATACTTAAAACGTGGAACTTCCAATAACAATTCATCATCCGTTTCTTTCGTAATTTTTATTGCAAGGTTATTAAGAATATTCTTCACCTCCGATTTATCTATTTCAAATCCGATAACCTGAGATAATTTGTTATATCTGAATTGGATTGTATAATCCGGAATTTTTTCCTTGTAAACATCAACTATGTCTGAATCAATATATCCTCCAGTACATTCTTTAATTAATATTGCAGCTAACTTTAATGCATAAACAGTTATTTCCGGGTCAGTACCTCTTTCAAAACGGTATGCAGAATCAGTTTTAATACCTAATTGTTTTGAAGTTTTTCTTATTGATGTCGGATTAAAATAAGCGCTTTCAATAAACACATCTTTTGTTTCATTGCTTATTCCTGCATCCAATCCTCCAAATATACCTCCAATACACATAGGCTTACTCGCATTACAAATAAGAGTTTCAGTTCCTGCAAACGAACGTTCCACTTCATCAAGCGTAATCATTTTTTCATCTTTATTAGCCTTGCGTACAACTATTTTACCTCCTTCTATTTTTGCAATATCAAAAGCATGCAAAGGTTGCCCCAATTCAAATAAAATAAAATTAGTAATATCCACAATATTATTAATAGGATTCAAACCTATTGACTTTATCTTTGTTTTAAGCCACAGTGGTGATTCCTTAACCTCCACATTTCGTATAGTTAAGCCACTATATCGCTTGCATCCGTCATTATCATCTATCTCTACCTTAATCGGGTTCTCATATTTATCAACCGAGAACGCGCTAACATCTCTAAGTTTTAACATTATATCTTTAACATCAGGACGCATTGACTTATACGCTGCATAAAGATCCTTTGCAATTCCATAATGCGATGCAGCATCACCACGATTAGGCGTTAACCCTATTTCAAAAGCAGTATCCTCCTGCAAATTAAAATAATCCTTAACAGTTGTTCCTATCTTCGCCGTAGCAGCCAAAACCATTATCCCTGCATGCGATTTGCCCAACCCCAATTCATCTTCTGCACATATCATCCCAAATGATTCAACGCCTCTGATTTTAGATTTCTTTATAGTAAAAGCATTACCATCACTATCCTTTAAAACAGTGCCTATAGTAGCTAAAAAAACTTTCTGCCCAGCATCAACATTCGGAGCTCCACAAACAACCTGCAACAATTCACCTGTGCCGGCATTTACCGTTGTAACACTTAATTTATCCGCATCTGGATGCTTTTCCTTGGTAATAACTTCAGCAACTATTACTCCTTTCAAATAATTATCATCAATCCCGTTACTTTCAATACTATCTACTTCCAAGCCACAATCTGTAAGAAGTTTTGCACACACTTCCGGCGTTTCATTTATATTTATCAGCTCTCTTAACCAATTATACGATATTTTCATTTTTTGATTATTTTTCTTTTTTTATATTCTCTTTTAAAAAAACGCTCAAAATTATTAATAATTAGCGAATATCTGACAGATTAATTAAAAATAGTTATTCCTTTTTGCTCCTATTTATTGAATATAAGCTACATTTAAAAGAAATTTTAAACCATAGAAAAACACTGCCTAATAAAAAAAAGTAAAAAAAATATCCTTTTTTATAACAACATATTGAAATATTGTTGTATCTTTATGCTTTCAATTATTTTAATTACCATACTTTTAAATTTATTAAATTATGCAAAAAATCATTACTCTTTTATTTATTGCTCTTTTTGCAATAAATCTGTCAGCTCTAGGTTTTACTGTTGACGGAATTAATTATAACATCACATCTGCAAGTACTGTAGAGGTAGGAACATCAAACACACCAAAATATTCTGGAAGTATCACTATTCCAAGTACAGTTAACTATAACAACACCACCTATTCTATTACATCTATTGGAGATGCTGCTTTTACTATGTGTACAGGTTTAACTTCTATTATTATACCTAATTCGGTTACATCAATTGGATTTGGTGCTTTTGTTTATTGTACTAGCTTAACATCAATTATAATACCTAATTCGGTTACATCAATTGGAGATTATGCTTTTGATATGCGATAGTTTATGGTTGCATAAAGAAATGGAACACTGATTAGACTGTCTGAATTAGGATTTGTAGGATGTGAAAATTATAGGATTGGAATATTTTTTTGTGATTAGAAAGTAAATTTGTACGGGTGTGTTAAATTAATTTTGTGTAATTTTACAAATTAATTTATCTGAACAATGATTTTTGTGATTTGTACATATAATAAAATAAACAGGATTGCCGATGCCTGAAAGAAGTAGGCAAAATAAAACTTAAATTATGAGTATTTCAAATTGGTTTGAAACTTTTAATAAAAATTTACGAATGCCACCAGAAACGGTTGACACAATATCGTATCGATATAAACGTATCATAAAACAATTAAACAAAGATTTTTGGAATTCAGAAAGCGATACCTTACATAGCTTATATGTTGGTTCTTATGGTCGTGGAACAGAAATTCATACAAGTGATATAGATATAATGATACAATTGCAGTATGAAACCTACGTTCAGTATAATGTTTATACTAACAATGGACAATCTGCATTATTACAAGCTGTAAAAACATCAATAGAAAAGACCTACAAGCCAACCTATATAAGAGCCGATGGACAAGTTATTAAACTTGATTTTACTGATGGGATTAATTTTGAAATAGTTCCAGCCTTTATTAACAAAGACAATTCATATACTTTTCCTGACTCAAATAATGGAGGAAGTTGGAAAATAACTAATCCAATACCTGAAATTGATGTAATGACTAAATCAAATAATAATTGGAACAAGAATTTAAAAAGGCTTTGTCGTATGGGACGGGCTTGGAAAGAAACATGGGATGTACCAATTGGAGGACTTCTAATTGATACTCTTGCTTATAATTTTCTTACAGATTATGAGTATAAGGACAAATCATATAGTTATTATGATTATATGAGCAGAGATTTTTTGGCATTTTTAAAAGAACAAAAAGCTGACCAACAATACTGGTTAGCGGTAGGCAGCAATCAATATGTTTACACAAAAGGAAATTTTCAATACAAAGCTTTAAGATGCTATAATATATCACTCGAAGCAATTGCTAAAGAAAAAGATTATCCAACTATTGCAAAATCTAAATGGAGAGAAATATATGGAACAAAATTCCCAAGCTGAAAAATCCAGCCAAATAAATATTCTTGAAGCTCAAATTCGAGAATGTTTTGGGCGAGTGGTATATTCTCACAAAACACAAGAGAAATGTGCTGACATAGTTTTAAAAATTCACAAGCAACTAAAATTATCATTGATTATAATTTCGGCAATTGTTACTACAAGTCTTCTAATAAAATTGTTTGGAAACAATGAATGGGCATTAATGGTTGGTGTAATTCTTTCTACTCTTCTTTTCGGGCTTAACACTTATATGAAAGACTTTGATTTAGGTGAAATTGCTCAAAAACATACTAATGCTGCCAATGAACTTTGGGACATAAGAGAAACATATCTTTCGCTTCTTACAGATTTAAAAGCAGACCAATTATCAATAAATCAAATAATAAATAAAAGGGACGAATTGCAAAAAAGACTTTCAAATATCTACAGTGGTTCACCAAGAACAAACTACAAAGCATATAAAGAAGCAAGTCAAGCGTTAAAAGTAAACGAAGAATTAACTTTTAGTGATGAAGAAATAGATATGTTTTTACCGAAAGAATTAAAGAAGAATTAATTTTATAGGGAAATTGACCCTACATAAAAAAAGATTAAAATAAATGGCAAGAATTTCGACAAACAAAAATTTACATGATGCGAATAAAGCAAAAAGAGATGAATTTTATACCCAACTATCAGACATTGAAAAGGAGTTAAAGCATTATAAAGAGCATTTTAAAGATAAGGTTGTGTTGTGTAATTGTGATGACCCGAGGGTGAGTAATTTCTTCCATTATTTCTCATACAATTTTGAGAATTTAGGACTGAAAAGATTAATTGCAACATGTTATAAAAACCAAAATATTGATTTATTCAGCGAATATAATTCGGAAAAGGCTATATATTTGGAGTATAATGGGGATAAAAACGGAGATAAAATTCCCAACCTTGAGGAAATTGGCATTAATCACTTAAACGGTGATGGTGATTTTCGTAGCAAGGAGTGTATTGAACTATTGAAGCAAGCTGATATTGTAGTAACGAATCCACCTTTTTCTTTATTTAGAGATTATGTGGCGCAATTGGTAGAATATGATAAGAAATTTGTAATTATTGGAAATATAAACGCTATTACATATAAGGAAATATTTAAATTAATTAAAGAAAATAAAACTTGGTTGGGTGTTAATATGGGTAGGGGTATTTCAGGTTTTATAGTTCCAAAACATTACGAACTATATGGTTCAGAGGCTCGTATTGATAGCTCAGGAAATAGAATAGTTTCTACAAATAATTGTTTGTGGTTAACAAACTTAGACACTGCTAAACGTCACGAAGATTTAATTTTATATAAGAAATATACTCCATTAGAATATCCTAAATATGATAATTATGATGCAATAAATGTGGATAAAACAAAAGATATTCCTATGGATTACAATGGTGCCATAGGTGTGCCAATCACTTTTCTTGACAAACATAATCCTGAACAATTTGAAATAATAAAGTTTCGTAAGGGAAACGACGAAAAAGATTTATCTATAAATGGTAAATGTCCATATTTTCGCATAATTATTAAAAATAAAAAATTATAAATCTATGAAAATAGAACTTAAAGAAATTACAGTCCGTGAATTAACAGACGGTTATAAAGACAATGCAGAAAACGGTGTTGTAGGTTACGGTGGCAGGCTTGATATTCGGCCACCCTTCCAACGAGAATTTATTTATAAGGATAAACAACGAGACGCTGTTATTAATACTATTACAAAGGATTTTCCTCTTAATGTGATGTATTGGGCTGTTAGGGAAAACGGAGACTTTGAGGTAATAGATGGACAACAACGTACAATTTCAGTTTGTCAATATGTCGGTGGTGATTTTTCATATATGTTCAGGTATTTTCATAATCTAAAACATGACGAGCAAGATATAATCCTTGATTATAAATTGATGGTTTATATTTGTAGCGGGACGGATAGCGAAAAATTAGAATGGTTCAAGACAATAAATATAGCTGGGGAGAAACTTACGGACCAAGAATTACGAAATGCTGTTTATTCGGGTTCGTGGGTTTCGGATGCTAAAAAATATTTTAGTAAAAACGGCTGCCCAGCTCATAGTATTGGAAATGATTATCTGAACGGTTCATCAATACGACAGGAATATTTGGAAACTGCTATTGAATGGATTTCGAAAGGGAATATAGAAGTTTATATGGCAAATCATCAGCATGAGCCAAATGCAAACGAGATATGGCTTTATTTTCAAAGCGTGATAAATTGGGTACAAGCAGTTTTTTCAAATTATCGCAGAGAAATGAAAGGCGTAGAATGGGGATTTCTTTACAACGAGTTTAAAGACAATAATTTTGACTCAAAGAAACTGGAAGAAGAAATTGCTAAACTAATGGAAGATGATGATGTGTCGAAAAAGAGCGGTATTTACTCATACGTTTTAACTCGCAAGGAAAAATATTTGAATATCCGTGCTTTTAGTACAAATCAAAAACGAGAAGCCTACGAAAGACAAAAAGGAATTTGTCCTGTATGTAAAGAACATTTTGAAATATCAGGAATGGAAGCCGACCATATAACACCGTGGCACGCAGGAGGAAAAACGGCTGCCGATAATTGCCAAATGCTATGCAAGGAATGTAATAGAAGGAAATCGGGGAAGTAATATATTGGTATAGTTTAAGTGATTTTATAAGTTTTTAGAATTGAGTTTTTGGAGGGATGGTTTTTTATTTTATAACAATTCCCCCTATATTTAATAAAATAATTGAAAAAAAAGAAAAATTTTGATGTTACATGTAAGATATTGTTGTATCTTCACATCGTTAAATTTTATTAATTTCTAAATTTTAAATTTTATTATTATGGCATTAGATAATTTAATTAGCATTGAGTTCACACAAGCCGAACTTGATGAAATTGACCTACACCTGCAAGGAATAGAGTAGAAGGAAATCGGGGAAGTAATATATTGGTATAGTTTAAGTGATTTTATAAGTTTTTAGAATTGAGTTTTTGGAGGGATGGTTTTTTATTTTATAACAATTCCCCCTATATTTAATAAAATAATTGAAAAAAAAGAAAAATTTTGATGTTACATGTAAGATATTGTTGTATCTTCACATCGTTAAATTTTATTAATTTCTAAATTTTAAATTTTATTATTATGGCATTAGATAATTTAATTAGCATTGAGTTCACACAAGCCGAACTTGATGAAATTGACCTACACCTGCAAGGAATAGAGTCAGTAATTACTGCAAAAATGGTAAACCTTACACCAGACCAGCGAAAGCAATACGGAAGTATTAACAACGAAATGGAAAACTGGATTGTAAAAGCATATATGTATATGCAACAACGCCCCGACCTTGTGCCTGGATATATCAGTATGCCCGAATTTACAAAAGACCAAACTACCCGAAATGCTATCAAGCCACGACTTAATGTGGTTAATGGAATCAAAGAAATGTTTGAAGACACAAGCATGCTTATCAGTTGGGATATATTCCAAACAGCAATTGCATTCTATCGTAATGTAAAAATCGCTTCAATGCAAAATGTACCAGGCTCAACAAATATTTATCAGGACTTGCAACAACAATTCCCAGGACGACCTAATAAAAAAACACCCCCAACTCCTTGAAAAACCACCGTAACCAAATAAATAATACCCCCCAAGAGGTATTATATACACAGCAAGGGGGTATTATTACACGTTCCGAACCTATTATTGCACGTTCCGAACCTATTATTACACGTTCCGAACCTATTATTGCACGTTCCGAACCTATTATTGCACGTTCCGAACCTATTATTACACGTTCCGAACCTATTATTACCCTTGCTTAATAAGGTTTTTGGATTTTAAAAAGAACCTTTTACTATTTTTGTTTTTGCTTTTTTCTGTATTAGTTAAAAATAAATTACTTGTAAAACTAAATTAATTAAAAAAAAAATTGAATATTTGTAATCAATATTTTAATTTGTTTTAATGAGAAATCATATTTGTTTTTTTCTTATCTTTTTATTTATTTTTTCTGACATAGATGCAATTGGACATGTTGTCAATATTTTAAACAATAATAATATTGAGTCAATAGAAAGTTTATCTGCAACTTCCATGATGCAAAAAAGACACCGACGTGGGAAGAAAAAGCATAGCAACAGAAGGCGTATTAAAAAGCAGAAAAAGAGACGGAAAATTGAAAGAAGAAAATTAATGAAAGGAAAGCATAGAAAATATTATGCTAAGAAAATGAAGAAGAAAAGAAAAAAAGCAAATAAAAAGAGGAAACGACACAGTGGAAGTAAAGGACGATTTAAATAAGAATTAAAAATGAGAAATTTATTATATACAAAGACATTAGATGAGGCTATTAATGAATTTAGTAAATTGCCTGGTATTGGTAAGAGAACAGCAGTAAGGCATGTATTATATTTGCTTAAGCAAAAAAAAGATGATATTATTAAATTAAGCGAAGCAATATACAATTTGCATAAAGACATTATTTACTGTGAACAATGCCATAATATTAGTGATACCGAAACGTGCCCTATATGTTCAGACCAAACTCGTGATAAAAAAACTATTTGCATTGTTGAAGATATTCGTGATATTATTGCAGTAGAAAACACTCAGCAATATAAAGGCCTGTATCATGTGCTAGGTGGTGTTATATCTCCAATAGATGGTATAGGTCCTAGTGATTTAAATATTAACTCTTTAAATGAGCGAATAATAAAAAATGATATTCAAGAAATAATAATTGCCCTTAGCACAACAATGGAGGGCGATACGACCTCCTATTATATTTATAAACGATTGTCATCAATCGAAAATCTTAAAATTTCTGTTATTTCTAGAGGAATTTCTATAGGTGAAGAATTAGAATATACGGATGAAATTACATTAGGGAGGTCTATACTAAACAGGCTTCCATATGAATCTATTAAAATTTTAAAATAATAGAATATGGCAAAACATGAAATTATACTTCCTTCAATGGGAGAAGGAATATTTGAAGCAACAATAGTTAAATGGTTAAAACAAAAAGGTGACCAAATTAGTGTTGATGAATCTATAGTAGAAATTGCTACTGACAAAGTTGATACCGAAATACCTGTTTCAACAGAAGGAATTTTAACTGAAATAATATATGATGAAGGTGTTATGGTTAAAGTTGGAAGTGTTATTGCTATAATTGATGATCAAAAAGAAAGTACTAATGACGTTAGTGTTTTTGCTCAAATAAATAGTTCTTCAAACAATGATGAACCTGAAGAAATTATAGAAGAGCAAGAAATATCAGCAGAAACAATCATAACTAAAAACAGTGATTCTAATAAATATTTCTCTCCTTTAGTTAAAGAAATATTAAAAAAAGAAAAGCTAACCACTGCAGAAATAGATAATATAAAAGGAACTGCAATGGGCGGACGAATTACTAAAAATGATATTACTAATTATCTAAATAATAGAAACACACTAATAGCAAATACTATTGAAATAAAAGAAGATGTAAAAATAGAACCTGAAAAACATTCTATTGAAACAGTTCCACTAGAAATTGAAATAAAAAAACATGAAAACATAGAGCCTGAAAAACATTCTATTGAAGCAACTCATTTACAAAAAGAAGAGAAAATAATTCATCCAACAGAAAACAATCATGACCGAGTAATTGAAATGGATAGAATACGAAAGCTGATTGCAGAAAATATGGTTAAATCAAAACAAACAGCTCCACATGTTACCTCTTTTGCAGAAGCTGATGTTACCAATTTAGTCAAATGGAGAGAAAAAATAAAAAATCTAATATTGGAAAAATATGGACTAAAAATAACATATACGCCTATATTTATACAAGCAATAGCGAATGCAATAAAAGCCTTCCCTATGGTAAATGTTTCCATTGAGGGAAATAATATAATTATTAAAAACGATATAAACATAGGTATGGCAACAGCCTTGCCCGATGGAAATCTTATTGTTCCTGTAATAAAAAATGCCAACGAAAAAAATATATTAGGAATCACTAAAGCTGTAAATGATTTATCCGAACGAGCAAGAAATGGGAAATTAACACTTGCTGAAATACAAGGAGGCACATTTTCGTTGACAAATTTAGGAACATTTGGAAGTCTTATTGGCACTCCTATAATACTCCAACCTCAATCGGCTATACTTGCAACAGGAATTATCAAGAAAAGAGTAGTTGTTATTGAAAATCCTGATGGAGACATGATTGGTATAAGAAACATGATTATGCTTGCAATGTCTTATGATCATAGAATTATTGACGGGGCATTAGCTGGAAACTTTTTAAATAAAATAGTAGAATATCTTGAAAATTTTGACACATCTTTAGAATTATGAAAAAAAAACATCTTATTACTTTATCTCTGTACTTATTTGTTGTACTGAATATTTATTCCCAAAAAGTTAATCAATGTTTAACTCCTACAATTTTTTATAATAAAAACACTGAAATAAAAATAAAAAAGGCTGACAAATTAAGTAATACGGAAAATGATATTTTAAAAAAACTTGTTTTAGAATATCTCTCTCAATACTCTAGTAAAAATAAAGAAAATAAAGTTTTAAAAATAGAAGAGTTTGATTCGATAAAATATAAAATATTACCTCAATCTAGTATTTTTTATTTAGAAACATTTGTTGAAGGGAAAAACAAACAATATGCATTTAATGTTTTATTAAAAAATCACATTAAAGAAACGTTAAAAAAGATAACAATACAGTCCTCTGATATAAATAATTTCAATAGTGATATCAAGGCATTTATGGAAAAAATGCATAATGATGATATTAATTTTGAACAAATTATAGAGAATTATTATGTCAATAAAAAACAACAAGATAGTACAATATTCTTTAAGCCAAACTTTACCATATTTAATATCCCTAAATATGTGCAAAAAAATAAAATGTACAAAATCTCTATAACCATGCGTGATTGCGATGGAAGCACAATAAAAAATCAGCATGTTAAATTATCTACAAACAAAGGAATACTAGACTCCAATATAATAACAACTGATAAATACGGAAACGCTTCTGTTAATTTCCTTACTGAAAACAAAGGGGAACATGCATTGTTCTTGAATTTTGAATATAATGATGTGACTGGGAAAAAAGTAAACGAAAATAAAACTTTTAGATTCAATTGTATTGATGAAAATATTATGCTTAAAGCGTTTTTTAACATTAACATAAACAACTATAGCAAGAAGTTTATATCTAACAACAAATATGAAGAAACTAATGAAAACAATAGCTATGACTTTGCCGTGTTTCTAAATTTAAATTATGAAAATTTTATGAAAATAGTTCATAATGAAGATAGTCTTCTTTCTAAAGATGAAATAGAAAACATGATAATTGGTTCAAATGTATTAGATTATAATAATATTAGCAAAAAACATTCGGAGCTTGATAAAGATCTTGATTTTAACCAAATGGCAATAAAGCAAAATATACGTAAAGACTTAGTTACAAATGACACTACAAGAAAACTAATAGCAAAGACAGATACAATGCTTGTAATAAAATATAATTACATTTCTACTAAAATTATTCCCTATAAGAAAGAGAATGAAACAGATTATTCTTATCTATTAAAAATGGAAAATGACCTTTTAGATCAAGTGAAAAACGAAAACAATCTCAATAAAATTCCTAACTATTTGTTCTTTACAAATCCTTTAAAAAGGGCTTCCAATGAATTTACAGAGATTATAACTCCTGTAAATTTTTCAAATACACAAATATTCGAAAATTTTATAGAATATGATAATAAAGCCAGGTCGTTTGTTTTAAACGGAGCATATTATTTAAAAAATAAAAATTTAGAAATTAATCAGTCAGCTGTAGTGCAAATAAAAATTATTAAGCTAGAATAAAAAAATGCAAATTCAAATCATTTGATTTTTATTTATTTACATAAAATTGAAAAAAAAATGCATTATTTTTTAGAAAAAAATATTCTTGGTAACTTTTTTATGTTTATATTTGCACCGCAATTGAAAAGGCGAAAATAGCTCAGTTGGTAGAGCACGACCTTGCCAAGGTCGGGGTCGCGGGTTCGAGTCCCGTTTTTCGCTCTAAAATTGCCCAGGTGGTGGAATTGGTAGACACGCAGGACTTAAAATCCTGTGATTGCAAAATCGTGCGGGTTCAAGTCCCGCCCCGGGTACTAAAGAGCTTTACTAAGATTACTTAGTAAGGCTCTTTTGTTTTATAATTAACCTATATTATCCATTAGAGAA
The DNA here is from genome assembly GCA_001768555.1 of Bacteroidetes bacterium GWF2_29_10. Classification (GTDB taxonomy): domain Bacteria; phylum Bacteroidota; class Bacteroidia; order Bacteroidales; family GWE2-29-8; genus GWE2-29-8. The sequence continues at coordinate 28,439 of MEOD01000066.1, forward strand.
AAACAAACGTTTTTGAAATTTTCTAATTTTTTGTATGAGAATAATAATAACAATTTAATAAATATTATGCTATGACACCAAATAAATCTTTAGATAATACATAGTCTATTATTAATTTACTTCGTAATCTTTTTTACTAATTAGCTAGTAATGATTTTTCCATTTGAAGTAATAACAGAAGAATATCTTTTTGGTAAATTTAATCTAAAAGATAATAAGTAGAACAACAAGCACTGTCACTTATAGAAAATAAAAGCGAAATTGATCAAAAACGGGTAAGTAACTGCTACCTTTTTCATCGAACTATAATTACAAAACCAATACACTCTAATGGCGTCCATTAGTTTTTTTTACTTTTATAATGTTTCTCTAATGGACAATCTGAGACCGTTGCAAGGCAAAATTTCATAAAATAATTACATAAATTATTAACAAACAGTTGTTTGTGTTAAATAATTT
>MEOD01000067.1:0-19506 GCA_001768555.1 Bacteroidetes bacterium GWF2_29_10
AATCCTAATGACTAATTTGGGATAAAATAAAGACCTAATTTATAGCTCATTAAAAGCGAAAAATAAAAAAAAATAAAAAAAAATTAAGATTATATTGACAAGGGGGGGGGTATGATATTACCTTTGCAATCGTTTTAATTTTTAAATCTAATATATACTATTATGAAATTATCTGATTTTAGATATTATTTGCCTCCTGAACTAATAGCCACACATCCTTCTCCAGAAAGAGAAAATGCAAGATTAATGGTTATTAATAGAAAAACTCAAAATATAGAACATAAAACGTTTAAAGATATTCTTGATTATTTTAATGATGGGGATCTTATGATTAGAAATAATACTAAGGTTTTCCCTGCTAGGCTTTATGGAACAAAAGAAAAAACTGGTGCTAAAATTGAAGTTTTTCTATTAAGAGAACTTAATGAAGAAACTTGTTTGTGGGATGTTCTTGTTGAACCTGCACGAAAAATAAGAATAGGAAATAAATTATATTTTGGAGAAAATGATGTTCTTGTTGCAGAAGTAATTGACAACACAACATCTAGGGGTCGTACTTTAAGATTTCTTTATGATGGAAACCATTGTGATTTTAAAAAATTACTAGAATCACTGGGAGAACCTCCTTTGCCAAAAGAAATACGTTCAAAGCGATTACCTACACCTGAAGACAAAGAACGTTTTCAAACTATTTTTGCAAAACATGAAGGAGCTGTTGTTGCTCCAACTGCAGGAATGCACTTTAGCAGGGAATTAGTTAAAAGACTAGAGCTAAAAGGTGTTAATTTTACAGAAATAACATTACATGTTGGTCTAGGTGTGTTTAGAAAGGTTGATGTAGAAGACTTAACTAAACATAAAATGGACTCGGAAGAATATGAAATTACAGAAGAAGCTACAAATATAATTAATGAAACAAAAATTAGGAAAAAAAGAATCTGTGCAATAGGAACTACAACTATTAGAGCCGTTGAATCATCTATTTCAACAATGGGAATGATTAAGCCTGCAAAAGGTTGGACTAATAAATTTATATTTCCGCCTTATGATTTTAATATTCCAAACTGTATGATTACAAATTTCCATCTTCCTGAATCAACACTAATGATGATGGCAGGGGCATTTGCTGGTCATGAACTATTAATAGAAGCATATAAAGTTGCAGTAAAAGAAAAATACAACTTTTTCACTTATGGGGACGCTATGCTAGTATTATAAAACCTTTATAGTAAATTTTACGTAAAAGCTAAGCATTTTAATTTTAAATGCTTAGCTTTTTTATTATATACATTTAACATTTTTTGTATATTTGTTGCTTATTGATAAAAAAAAACCAATGCACTTAAAAAATATTATTTACGTAATTTTTATTTTATTTTCATTGGTATTTAGTAATTTAGATAGTACGGCTCAATGTACTACTTTAGATATAAATGATAATATTGCAGACTCTACTCTTGTAAAAGATTTTTTACTTGGAGATGGTGTTAAAGTTAGCAATATTAAATACACAGGCAGTCTTAAAGCAATTGGTAGCTTTTCTGGGAATGCATTACCTTTCAAATCGGGTATTGTGATGTCAACAGGAAAAGTTAAAGAAATTTCAGCTCCAAATAGTGGTTCGGTTATAGGTATTATACCCTTAAATACAAACGGCAGCAGTATTCTTGACTCAATTATTACAAATTCTTTTGACAAAACGTTAGATGCCTCTACACTTGAATTTGATTTTATTCCAACATCTGACACCGTTAGGTTTAACTATATTTTTGCAAGCGAAGAGTATCCTACATATGTGGGAAGTGGATTTAATGATGTTTTTGGTTTTTTTATTAGTGGGCCAGGATTTACAGGAAAAGAAAATATTGCTATAATTCCAAATACCAATAGTTATGTTTCTATAAATACAGTTAATGACACTGCTAATTCTGATTACTATATTAACAATAACGATATTTCCTCCGATACTTATAATTGTTTCCCCTTTAATGGATATACAACGGTACTACAAGCCATAGCTAGAGTTGTACCTTGCCAAAAATACCATATTGTATTAGTTATTGCAGATGTATCTGACCCAACTTATGATTCTGGAGTTTTTCTTGAAGCTGGTAGTTTTAAAAGCGAAAGTGTTAAAATAAAAAATAGCCCAATGAAAGCTTCAATTAATGACACTGCTTTAATAGAAGGCTGTTTAGATGTTCTTATTAGTTTTGTATTAGACAAACCTGTAACAAAAAACACAACAGTCCCTTTTTATCTTGGAGGTACAGCCACTATGGGTGTTGATTATAATAACATTCCAACAAGTGTAACCTTTAAGGCAGGAGAAGACTCTGCATCTATAGTTTTAAGTGCAATAAAAGACAATCTAGTTGAAGGAACTGAAACAATTATTTTCAATGTTCAAAAATCTATTTGTAGTCAAGACGTTGAAACAAAAACTATTTATATCTTGGACTATATAACTCCTTCCGTTAATATTACAGAAAACACTAATATATGTCAAGGAGGTTCAAAAGAATTAAAAGTAATAAGCACTTCTGACGGAATAGCTCCATATACTTTTTATTGGAATACTTCTGAGAGTACATCTTCCATCATAGTATCTCCAAACATGCAAACAGAATACTTGATTACTGCCACTGATAAATGCGGAAATACGGCAACAGATAAAGTAACCGTAGGAATTTCATTAGCAAATGCATCACTTGGTCCTGATATATATATATGCCCTAATACAGAAACAACCATTAGTGTTTCTGGAGAAGGCGAATACTCATGGAATACAGGACATAAAACTCAAAGTATAACAATATCCCCTAGCACTACAACTAAATATTTTGTAACAGTTGATGATGGTTGTGTTGTTACAGATGAAATAATGGTTTATACTCATCCTATAAATCAGGTTAGTATTACAGCAAATAAAACTAATATTTGTATTGGAGATACATCTAAGCTTACAGCTTCAGGATCTATATATTATGCTTGGACATCATTGCCTTTTGATGTTAGCATTGAAGGTCAAGAAAATAAAAATATTATACATGTAGCTCCTGAAAGCACCACAACGTATTTAATTGTTGCCAGTGATAGTAACTTCTGTCAAACATACTCAAGTATTGTTATTGGGGTTAATGAAGGAGCTTCACCTTATTTTGAATTCTCATCAAGTGGAGGTTGTGTTGAAAATGATATAAAAGTACATTATAAAGGCAACGGAACTCCCAATGGGCAATATCATTGGAATTTTTATGATGCTTTTATTAAACAAGGAACTGGAGTTGGACCATATAATCTAAAATGGAACACCTCTGGATATAAAAAAGTATCACTCTCTGTTACCGACTTCGGATGCACCAGCAGTACTTACTATGACTCTATTTACATATTTGATATTCCTCTAGCAGATTTTTCTTACGATATAACAAACGGATGCATACCTTTGCAAGTTACATTTACAGACTACAGCTTGTTTCTTAATGAAAACTCTTCTTATTTTTGGGACTTTGGAGATGGAACAATTTCTACAGAACAAAACCCTGTTCATAATTTTAAAAAATCAGGTAATTTTCTTGTTAGCTTACGAGTAAACACAGGATTTTGTTCAAATACAAAAACCGAACAATATCCTATTCAAGTTTACCCTAATCCTAATGCTTCATTTTCCGTTAGTCCTGATAACGTAACTATTTTAGATCCAGTTGTGGATGTAGTTAATATGTCGTATGGTGCCGATTCTATTAAATGGGTACTTTGGAATGACTCTGTTATTTTTAATAAAAATAAATTAAACTTAGTTTTTCATGACTCAGGGATATATTCAATCAATCTTTGGGCCTTTAATAATTATGGATGTAGAGATTCTATAGAGAACGTTATAATGGTAAAAACTGATGTCACTTTATACATTCCTAAATCTTTTACCCCAAATGAAGACGATATAAATGATGTTTTTAAAATATATGGTAAAGGTATAAGTAAATTTGAAATTATTATATATAATCGTTGGGGGGAAGTTATTCATACAAGCGATGACATTAACAATGCTTGGGATGGGAAAACTAAAAATAAAGAAATAGCCAAACCTGGCATATATCCTTATATAATTAAAGTAACTAACGATAAAAGTAGAGAAAGCAAAATTGCAGGATATATAGTGTTACTAAATTAAAAATACTTAAAACTCAAAAATGGAATTCATTGATATTGAAGAATACAATTACCCTCTCCCAGAAAAACAAATAGCTTTATTTCCAACAAATAACAGAGAATATTCAAAACTTCTTATATATAAAGATAATGATATTACTGATTCTAACTTTAGCCAAATACATAACTATATTAACAAAAATAGCTTATTAATTCTAAATGATACTAAAGTATTTAATGCCCGTTTTATTCTAAAGAAAAAAACCGGTTCCGAAATTGAAATATTTTGCCTCGAACCTGCTGAAGCTAATAAATCTTTTGAATTTCTTGAAATAAAAACTGAAATTGTTATTAAATGCTTTATTGGAAACGCAAAAAAATGGAAAAACGAAACTTTATCAATTAATAATAATAAAATAACATTAGAAGCTAGTCTTATTAATAAATCAGATGAGTATTACCTGGTCAAATTCTCTTGGAATGATTCAAGCCTAACATTCTATGACATTACAGAAATATTTGGAAAAACACCACTCCCCCCTTATATTAAAAGAGAACCTATTAAAGATGACAAACAACGATATCAAACTGTATATGCTAAAAACAAAGGATCTGTTGCCGCACCAACAGCAGGACTGCACTTCACTCCTGATATTCTTAACAAACTTAAAAGTGAAAACATTAAAATAGAATACATTACTCTAAACGTAGGCGCAGGAACATTCAAACCTATAACAACACAAAACGTTCTTCAACATAATATGCACACTGAAAATTTCACAATAAATATTTCTCTATTAGAAACTATTTTAAAGCATAAAGATAGTATTACTGCCGTTGGTACAACTAGCTTACGAACACTTGAAAGTCTTTATTGGATTGGATACAAAGCTATTTTAAACAATAATCTTAATGACCTATTTATTGACCAATGGGAAGTTTATAAATACACAGACACTAATAAGTTTTCATTTGATGATATTATATTAAACTTAATAAAGCTTCTTAAACAACTTAATATAACTCAGTTAGTCGGAGCAACGAAAATAATGATAGTTCCTGGGTATAAATTTAAAGTAGTCAACACTCTTATCACCAACTTTCATCAACCAAAAAGCACCCTATTGTTACTTATCGCTGCATTTATTGGAAATGATTGGCGCAATATATATAATTATGCTTTAACCAATAACTATCGATTTCTTAGTTATGGAGATAGCTCTATACTTTATTGTAAGTAAACTCTATTTTACCACTCTTTATTGTTAAGCATTGGAACAAACTTAAAAGAGCCATGTTCTTCTGTTTTAAATTCATTATCCGACAATTTCCTTACCGTAGTCATTAATTGAGTATCTTCATTATAATTTACTGGAACAACTATTATTCCTCCTATTTTTAACTGCGACTTTAGTTTTTCTGGTATTTCTGGTGCTGCTGCTGTTATAATAATTTTATCAAAAGGAGAGTATGTTGGCAATCCTTCATATCCATCTCCAAAAAATAATTTGCAATTAATTTTTAATGCTTCAAATAAAGCTTTTGTTTGAAGATGTAAAATACGATGTCGTTCTATAGAAAAAACATTAGCTCCCATTGCATGTAATACTGCAGCTTGGTAACCTGACCCCGTCCCTATTTCTAAAACTTTGTCATTTTTCTTTATTTCTAATAATTCGCTTTGTTTTGCTACTGTATATGGTTGTGATATTGTTTGGCCTGCTCCAATTGGGAATGCTTTATCTTCATAAGCATGAGTAATAAATGCAGAATCTAAAAAAGCATGTCTTGGTATTTTCATTATTGCATCCAAAACATTTGCATCCTTTATACCTTTTTCTTTTAATTCTTCAACAAGTTTATTTCTCAACCCCTTGTGCCTAAAATTGTCTTCCATCTTATTTATATTTTTTTCAACCAGTCTATATATTCAGTGAGCCCTTTATTTAAATTATAATCAGGAGTATATCCTAATTTTTTCAATAACGAAATATCTGCTTGCCAGTTAGAAGGATATCCTTCTTGTAAAATATTATTAAACTTTATTTCTATATTGCTTTTTCTTACAATTGAGCAAAATTCTTGACTAATGTCATTTATGTTTGTCTCAACACCATTTGCAATATTTATTGCTTGGCTTTCAAATTTAGCTTTCTTTATTATTATATATATGGCTTTCATTAAGTCTTTTATATAAATATAATCTCGTGTCTCATTCCCTGAACCAAACATTTTTATAGAATTAGAGCTTTTTATTTTCTCATATAAATCCCAAAAAAGAAGCTTCTTCTGATAAATTCCATAAACAGAAAATATTCTTAAACTGATACTCCTTATATTGTAAATTTTATAAAACTCTTCACACAACTGTTCACTCATGTATTTATGAAATCCATAAGGAGACATAGGCGATAATTTTGCATCTTCTTTTATTGGTAATACAGTAGGGTTTCCATATACTGCCGCACTTGAAAAGTTTATAAATCTACATGAAGAGTTGTTTTTTCTTATAGCTTCTAATATTTTAAATACATTACTTACATTCTGCGTATAATCTGCACTTAAATCTAAAAATGAAAACTGCACACTCCCTGTTCCACTTGCATTTATACAAACATCAAAATTATCTTTTTCAAATATTGAATTGTAATCTGGATTGTCATTATTTAATTTATAAAATTTAATACCACTATTTTTGCATTCATTTATATCTGCACCAGATAACTCTTCGTCTTTAAAAAAATCTATACAGTTTCTTCCTATAAAACCATTTGATCCTAAAACTAATATTTTCATTATTAAGTATTATTACACGCTTGCCATATTATATTCCTAATACATATAAACAATATAAACCTGACAAGATTTATCACACGTGTCAGGTTTATATAATTTTATTTCTAAAGTATAAACTTTTAATCTAAACTTATTTTACTGGAATATTTTCCAATGTTTCAACAAGATATATCCAAAATTTATTAACAGTTTCTATATTAACTTTTTCATCAGGAGAATGAGGAAAACAAATAGTAGGACCAAATGAAATCATATCTAACTTTTTGTATACTCCACCTAGTAATCCACATTCAAGACCTGCATGGATAACTTTTATTTCTGGAACTTTGCCGAATTTCTTATTATATATTTCCTGCATTGTCTTTAAAATAGGAGAGTTAACATTTGGTTTCCATCCTGGATACGCTCCATCTAAAATAACTTTTGCTCCAGCGTTTGTAAATACAGATTCAACCATATTTCCTAAATCTTGCTTTGCAGAATCAACAGAGCTTCTTAATAAGTTCATTACGCTAATTTGTTTGTCATCCGACTTTATTATAGCTAAATTAGTAGATGTTTCAACAACTCCTTCCATCTCCGAAATCATTCTTATTACTCCATTAGGACAAGCATATACAGCTTTTATCAATCGATCCTGAGTATCTTTATCTATTAAAAAAGATGGCATAGCAACGTTCTCAGCAGTTATCATAACACCTGGATCAACATTACCTAATTCATTCTTTACAATTAGCCCAAACTCTTTAACGAAATTAACAAACGCATCTTTCTTATTGTTTGGTACTGTAACTACTGCAAAAGATTCTCTTGGAATTGCATTTCTCAAACTACCTCCATCAATAGAAGCTATTCTTAAACCATATTGTTTGATTCCTTCAAAAAAGATTCTATTAATAATCTTGTTTGAATTCCCTCTTTGAAGGTTAATATCAACTCCTGAGTGCCCCCCTTTTAATCCTTTAACTGTTATTTGAAAAGCAGTTGTGTCGTTTTCTATAGGAGTATGATTATAATCAAAATATACATTTGCATTTACTCCACCTGCACAACCTATATAAAGTTCGCCTTCATCTTCTGAATCTAAATTTAATAAAATATCTGCATCAAAAAGACCTGGTTTTAAACCAAAAGCTCCAGTCATACCTGTTTCTTCATCTATTGTAAATAAAGCTACTACAGGACCGTGTTTTAAATTTTTTGCTTTTAAAACAGCCATTGCTGCTGCAACTCCTATTCCATTATCTGCACCAAGTGTAGTACCATTTGCCCTAACCCATTCACCATCAACTATTGTTTCTATTGGATCTTTCTCAAAATCATGATTTGTGTCTGAATTTTTTTGTGGCACCATGTCAAGATGTGCTTGAAGCACAACTGCTTTCCTATTTTCAAAGCCTGGTGTAGCATTTTTTTTAATAATAACATTACCAACCTCATCAACAAAAGTATCTAGACCATTGTCAATTCCAAATTTTCTCATAAATTCGATAATATGTTCTTCTTTTTTGGAAGGATGAGGAATTTTACATATTTCATTAAAATTTTCCCATAATGCTTTGGGTTCAAGGTTAATAATACTGTTCATTGTTTTAAATTTTATTTATTAATTTTTATGATTTTGCTAATTTAGATATATTTTTTCATATACACAGAAAAAAATATTTTATTTATTTTCCTGATTAAACTCTTCTAATATTTTCTTGATTTCATCATCTGTATTCTTTAACTTTTCTTTGCATATTCTTATTAACGCACAAGCTCGCTTTACTTTTTCTGACAATTTATCTACATCCACATCTCCTATTTCTATTTCTTTTAAAATTTGCTCCAGCTCTTTTTGTGCATCTGTATAATTTATTTGATTTCCCATATATTTAATAAGTATATTTAGATTATTTTACTTTTTACTTCTCCGTTAAATAAAATTGTTTTTACTTCATCTCCTTCGTTTAACATATCTGCACTTTTTATATTTTTCCCGTCTTTTAATGTTATACTATATCCTCGTTTTAGTACATTTACAGGATCCAGTATTTTTATTTTCTCTTCGGTTAAAATCATATTTTTTTCTGCTTTTTCAATTATCTTTTTCGAATTTAAAGTTATGTATATTAAAGCATCATCCGTAAAACGCTTATTATTTGTAAATATTTTATCACTTATTGCTTTTAATGCATACAACCTATTATTTAGCAATTTTATTTTATGCTCCATAAAGTTTGAGATGATTGGCCTAAAGATAAGCTTTTGAGAATTTATTATTGACAGCCTTTCTTTAATGTAATTAGGTATTTTATCTGTAATTTTCTGAACTATAAGACCTATTTTGTTATTTTGTTCTGCTATTATTATGTTTGCGCTATTCACAAATCTAATAAACTGGGTATCATTAAATGTTAGTTGTTTTTTTATAAGTATATTTGTACTGCTAATCAACATTGACATTTGATTGTCTGTTTTATGTAATTGATTAGTCATTTTTTCATTAAAACGTGTTTTGATCTTTTCAAATATATTCATTAATTTATTGTCAAATTCCAAACATTTTGTGATTATAAAATCAGATACATCTGTTGGTGTAATACAATCTTTAAATGCCACTTCATCCGCAACACTTATATTTGCAGTATGCCCAATTCCTGTAATTATAGGAATAGGAAAACGAGCTATTGCTTCCGCTAATCTGTAATTATTAAAACACGTTAAATTAACATTACCTCCTCCTCCTCTAACAATGACAACTATATCAAACAAATGAATTTCATTAAAAATTTCTATTAACCTATTTCTCATATCTTCGCCTGCTTTCTCTCCTTGAAGTAAAGATTGAAATAATTTTATCTGAAATTTGTAATGATATTTATTCGTTAAAAGCTTTTCTCTAAAATCCTCATATCCTCTTGATGTTTCTGCCGAAATTACAGCAATGCGTTGGGGCACTAATGGAAAATCCTTATTCTTATTTAGTTCATAATACCCTTTTTCTTTCAACAATCTAACTACATTTTCTCTCTCTATTAGCATCTGTCCAATTGTGTAAGAAGGATCTATTTCTTCAACTATTAAGTTTAAGCCATACTTAGTGTCAAATGAAACCTTTGCTAAAAATAATATTTTAGTATTTTCTTTTATCTCAATACCTGTAATGGTTTTGAAATTATAGTTTATCCTAGAATAATTTTGAAGCCAAATAATGCCTTTTATTTCCGTTTTTATCTCATCCGTGCCTTTTGTTTTTTCTATAAATGAAATATAGCAATGCCCTTTATGTATATGCAAAGATGAGATTTCAGCTGTTATCCAAAATAGTTTGTTGCCAAACTTTTCATTAAACATGCTTTCAACCATTCCACTAATAGAAGACAAAGAAAAATACTCTGTTTTGCTATTTGCAATATTACTCATCTATATATTATTATTCAATTTTACTTATTTCTTTCCATTACAAAAATAGTAAAATTATCCCAAATTACTCTTTAAAAAGTTTTTAATTTATAGAGAGTTTTGCGCTTAAATATATCCTCATACACTACAAAACAATTTAAGACATTGCTCAATTATTAAGTATTCTATAATAAACAAAATTACAACTTCATTAATTTTGTCGTAGATACATTATTTCCTGTTACAATCTTAACCAAATAATATCCAGAAGATAAATCTTCAACAAAAACAGTGCTTTGTTTTTCATTTAGAATCTGCTTCTTTACTATATTTCCTGATAAATTATATATTAATAAAACACTGGAAGATTCTGCATTAACAATAAAATAATCTTTACATGGATTATTGTAAATTACAGGTTTAGTTGTTTTTGCTATTTCAAAGTCTGTAACATTATCCATTATTACAGGCAATTGATCTGTTAAAATTGTTAAATTATCAATACAAAAATAAGCAGGAGTGTTCATTCCCCAAGAACCAACATCTGACGATAAGACGTTACAATATATTTTTTTTACTTCCCCTAATTTTTTCAAATCAACCCAACGCCAATCATTAACAATATAATCCAAAGAATTATCCACAAAACGATAATCTGCTAAATAAAACTCCACAGTATCTGTGTTTGTACTGTCTTCTTTCATTCCCCAAATCATTAATTTATACCAATCCAAATCATCTCCTGTATCTCCTCCAAACTTTTTTGCAAAGAAATCTCCATTCTTCATCGAATTTGCAGTATATGAAGTGTTGGTAACATAAAATCCACTAACCAAATGTTTTTCTTCATTTTTAAATGTTAGTTCATTAGCTATAGGCGCATTTGTCCCACTCATCCAATCTAAAGCTATTGAAGATACAACATAATTTGTAGAATCTCCTTTAACGCCTCCTTTTGTTATTGCTGTATATTGGTCATGCTCAAAACTATTAATAACTGAAAAATGATTTGAATAAGCAAAGCCATACCATGCATAAGTTGAATACAAATAGGGATAAACAACATCTCCTGAAATAAAAGAAACAGAATCCTGTGGATTAAAAAAAGTGTCAACCCCTAGCGTTAATTCATCTAATGATGATATTATATAAGGTGTACCTCCATTAATAATACCAACTCCATCTAAATCAAAACCTCCACTATGAAATGGTGTTGGATAAGGATCATTAATCTTATTACCTTTTGAATCATAAGAAGCATACTCGTCCGAAATACTTCCACAAACATCAATGATTCTAACAAAACGAATATTAAGCAAATCAAGCCCTATACTATCTTTTAAATCATTCAAATTGAAAGGCGTACCATAACCTTGGCTATATTTCCCAGCAAGATTATGTATATTTGTAGGATCTAAATTATTATATCCCCCAACCTGACTATTTATCTGCGTTAAAGAAACAGAAGGAAATCTTACAAAACGTTCCCCATCTGAACTTACCTCAACAAACGCTAATTCCAAAAATGTATCATTAAACCCATTTTCAAATACTGCAAAATCTGCACCTACCCCATTTACTATCGGACGATCAAACGTTAGCGTTGCAACACCCTTGTCTCCTAAACTCACCACATCAAAAGAATTACCAAGTGCCTTACCTAAGCAAAACGAAGCTTTTCCAAAAGAAGCTCTATTTGTGTTATCATACTTCGCCGAAGTATCCTCTATATTAATATATCCCCTTTGAAGCTCCACTCCTGTTGCCCATGCAACAAAACTTGACGATTCTTTAGAAATTGCTGTAGAACCTGATTGACCTACTGCAGGACTATATGGTCCTTGTGCTTTAATTACCCCAAAACATAAGAGTAATAATAAAAATGATAATTTCTTTAACATAATATCTAGTATTTTTTTATTAATTATTTCGTATTTTAAATTGCCTGTTATTTCATAAAAAATAAGCAGAAAGTAATATTATTTTTTCAAACAATATTTCCGCTAAAACCATTATTCGTAAATTATTTACGTGCTTCAAGTCATCATTATTACATTTTTTTTAATTAAACAACTTATGTAGATTTGTAATAAAGATGAAAAGCTTTATGAAGGAAGGCATATATAATTGTGCCGGCAAGCTCTCCGATCTATAGTCCATTCACCGTAAACTACAAAATCCACACAATATTGGCAAGTTTTCTGACTTACTCAGGTTTCTAACGCCTTCCCATTCCTTTTATAGAAACAGTGACCTATTGTTAGAACCCCTTTATGAGCTTACAGCAGCGGGAACTGTTGCCGATTTTCACGGCATTCCTTCTTTGAATCTTCTTCAAAAGAACCAATACGATGCAAAAATAAATATTTTTTTCAAAACAAACGAAAAATATTTAATAAACTAAAAAAATCTACATCATACTAAAGACTTCTAATTAATTTATCATCAGAATATAAAGAGGCAAAATCAAATTATTCGTCCCCTACCCCACATCGAACCCTATTTGCAACTTTTCTGCATACAGCTTTCATTTATTTTCACGTCCTTGCTAATTCCTTATCATACTTATTACATCTCTCATATCGTAAACACTATCATAATACCTACAATAATTAAATATCCTAAACACTTGGTTTAATATTGGATCTTTCGGTTGGATCATAATACCCATAATAATTAAATATCCTAAACACCGTAGGTGTGATATTATTATAACAAAACAAATAACGCAAACACATTAAACACCGTAGGTGTGGCATTATCCCTTTATACAACAATCTAAATTACAAACTCCTATATAACTACCCAGTATTATACTCAAATTCAATGTGTTGCAATTACGAACAAATTCCCCTCCGATGGAGGGGTGTCCGAAGGACGGGGTGGTTTTTTTCATATTTTGCTAAAATGTTTTGGACACAAACACCCCAATAAGTTATCTTTTTTGAAGTTGGAGAAGGTGCTTTTCCCGAGTTAATAGCAATTTGGTATCATACAGTAAGCTTTACTTATTTTGTTTCCTCCATAAGTATCAAGATAGCTTCATCTTGAACAACAATAAACCAAATTTAAGTAATCCTAAAATAAGTTTACAGCCTTTTTTCATAATTCTTTTTTTTGTGTAAACCTATTTTAGGACTAAATAAAATTTAATATTTTTCCACATCATCACCCATTGCCAAAACGCTATAAATCAATCAATTACACAAAAACACTTAACTTGCTAATTTTCATTACGTTACATGCTATTACTTCGCCTTTACTTCACCCTTACTTCACCCTAAAGTTACCCTAAGGTCACCTCGCTTATTAAAACACTAACAATAAGCACAATACATAAATACAGAAAAACATAACGCATGCCCTGTCTCAAACATACAATTTTTCCCTGTAATTCTATTTTTTTTGTAAACCTATTTTAGGACGAGACACCTTTACAGTACCTTTTATGTACCTTTATAGTACCTTTCATGTACCTTTCATGTACAGTAATAGAATTTTCACACTGAAAATCAACAACTTACACAATAAACTTAAAATCATATCGTTAAAACCTATTAGAGTGCATTTAATTACCAATTCGCATGTATTGGTATATTAAAATCCGTGTCATCCGTGTTCCATACATTCTCACTACATCTGCATTCCATATATTTGTCAATCCATTGCCAACATTAATACACAAAACAATTACCAAAATTACATCTTCAGAACAAGATAAATTTTCTTATGTTTTTTGTAAGGGATTGTTTTTTTTATTTTATTTTTGTGAAAACATATTCTTTCATTGAAAATAGTAGGTAAATCGTATAAATATTAAAAATTATGGATAATAAAGAGGAGTTAAAATTTAGAATTAATGACTTGAATGAGTATGTAAGGCATTCTTTGACGTTTATTAAATAAAAAAAACGGCTCTTTAGTAGCTTTAAATTTGATTAACAAAACTTTATAATTATGGAAAATCAAGAATTAAAAACAAGAACTATGAAAAGTGAACCATATTATTATGGAGCTTTTTTAAATATGGCAAGATTAAATATTTTCAACATAAGCAACCATTTGTCGAATAAATTAAACATTCTTCCTACCTTGTCCAGTGAAGAGCATATTGCTAATGCTTTTTTTACTGATAAAAATACAAAAATAAAATGGGAGCATACTTATGATATTTTAAGACGTTTTATACCCATCGTTAAAGTTTTCGATACAGAATCTTTGCCAAAAGGAGAAGTAGGAAATAACACAGGAAAGGATTTTTCTAAAATGTCTGATACATTAAAAATTATTTTTAAAGAGTTAAATGAGTTTCGCAATGACTATTCTCATTATTACTCAACAGAAAAAGAAGATAAAAGAAAAATTACAATTTCAGATGAATTAGCCAATTTCTTAAATGAGAACTTTAAAAGAGCAATTGCTTATACAAAAAAAAGATTTAAAGGTGTATTTACAGAAAAAGATTTTGAACTTGCCAACAATATCCAATTATTTAATAAAGATAAAGAAATTACAGAAAAAGGACTTGCTTTTCTAACGTCAATATTTTTAGAACGAGAATACGCATTCCAATTTATAAGCAAAATAGAAGGATTAAAAGGGACACAAAAATCAGAATATAGAGCGACAAGAGAAGTTTTTATGGCATATTGTGTTAATTTGCCTCATGATAAATTTATTAGTGAAGATGCAAAGCAATCATTCTCTCTTGATATAATTAGTGAATTGAATAGATGTCCTCAAACATTGTTTAATGTAATCACTGAAAAGGAACAAGAAAAGTTCAGGCCAACTATAAACCAGCAAGAAAAAAACAATATTATAAACAATAGTGTTCCTTATGATATCGAAGATTATGAAGAGTATGTAAATAGTATTACTAAAAAAATTAGGTATGATAATAGATTTCCATTCTTTGCTTTAAAATTTATTGACGAAACTCAAGTTTTTGAAAAAATACGTTTCCAAATAGACCTCGGAGAAATATTATTAGATGAATATACTAAGCAATTGGCAAATAATGAAGAAAAAAGACAAGTAGTTCAAAATGCTAAAGCTTTTGGACGTTTAAATGATTTTATTGACGAAAATAATGTTTTAGAGAATATTAATAAACAAAATGGTTCTGCTTCTTTCATCCAATATGCTCCGAATTATAATTTTGACAACAACAAAATAGGTATAGACACAACGGGTAAAAGAATAATGCCTATACTTACTAAGCAAACAGATAATAATAAAAAAGTAAAAAACAAATTAAAACAACCATTGCCAAAGGCTTTTTTAAGCATCCATGAATTGCCTAAAATTATTCTGCTTGAGTACTTGGAAAAAGGAAAAGCAGAAAAGTTGATTAATGATTTTTTATTGATAAATGAATCCCAACTGCTTAATTACAAATATATTGAAGAAATAAAAAACAAACTGAATAATTTTGATGTTTTTCAAAAAAGAAGTCAAAGAAAAAAATTGCAAACAGCTTATAATAAAACAAACATAGAAGAATTACAAAGCAGAAAAGAAGAACTAAACAAGATACTTAAAGAATATAAATTAAATGATAAGCAAATCCCTACACGTATTCTTGAATATTGGTTAAATATAGAAGATGTAACTCCAAATGAGGCTATTTCTGATAGAATAAAACTTATGAAAAGAGACTGTGTGGATAGATTAAGAGACATAAAAAAAGGAAAAGCCCCTAAAATAGGAGAAATGGCTACTTTTATTGCAAAGGATATTGTTGATATGATTATAAGTAAAGATATAAAACAGAAAATATCATCATTCTATTACGATAAAATTCAAGAATGTTTAGCTTTATATAATGTTAGCGAAAAAAGAGATTTGTTTTTAACAATTTGCAATGAACTACGATTGTTAGATGCTGACAAAGGACATCCTTTTTTAAAAAACATAAACCTAAATAGAATAAACTATACATCTGATTTTTATGTAAAATACTTACAAGAAAAGGGGCATAAACTTATTAAAGAAACTAATTATAGAACAGGAAAGCTAGTAGAAAAAGATAAATCTTGGATGTTCCTTAATTTTTATTATCTCAAAAAAAATGAAACATTAAATAAGATGATGACTATTGTTCAGTTGCCAGATGATAAATCAAAATTGCCTTTTACAATTGCACAATTAGACAAACCTAAAAATACTTTTGAAGAATGGATTAATAACATAACTAAAGGAAAAACCAAAACAGATAAGGAAAAACCTATAGACTTGCCTACAAATATATTTGATAAAGAAATAGAGGAAATATTGAAAAACAAACTCTCGGAAGAAAAAATTGCTTTTACGGAAAATGCAAACTATAACCAATTGTTTAAATTATGGTGGACAGATTGCAGAAAAGACAATGTGCAAAAGTTTTATGATGCTGAAAGAGAATATGTAATTTATGACGAACATGTAAAATTTATTCCAAATACAAAACCTAAATTTGAAAACTACTATAACGAAAGTTTTCCAATAGTTTTAACCCGATTAAAAAGAGATAGAGAAGAAGCAAGAAAGCTTAATCGCAAATTACCTCCTATAGAAAAAAGTCAAGTTGAAAAAGTATTCAAACAAGCTATAGGTTCTACAGAAAAAGAAATACGATTATTGCAGGAGGAAGACAGAATAATGCTTTTAATGTTCGAACAATTATTAGAAACTGACAATAATTTAAACTTAAAACTAAACAATGCAGAAAGCTTGCTAAACGAGCAAATAACTATTAAAGAAAAGATAAGCCTTAAATTATCATTTAATGAACAAGAGGACAAAAAAGAAATAATAAAAACAATAATAGATAAGCGTAAAAGAAAAGACTTTTCTATTTTGCGAAAATTCAAATATGACAAACGATTACCAGAATTATGTGAATATTTTGAAACAGATGACATAAGCCATTCTGATTTAAAGAAAGAATTAGACGAATATAATAAAGCAAAAGAACAAATATTAGCAAATGCCTTTATGTTAGAAAAAACTATTATCGAAAAAGACAAAGACGGAATAAAAGCTCTTTTCTTAAATGATAATGGAGAAAAAAAATATGGAAATGTACAACATAAACCTTACTTAACATGGTTAAAAAACAAAGGCCTAATTAATGATAATGAATACTTGTTTATAAATATGGTAAGAAATACATTTTCTCATAATCAATTTCCTCAAAAGCGAACTATTCAAATTTTTATTGATAAAAATAGAGGAAATCCTATTACATTTGCAGAAACAATAAAAAATGCTTACAATAAAAAAATTGAAGAAATTATAGTAAAAATAAAATAAAAATATTTTTTTTATAAACAAAAATGATACTTTACCCTGTATATATTAAGACTTTACAACTAATTAATTGTAACTGCTCTTATTTTGAAAGGTAAAAACAACAAAATTTTAAATCTAATTCGTCAGAACCTGATTGTAACTGCTCTTATTTTGAAAGGTAAAAACAACTCGCTCGTTGATGTAGTCGTAAATTCCGTAATTGTAACTGCTCTTATTTTGAAAGGTAAAAACAACTAATTTATAGTAATAATAAAACTACGGAAAATTGTAACTGCTCTTATTTTGAAAGGTAAAAACAACTGATAGGTATATTATTACAACAATAGAGTTGTAACTGCTCTTATTTTGAAGGGTAAAAACAACCCATATCAAAGAATGAAGTCTTAAATCTAGTTGTAACTGCTCTTATTTTGAAGAGTAAAAACAACACTACTTTCATTTAAAACTTTTCTTAATTGTTGTAACTGCTCTTATTTTGAAGGGTAAAAACAACTATCTAAAGCCATTATCAATCAAAGTCAAAGTTGTAACTGCTCTTATTTTGAAGGGTAAAAACAACCCATATCAAGGAATGAAGTTTTAAATCAGTTGTAACTGCTCTTATTTTGAAGGGTAAAAACAACCCATATCAAGGAATGAAGTTTTAAATCAGTTGTAACTGCTCTTATTTTGAAAGGTAAAAACAACACTACTTTCATTTAAAACTTTTCTTAATTGTTGTAACTGCTCTTATTTTGAAGGGTAAAAACAACACTACTTTCATTTAAAACTTTTCTTAATTGTTGTAACTGCTCTTATTTTGAAGAGTAAAAACAACTAAAGCAAGTGCCGATTGATTGCCTGCTACGTTGTAACTGCTATTATTTTGAAGAGTAAAAACAACTAATAGGTTTTCTTGTTTGTCTAATTTATGATATGTTGTAACTGCTCTTATTTTGAAGAATAAAAACAACAGTCATTGCCAAAACGCATGTACGGACATCTAAAAAAAATCCGTGTAAATCTGCGTTGCGTAGCATCCGTGTCATCTGCGTCCCATATATTTGACAAAACATTTCCCACATTATTATGCATGTACGGGCGTATTGCATACGCCCAAATTCTCCATTACATTCAATATCATTCCAAATCCCGTTAGGGATGAAATTGTTGTAGATCCATACCCACACACACATTCCAAATCCCGTTAGGGATGAAATTGTAATAACCACCTGCAAAACGGTTACAGGAAAAATATATGTAAGGGATTTTAAAATACCCGAAATGGATGTAGAAACACTGCATGCAATGTCTGAATATAAAAATAAAATGAAAGAAGAAATAGGCATAGCAACAGAAAATACCCAAGAATATCAATCAGACGAAAACCCAAATTGAGGAAAGATGATAGCCAGTTGGTTAGTGCCACTACCCAACTGAAATTAACTGAGACAAACGAAAAAAATAACTAACCAACACAATGGCATTATTGCTTTGGCTAAACAGTTTCCTAACAAAAAGGCAAACCAATTTATCGAATGGTTTACCTATAGCGATGAAAGCATCGACGCGTTTTTCGCTTTGTTTTTGATTCAGGTAATCCTGAAATAAGTTTACAATCTTTTTTCATAATTCGAATATTTTGTGTAAACCTATTTTAGGACAAGACAATAAACTAACACACGCACAAAGTTTACAAAAGAGTTTTTTTTTTGCCAAATAACGAACTATTATTGATATATTTGCATTTATTAAAATTTAAATTAAAGACTTAAAATTTATATGAGTTTAAATACACAAAGTTTACAACCAATTATAAATTTCATCTGGACAGTTGCAGACGATGTATTGATTAACAAATTTCTTGAAAATCAATATCAGGACGTAATTCTG
>MEOD01000067.1:19515-35345 GCA_001768555.1 Bacteroidetes bacterium GWF2_29_10
TTGAAACAACTAAAGATAAGGTGTTAAAAACCCACGAAGAATTTAAAAGTAAAATTGACAACTTATCTGGACTGCTAACAAGTGAACAACATGGAACGGGTTTGGCGTTTTACAACACCTCTAAGTTTACCATGAAAAAACTGTTGGCTGACCCTAAAAATATTGACACCAACTTTTTAGATTACCTGAATGGCTATTCTGAAAATGTGCAAGATATAATCAGCAAGTTTAAATTCCGTAATCAGTTAGAAACATTTGAAACAACTGGAATAACTTTTTCTCTTATTGAGAAATTCTGCAATCCGAAAGTTGAATTAAGCCCTGCCAAAATATCGCCTATGGCAATGGGATATATGTTTGAGGACTTGATACGCCGTTTTAATGAGAAAACAAATGCCGCAGCAGGGCGTCACTTTACGCCAAGAGAAATCATTGAGTTGATGACACATTTGGTTTATTTGCCTGTAAAAGACAAAATTCAAAAAGGAACTTTTTTGGTGTATGACCCATGTGCTGGTTCTGGGGCAATGCTTACCCAATCTAAATCATTTGCTACCAATCCCGAAGGAGAAATAAAATCTCAGGCAACCTTCCATTTATACGGACAAGAGAATACTGGCGAAATGTATGCAGTTTGTAAATCGGATATGTTGTTGAAAGGCGAAGACCCCAACAAAATAAAGTTTGGCTCAACGCTCAGTGAATATGGGTTTGAACCTGATTTAAAATTCAATTTCATGCTCACCAACCCTCCTTACGGTACAACATGGAAACAAGATATAGAAAACTTAAATGTTGGAAGTGAAAAAAAAGTAAGCATAGTTGATAAACGCTTTAATCTTAAAATCAAAAACTTTAAAGGCGAACTCGAAGAAACTTGTTTGACTTCAAGAAGCAATGACGGACAATTAATGTTCATGCTCCACATGCTTTCCAAAATGAAAGACCCAAAAGATGGTGGAAGCCGTATTGCATCCGTTCAAAATGGTTCGGCTCTGTTTACTGGCGATGCAGGAAGCGGAGAAAGCGGTATTCGGCAATACATTTTAGAAAACGATTTATTGGAGTGTATAATTCAATTACCAAATGACATTTTCTATAATACTGGAATTGCAACTTATGTTTGGATTATTTCAAACGTAAAAGATGAAAAAAGAAAAGGGAAAGTTCAGTTGATAAATGCTTCAACCGAAGAGTTTTACAAAAACATGAGAAAGCCTCTTGGCGAAAAGCGGTTGGAATTGTTGCCCGAACACATTATTAAAATACAAGAACTCTATTTTGCTTTTGAGGAAAACCTATATTCAAAAATATTTGACAACACAGATTTTGGTTTTTATCAAATTACAGTTCATCAACCTGAAAGAGACGAAAAAGGAAATATTGTACTTGATGCAAAAGGAAATCCAAAATCAGATAGCACTTTGAAAGATTTTGAAAAAGTGCCAATGAAAGAAAGCATAAAAGACTATTTCAAAACAGAAGTTTTACCTTTTGTCCCAGATACTTGGTACGATGACAAAAAAATGAAAGTAGGATTTGAAATTTCATTTACTAAATATTTCTACAAGCATGAACCACTGCGCGACCTTTCGGATATTGAAAAAGACATTATGCAGTTAGAAAAAGAAACTGATGGTTTATTAAATGAGATTATAGCATAATGAGCAAGGTAAAATATCCAAAATACAAACCATCGAAAACGCTTTGGCAAGAGCAGATACCGAGCCATTGGCAGGAAACTGAATTACGAATGCTTTTTGCCGACAACAAGCATAAAAATATTGAACTTGTTGAACGAAACTTACTTTCGTTGAGTTATGGCAAATTAAAACGCAAAGACATTGATAATGCCACTGGTTTAGTTCCAGCATCGTTCGAAGGCTATCAAATTATTGACGAAGGCTATATTGTTTTGCGTTTTACCGATTTACAAAATGATAAAAAATCTTTACGAGTTGGCTACGCCAACGAAAAAGGAATTATCACTAATGCATATATTGGTTTATCACCAAAAGCCTATATTCATTCAAAATACTATTATTACCAACTTCACTTTCTTGATAAAATCAAGTATTTCTATAATCTTGGCGGTGGCGTTAGACAATCATTGGCTTACAAAGAATTTGGAAGAGAAACAGTTTTAATTCCTGACATGAAGGAGCAAATTAGAATTGCTAATTATCTAGATTATAAGATAGCGATGGCTGAGAGGTTTATCCGAAAAAAAAGACAAATACTTAGTTTATATGTTGAACGCAGAAAGTCACTAACACGTAAATTAGTTAATTCTGAAACAGTAAAATTTCTTCGATTGTCATCTATTGCACCGCCTATTCAAAGACCGATTAACCGAAATGATAATGTTCTGTACACTCCTGTTGGTTTATATAATAGAGGAAGAGGTTTGTTTCATAAAGAGCCAACACTGGGTTCAGAATTAGGTGATTCTAATTTTTATTATATAAAAAAAGATGACGTGATTTTAAGTGGACAGTTTGCTTGGGAAGGTTCGGTAGCTTTAGTAGGGGTTGACGATGAAAACTGTATCGCATCTCATAGATATCCTGTTTTAAATTGCAATACAGATATAATTATACCTGAGTATCTTTTTTCGTTCTTTACTATTTCGGATGGTCACTTCTTCCTTGACTACCATTCAAAGGGTGCTGCAGGTAGAAATCGCCCTTTAAATCCTAGAACAATTATTAAAGAGAAAATACCAGTTCCTGACATTAAATTACAAGCAAAATTAATTGAATTGATTGAACAAGAAAACGAGTTAAAATCTCTAATAAATAATGAAATAACGTTAGTAGAAGAATACAAAACAGCCCTAATAGCCGAAGCAGTTACGGGAAAAATAGATGTAAGGGATTTTGAAATACCCGAAATAGTGGAAGAAGAAAGCTATGAAGAATTGGAAGAAGAATTAAGTATAGTGGCAGATGGCGAAACAAAATATGAATCAGACGAAAACCCTAATTATTAAAATGAAGGAGCAGCAAAAAATATCCATACGATTCTTTGACGACCGCGAAGTGCGAGCCTTATGGGACGAGCAAAACGCCAAGTGGTGGTTTTCGGTATTGGATATAGTAGCCGTTCTTACCGATCAAAACGACTATACGAAAACCCGCAACTATTGGAAATACCTGAAAGCCAAGTTGAAAAAAGAAAACAGTGAAGTGGTTAGTGCCACTACCCAGTTGAAGCTTCTCGCACCGGACGGTAAAAAACGTTTTTCCGATATGCTTGATTACAACGGAATTATTGCATTGGGCAAACAGTTTCCTAGCAAAAAGGCAAACCAATTTATCGAATGGTTTACCTATAGCGATGCAAGCATCGACGGAAAAAGCAAAACAAAGGCTTATGCACTTTTTGAAAGTTCTTTTATCAACAGCATAGAAGTTGGCACAACCAATGGTTTACAACAAATTCACGCTTATTTGTTTGGAGGCTTGTATGATTTTGCCGGGCAAATAAGGCAAAAAAACATTTCGAAAGGCGGTTTCCAATTTGCAGTATCACACTTCCTTGGTGCCACATTAAAACAAATAGAAGAAATGCCCGAAAATACATTTGATGAAATTGTCGAAAAATATGTAGAAATGAACATTGCCCACCCATTTATGGAAGGAAACGGCAGAAGCACCCGAATATGGCTGGATTTGATATTGAAAAAACGCCTAAAAAAATGCGTAGATTGGAGCAAAATAAGCAAAACTGATTATATGAACGCAATGGTAAAAAGTGCTATAGACAGTAACACTCTAAAAAAGTTGCTAAATAATGCCTTAACCAACCAAATAGACAACAGAGAAATGTTTATGAAAGGAATTGATTACTCATATTATTATGAGGAAAACTAATAAAAGATTATGAGTACAGATACCACAGAAAAAGGCTTGGAAGCACACATTACTCAATTTTTGGTTGAGGAAAACAAGTATTTGCTTCGTAAAAAGGAAACATACAATAATGTTTTGTGCATCGACAGTGAATTGCTTTTTCAATTCTTTGAAGCCACGCAACCTAAAGCTGTTGCTAAACTTAAAACTTATCATAAAGACCTTTACAAGCAAAAAATAATAAAACGCTTAAACGACCAAATTCAAGCAAAAGGTATTATTGAAGTATTACGCAAAGGCATTACAGATGGCTTTACCGATACTAAACTGCATTTGTTCTACAATAAGCCTGTTTCTGCCTACAATGCCGATGCAAACGCATTGTATCAAGCCAATTTGTTTTCGGTAATGCGTCAGGTGTATTTTTCGCCAAACGATAAAAAGTCCTTGGACATGATGATTTTCATCAATGGTATTCCTGTGATATCATTTGAATTGAAAAATGAACTTACCAAACAAAATGTTCAGCACGCCATAAAGCAATACAAAGAAGCTAGAGACCCCAATGAAGAACTTTTTCGTTTAGGTAGGTTAATGGTTAATTTTGCAGTAGACACTGAAGAAGTTTGGATGTGTACACAACTTAAAAAAGAAAAGTCATACTTCCTGCCTTTTAATAAAGGTTATAAAAATAGTGCAGGTAATCCTCCGAATGATGGTATTAAAACAGATTATTTGTGGAAAGAGATATTGACAAAAAATAATCTCACAGATATTATACAGAACTTCTGCCAGTTGATAACAGAAGAAAAAGAATATTTGGACGACAAGGGAAGAGTAAGAACGAAGAAAGAAAAGAAATTGATTTTTCCTCGTTATCATCAATTGCTTGCTGTTCGCAATATTTTAGCTGATGCACAAATAAATGGTTCAGGTCAGAAATACTTAATTCAACATTCTGCAGGTTCAGGCAAATCAAATTCGATTTCATGGTTGGCACATCAGTTGATTGGTTTGCACGATAAATCAGGCTCAAATAATATTTTTGACACTGTAATTGTAGTTACGGATCGACGTGTTTTAGATGCTCAGATACGCAACAATATAAAGCAGTTTCAGCAAGTAAACGGAGTAGTTGAAGCCATTACCGAAGGAAGCAAACAACTGAAAGAAGCACTTGAAGAAGGTAAAAAAATCATCATTACCACCATTCAGAAATTCCCTCACATTGTTGAAGAAATTGGCGATTTGCCAGGAACAAACTTTGCCATTATCATAGATGAAGCCCACAGCAGTTTGAGCGGACAAATGGCACGAAAACTAAATGAATCGTTGGCTGTAAAGACAGGGCATACCCCATCTCTGGATGATGACGAATTTGAAACAGATGACAACGACACCATAACAGGCGAGGATTTAATAACCGACTTAATTAAATCACGAAAGTTATTGCCCAATGCCAGTTACTTTGCTTTTACTGCCACGCCTAAAAATAAAACCTTAGAATTATTTGGCGTTCCATTTCAAGAAGGTGACAAAACTAAATTCAGAGCTTTTCATTTATACTCAATGAAACAAGCCATTGATGAAGGTTTTATAATGGATGTTTTACAGAATTATACAACCTATCAAAGTTATTATGCATTGCTTAAAAAGATTGAAGAAGACCCTGAATATGACAAATTAAAAGCTCAAAAGAAATTAAAACATTATGTAGAAAGCCACGAACACGCCATAAAAAAGAAAGCGGTTTTAGTAGTTGACCATTTTATGGAAAACATAATCCGTAAAAAACGAATGGGCGGCTTTGCAAAAGCAATGTTGGTAACAAGTTCGAGAACCAACGCAGTAAAATACAAGAAGGCATTTGACGATTATTTGCACAAAATCAATAGTCCATACAAAGCAATTGTTGCCTTTTCGGGCGAAATTGACGGACAAACAGAAGCAAGTTTGAACGGTTTTTCAAGTGCTTCAATTCCAAAGGAATTTGAGAAAAACGAATATCGCTTTTTGTTAGTTGCCAATAAATTTCAAACTGGTTTTGACCAACCTCTTTTACATACCATGTATGTCGATAAAAAACTAGGTGGCGTAAATGCAGTTCAAACATTATCAAGACTAAACAGAAGCCATCCTTTAAAGAAAGACACTTTTGTTTTGGACTTTGCCAATAAAACCGAAGAAATTGAAAATGCTTTTAAACCTTATTTTGAAAGTACCATTTTAGGTGAAGCAACCGACCCTAATAAATTATTCGACTTAAAAGATGCTTTGGATAATTACCAAGTTTATACAAAGGAACAAGTAATTGAATTTTCAGATAAGATTTTAGCAAACGTTCCTGTTGACCAGCTTCATGCTATGCTTGACAATTCAACGGCTATTTTTAGAAACGATTTAGAAGAACAACAACAAGCCGATTTCAGAGCAAAAGTAAAAACCTATGTTCGCTTGTATATTTTCCTTTCTCAGATTATTCCATTTGAAAACCCTTATTTAGAAAGACTTTACATTTTCCTTAATCACTTGCAAAACAAATTAGGTGGTGATACTCCAATTGATTTAGCACAAGGCATTTTGGACAATATCGACATGGACAGTTACCGATTACAGTTGGAAGCCACAACAAATATTGCAATGGAACAAGGAGAAGATTTAAAGCCAATTCCAACAGATATGAGAGGTGGAACAAACCAACCAGAAATAGACAAACTTTCAAACATTTTGCAAACTTTTAATGACAGATACGGAACACAGTTTGAAGATGTGGATAAGGTTAGACAAATGGCTGAAAACGTTGCAAATGATGTGGCTAAAAATAAGGAATTGATAACCTCAATAAGATATTCAGACGATCAGAATGCGAGAATAACAAGTGACAAAGTTGTAGGTGAAGAATTACTGAAACATATAACTACAAACTTTGACCTTTATAAATTGTATTCAGACAATAAAGAATTTAAAGAGGATTTTTCTGCAATGATGTTTGGAATGGTTAAGGAAATATTTAATAGAGAATCAAATAAGAAAATATAAAAAATAGTTCAAAATAATGCTTTGAAATTGTTTGCCATATCTGCATTTCACAAACGTAACCATAAGTTTGCAACAAAATCATTAAAAAAATAGGCAGGAATGACTTTGTGGGAGGAAAAAAGTAAAAAGTAAAGAAATTATCAATTTAGAAATCATATATTATTGATTGCATATTTTAAGCCAAATGTGATAGTCTTTTGAGGGTTTTGAGTGTTTATATCTTTTTGCAACATAATATAAATGGAGAATGAATGTTTATTATTTATTTTAAATTCGTTACCAATGGATAATCTATATTGATTGAAAGATTTATTGCTTTCCATATTACGAGGGTCATTTATCTGGAAGAATAGTTCAGTTGTTGCATACGGTTTATACTGTTTTAAATTATATTTTATTTCAAGTTTGTTCCTCCATATA
This sequence comes from Bacteroidetes bacterium GWF2_29_10, assembly GCA_001768555.1. Taxonomy (GTDB): domain Bacteria; phylum Bacteroidota; class Bacteroidia; order Bacteroidales; family GWE2-29-8; genus GWE2-29-8. Next base: position 26,829 of record MEOD01000067.1, read on the forward strand.
CAGTCAGGAATTTTTCCTTTATCACTTGAATTATAATCTTGTAATTCTGACTGTATTCGAGTTCGATAATTAATTACAAATGGTTTTATTTTGTATTTATACTTATAATCAAACATTAATCTGTGACGTTCACTAAAGTATTTTTCTTCTTTATATTTATCGGAGAATCGATAAGCAATAGATACATCTTTGCATTTAGTGAGTTTGTAATTTAAGCTAATTGTACTTAAAAAAGAATTTATTTGTGTGCAATTATTTTTTAACCTTAACTCTTCTTCTAGTTCGACTGAAGTCCTATTTGTTATATTTTTTTGTATAGATATTCCTGTCCAATTTGCAAAATCATTTGTTTGAGCAAATATACCATATTGGATAAGTAACGTAATAATAAATAAAAATATTAAATTTTTGAGCATTGCTATTCGTAGTAGTATATTAAAATTCGAGCAGAGTCTTTAAGAAAATTAACTTTATCTATTTTTATTCTATTTACTTTTAATCCAGTACGATTTTGAATATCATCAATAAGTTGTTGCCTATTTTCGGGTTTAATTAATTCTATTATTTCATAGTCAATACGTTTTACATGCTCTTGTTTGAATATTAAATTGCAATCAAGTAAAGCTGTAAAAAATAATATAATCGTGTTTATGATAATAAGTTCATTATATTCGAGTTGAATTGCACTAATAAGCCCAATCCCAATAAAAATAAAAAGGTAAGTCATGTCTTTCATTGATATTCCTTGGGTTCTATATCTTAACATGGAGAATACCGCAAATAATCCAAATGCTGCACCTACTGACATTTTGATTTTATTGAAAACAATAGTAAGCATGAATATAATAATATTGAACATAACAAATGTAAATATTGATTCCATTTGTTTGTTATTAGGGTAGTATATTAAGATTATTATAATTAGAAGAGTTACTATGTCGATAAACAGATGTGTAAAAAACTTATCATCTGCTTTAAAAATATCTTTACTTTTCTTTTTGGCAACATCTTTGCCCGTGTCATTTACTAATGTGTTAGTTATGCTTTCAGTAGATGATGTAATATTATTTGTGTAATAAACATAATATGCAGGAGCAATCAAGCAAAGGAGTAATGATATAAAAATTATTAATTTTAATTTAGTCATAATATTTTTTGTTAATTAGTAACAATAAAGGCTTTATGTTATTTTTTTTTACATTATCAAAAAGAGATGATACACCAAGGCAATATTTACTTATGGATTGTTTGTGTATTGAATGTTCACGCATAATTTTAATAAAATGGGAGTTTTCATGCTTTCCTTGTTTTAGCTCAGCAATAACAAGTTTTGGAAAATCCTTGTATTTATCATCAGAAAGGAAACTGAGATTCAAATCTATTGTAAGTCGTTCTTTAAGGTTGTTGTTTACTAGGGTTATTCTTTGATAATTAACCCATATTTTAGGTTCTAGTTCGTTTTTATTTAGGCAAGTTTTAGAATCTATAAGTTTTGCAGTGTCTTGATTTATTGAATATTCAATATTTTCTTGCTTTAAACGGTCTTTGATGGTTCTTTTTTTGTTGTTTTTAAATTTTATTTCAAAAAAAGTAACGTTTGAGTTAATATATTTACGATACCTAACTTTATATCTATTAAGTCTTCCATTTTGATGATCAGTATATAATTTAAAATTATGAGTGTCAAAGTATAGGGTTTCATATTGCATCATATTATTATTGTCTATTTGAAGTATCCGATAATGCTGCTTCAGCTCATTAAGAATGTCTGGAAGAAGCTCAATCCGAAAAATAAACTTTGAGTCAATTCTATTAAGCAATTTTACCCCATCCATCTCTTTGAGACAAATGGGGTTGAAAAAATTGCCATTGTTAAAACTAAAAAAAAACATGGTTGTGAAAAAAAATTATCGATATTCGTATGAGTATTTTTTTATCGTTTCAATTTCATTAGGATTAAAAATTCGTTTTTCATCTTTAAGCCCTTTTGCATTATAAGTGTAAATATTTTTCTTTAAAATAGTTCCTTCATCAGTTGTTATTGTTTCTGAAATTTTATTTCCTAATGAATTATAAGCATATTTAATTCTTTTTTTAACTACATCGTTACCATTATATTTAATTGTTTCAATAATATCACCTTTTGCATTGTATATATTTGCTTCTTTTGTTTTTATGTTTCCGTTTTTGTCAAAATCAATTTTTAAACTAGAATTTCCGTTTTCATCAAATTCTTCATAACTTTCTTTAATAACTTTATTTTTTTCACCACCAGTAGTTGAAGATATCACGGTAATTGACTTAATTTGATTTTTTTTGACCGTTTTTTTACCTTGAGAAAAGGTAAAAAATGGAATTAAAACTAATATTGCTATAATGATTTTAGATCTCATAATACTGTTTTTTTTATTTAAAGATTATTATATCAGGGACTTCAACAACTTGTTTCCTTTTTGTGACTTCTACATCTTTAATTATTGGAATCATTGCATTAGTTAATAATGTTGAATCTTCAGAATAAGCGTAAATATGATAATTGCCTTTTCGGAGGTATTTAAATTCATAAGCACCATCATAATTTGTACGAATGCGTTCACTAAATGTCTTATCATCTTCATATATTATGTAAACATCCATATCTTGCCCAGCATATTCTTCTTCAAAAACAGTATATGTGGAATTGTAATCACGCACATAAACTTTACCATATATACTTGAACTTCCTCCTGTTCCAGCCTCTTTTTTGCAAGAACCTAAAACTATTATTGAGGTAATTATTAGAAGAAATATTATATTATACTTTATTTTCATAAACTCTCTGCGCTTTAATTAATAATGAGCTTTTGCGTTGATAATTTATCATTGCATATTATTTTTAAAACATATAATCCAACATTAAGATATGAAACGTCAATCTTAATTAATTTTGAACCATTGTAATCATATTGTTTTTCAAAAAAGACACACCCATTAGTGTCATAAATTTCCACTAGGAAATCGGAAGATATATTGTTTAATTCTACGTTTATAAATTCACTTGCAGGGTTTGGGTATAACAATATATCATCTTGATAGCTTGACATTAAATTAGATTTAGCTAAAGTTGGTTGCATAAAAATAAATTCTCCATATCCATTTGGAAATCGTCCATAGCTTTTTTTTTCTGATTGTAATCCGTATTTTACAGCTTCTATATTATTCCCTTTTTGATTAAATAGATTAATTTTCCCACATTCAAAAGAAAGGCTTATGCTAGTGTTTAAATTTGACGATATACTGCTATTATTTGCATATATTACTAAATAAGACTTTGCCAAAATTGTAGTGTCAGGGAAAACCCATTGTTGAGAAATATTTTCTGAACTGCTAATAGATGTTTCTTTTAGGTTTATATTTTCTGAAGTTGTATTGCATAGCTCAATCCATGATATTGAGTCTGTTATGTTCAATTCGTTTATTACTACAGCCCCTTTGTTTACCGCAGGCAATATAGAATAGTATTCAGTGGATGCTCGTTCTGGCGAAAATATTAAAGCAGTATCATTTTCTGCATAAATATAATACTGTATTGTATTGCCTAAAGATTGAATATTTAACCCAAATATACCATCACCTGCACTCTCATCATTATGCTCCCCATCATCAAACATTTGTTCTTTTTGAAACACACTAGATGATGAACATCTATAAGCTAATGTAACTTTATTTGCATTTATTGTTTTGACTTGTACTGATACAAACTCATCTTTGGATGGGAATTTTGGTGTATGGTTTATATTTATTATAGTTGGAGCAGGTTGCATACCTGGCAATGAATTTAAGTAATTTACTCTTGCTGTCATTAAAGAAGCAATACCAGGATACTCTATCATAGAATCATGACCACCAACAGTGTTATATAAATTATCATGAAACTCTGTATAACTGTAAAACTTGTTTGTATCTTCTTTTACACTAGAATCTATAAAATCCTGCAATAATTTTGCATCATTAATATATTTATTATTAGCAAAATTTTCTTTAATAATAGTGCGAATATGAGCAATATACATCTTCTGATATAAAGTATCACTCAATATATTTTTTAGTAATGGACGAGGAGAAATAGAAAAGTTCAGGTGTTGAAACGGATCTAAAGTTTCTATTGCATCAATAGTTAGACCCTTAAAGTTATACGAACCATCCGAATTTCTAAAACTCCCAAATGATTGATTCATGTCCCATAAAATAGGATTAAATCGCCCATTAACGTCCATACACATATAATAATTGTGTGCAAAAGCAATGTAGCTATCCAAATTAACTAATAAATAATTAAATGCATGCATCCATAAAACTCTATCCACATTTAATATACTTTCTATGCTGTCAAATTGTTTGTTTAAAGTATATATTAAATTAAAAATATCTTGCCGACCTTTGTATTCATCATCTGATTCTAGTTGATAATACTTCACATAATCCTCAGCCTTTGTCCCATGTGTGTATGCTAAATTAGAATTTTCTCCAAAAGGATTTTCAAAAGTAACGGGTTCCCCTTTATAAAATGTGTTGCTTTTATCTCCATAGTATTTTTCCACGAAGTTTTTATCAACAGATTCTACATTTGCATAAAGACCTATCAACGTATCGTTTGCATAAACCTTTGCATAATTTGCTTTAGATACAGGCATATATTGACTTGCTATTTTATATGATAAAATCTCTCTCACAAATGATGGGTCATGAATAGTATTATTTAATTTAATCTTTCGAACACCCATATAATTTTTGTTTTTAACCAGATAATCTAAATATATATTAAATGAGTTTTTTACCGTATTAATATTCCAAGAGCTGTATCCCTTATACCTTATTCCAACATTTTTAAAATATTTTCCATCAAGACTAACATCACACAATATCTTATCTTCACTATCTTTTAAACTATCCAAAATATAATCCCAATTAGATTGTTTGAAATAAATACGTACTTCTCTTATTGTATTTATATCATAGAAATCTTCTTGAGAATAACTCATATGGCTAAAAGCTAAAACTAATATTATGAAAATTACTCTTTGCACTTTAAGTCTATTTTACTGACAATTTATATCTATAAGCTTTATTATCCTGAAACACTTGCACTATATATGTTCCCATTACTACAGTTTCAATATTTAATCTGCTTCCATTACTTAGCCCATCTGATTGAAATACACTATGTCCCATCAAATCTGTTATTTTTACTATAATCGGCTCTGTATTATTTTTGCAGTTTACATAAACAAATCCATTTGTAGGATTTGGAAATACTTTACATCCATTATCACTTTCTGCTTGCAATGTTTCAACTGAAACACTTACATCTGACAACATAGAAACCCCATTACCAGTAGCAATCCATAACTTGTTATTTTTATCTGCTTTTATTCGTTTCACCATTCTATTTACAAGACCATTACTTATTGTATATGAGTTCCAACTGGTGCCGTCAAATCTAGTAATACCACCTTCTTGTAAATAGTCTGCATAAATTCCAAACCAAATATTCCCTTTTCCATCAATATCTATATCCTGAACGTAATTATTGTAAAGCCCATCATCTTTTTCATAATTTAACTTCCATTGATTTGTTGCGTCAAATACAGAAACACCGTAAAATGTTCCAATCCATTTATTATTGTTACTATCTATGGCTATTGATATTACATTATTGTCAAGCAAAGAAGAATTGTCAGTATTAAATATTGTGAATGACGTATCATTATATTTTATAAGTCCACCAATCCAAGTCCCAATCCATTTATTATCAGATAAATCAACAGAAATACAGCTAATCATATTAGACGACAACCCTTCTGTTGTTGTATAATTTGTCCAAATATTATTTACATATTTTGAAATTCCTCCATTTGTTCCAATCCAAATTGCACCTTTCAAATCTTGAGATATGGTATTTACTATGTTATTCACTAATCCATCTGTTTTAGTAAATGACTTCCATGTGTTTCCATCATACACGCTAATCCCTAAATCTGTCCCAACCCAAACACTGTTTTGATTATCAACATAAATACAATTAATTGCATTGCTAAGCAATCCATCTGTTGTTGTATAAGTTTTCCATATAGTATCGTTAAACTTTGCCACTCCAGATTGAGTTGCAAACCATTTATTGTTTAAACTGTCTATTGCTATCCCTGTAACATAATTATCTGGTAATCCATTACTGGTTGTGTAATTTGTAAAAACCTGTGCATTTGAATTTGTAATAATAACAAATAATAATGCTGTAATAATAAATTGTTTCATACTCTTATTTTGTTAAAATAATACGTTTATTTATAACTTCATTCTCAGTTTCTATTTGAACATTGTAAACACCTTTATCCAAGTTCCCTATATTTATTGTTTTTGAATTGCTCTTCCTTAACAATAATTGTCCTGTTACATTATAAATACTAATTACATAATCATTTTGATTAAATGTTCCATCTATAGTTATTGTGCCTGTTGTAGGGTTAGGATATATATTTATTTGTTTTTTAGGCACTATTGTTTCTGTTACTCCTGTAACGTAATCTGCTGTATATCTAAAAGCCTTAGAAACTGTTCCTCCTGCTGTATATGTCCATACGATATTTTGAGAAGCATCTATTTCATACATGTAACCAGATTCAGCTAAGCATATCAGCATGTTTCCATTGGGTAATTGTTGTGAATTAGACTGATTACCAGAGCGACCATTGCATACATAACGAGAAGTATATGTTGTTGGGGCATACGCAGAACCATTGATGTGCGTATAATTATATCCACTATATGGTGGAGATATCAAGTCTATTGTTGACTTTGAGCCTGTTCCTCCATTATTAAAGGCTGCTAAATAGCCTCCATTTGGACAATATTCAGGCACCCAATGTGCGTCATGTACTACATTAAATATCTTTGTTCCTGTTGCTCCATAAGCAGCAGGATTTCCCCACCTGTAAAGAATGTCTCCTCCTTTTCCAGAATTACCTCCTGTATGGCCTGCTGCTTCTTCAGTTGTTGTGCTATGATCTATTACATATAATTCATTTAAATTATGCGAAGAAAAAACTATTTGATTTAAACTTTCATTATAAGAAATTCCATTTGCATGCATCCAATCTTGTTGGGTATTATAGTTAATATTATAAAGCTCGGGATGCTCTTTTACTACACCATAATTGTTCTTTGCTGAACTATATTCTTGTACTAAATGATCCCATACTTGCCATTCCCATACTATTTCTCCTGTATATAACCCTGTTGGTTTTACCTCTATAATCTTTTCCGACCATATTGACATTGTTTTCGAACATCCAGCTGCTGCTACTTCTGTCGCACTTCTAACATCATAAGATATTAGTAACACATTCCCGTTTGGCATTGGGCAAATATCATGGTGTGTGCAATAACTTGATGTTGAATATGTGTATTGCCATAACAAATTTCCGTTCCAATCTACCTTTTGAACCATACCACACATTGCTGCACCATTTAGTTTATTTCCTTGATATTGACACGAACGTAATAATACTTGATTAGATAGTAAATAGGATGAATACCCTGTAGCAACATTACATGCCCATGTATGGTATATATTACCGCTCATGTCTATTAAATAAACATTCTTATTCCCCATTTTACTATATAATGTGTATCCATCATAAGTTCCAGCATTTACAATATTAACTGTACAGAAACACAATACGATTAAGAATTTAAAAATAGTCTTCATAAAATTTATAAATTAATTAACTGCAAATTAATGTTAACTTAACATTATTATTTTCCAATAAAAGACAAAAGCTATTTATTAGAAGACGAAGTCTTTTTTTAAATAATACAAAAATTGAGATTGCGTATTTTCCTAAAAAACACACTGAATAACAATTAAAAATTGTAAAATAAATGCATATATCTCCTTATATTTTCTGGATAAGTTTTAAAATATATATGCTTAGTTATATATGTTTTAATAATGTTCAATCCTATTTTTTTTTAAGTTTTTATATAAAAAGGCCTTTTTGACAACCTATATTTCAATATTGAGAGGCATAAATGTAAGTGGACATAAATCAATTAATATGGGCACACTGAAACGGATGTATTCAGAATTAGGTTTACAAAATATTAAAACCTATATTCAAAGTGGAAATATAATTTTTCTGTTTTCATACTACAAATGCACAAAATCATTTAACACAAACAACTATTTGTTTATAACTATAAGTTATTGTTTTTTTTACTTTTATCCTGCAACGGTTTTGCAACTCTTAACTTTTTCAACGAACCCTAATATTAATGTGATGTATAAAAAAACAATAAATGATATTAAATTTTCAAATTTAGCCTTGTTTTATTGACGAAAAAGTAAGACAAAAACTGTCTACAATTAAATATCGAATGTTAACAATAACAGCAGTTATATAAAAATCAACCAACAAAAACTATTGTTAATACTAAACCGCTATCAATTTGTTGATAATTTTTTATATATTTTTACAT
>MEOD01000068.1:0-22660 GCA_001768555.1 Bacteroidetes bacterium GWF2_29_10
AAGCTCGTTGGCGTTCCTAAACAAACTGTATCTAATCTAAAGCTTGCTACTGGACTGCCATTAACTTCTATTACTCTTATTGAGGAGTCCTTACATCCATTATTATCAGTAATATATAACTTAACTGTATAATAACCAGAACCATGGAAGGTAAATGATGGATTTGGTTGATTTGAAGTGCCTAATCCATTAAAATTCCAACTGTAAACACTAACACTACCTCCGATTCCCAATGTGCTAGTACTTGTAAATTGTGTAGGGAATCCACTACAAACAGTATTGTTTGTGAACTGTGCTACAGGCATAATATTTAAACTAACTAAAACGCCGTCACTTGCAGTGCATCCATTAGATTCACCAACAACAGTATAACTAGTTTGAGTATTTGGTTTTACGTATATACTATCATTAATTAAGTTATTATGAATCCATGTATATGTTGTAGCTCCAGTAGCAATAATAAGAGCACTATCTCCCACACAAACACTTCTATCAATACCTGCACTAACAAAAGGAGCAGGATTAACAAGCACCACAACATTTTCTGTATTTGAACAATTATTTTTAGTAACAGTAACAATATACGTAGAATTTTGAGTAGGAGCAACATTAATAGAAGAAGATACAGCTCCATTATTCCATACATAAGAACTACCAGCAGGACCAACAGCCACGAGAGTAATTGTTTGTCCAAGGCAAATAGTATCGTCATCAGAAATAGTAACAGAAGGAATGTTATTAACAAATACAATCATATTATCACTAGCAGTACAAGAGTTAAGAGTAGCAGTAACAATATAAGAGGTATTAATTATAGGGAATACTGTAATAGATTGAGTTGTTTCAGCAGCATTTGACCATAAATAAGAAGATCCCCCTGTAGCAACAGCTGTAATATTAACAGTATCACCTTTACAAATAGTTTGGTCTAGACCAGCATTTATCGTAGGTATAGGTTTTACAGTAACAATTAACTCATCACTACTAGAACAACCATTTAGTGTTGCCGTAACCTGATAAGGAGTAGTTACAGCAGGAGTCACATTAATACTTTGAGCCGTAGAACCTGTGCTCCATTTATAAGAAGCGCCTATTTCTGACGTTGCGGTAAGTATAATACTTGTTCCATTACAAATAATAGTGTCCACACCTGCATTAATAGTAGGCAATGGAACAACCGAAACAGTTACGTCATCAGTTGAAGTGCATCCATTAAGAGTAACCGTAACCGTATATGTTGCAGTATCATTAGGACTTACAGAAATTGTTTGAGAAGCAGAACCTGTACTCCATAAATAAGTACCACCACCAGTTGCCATTAGAGACGTTGAAGCCCCTTTGCAAATAGTAACATCCCCACCAGCGTTAGCAGTAGGTTTGTTATTAACCATAATAATTACATTATCAGTATTAGAGCAACCATTAGTATCCGTAGCGGTAACATAATAAGTTGTATTAATTAGTGGAGCTACTCTTATAGTTTGATTAGTAGATGTGTTATCCCATACATAATCATAAGACCCAGTAGTACCAGCAGCAGTAGCTGTTAAATCTGTAGAATCACCAAGACAAATATTTCTATCTAATCCAGCATTAAGAGTTGGATTATTATTTACAAAAACAGTAACATCATCAGTTGCAGTACAATTTTTGTCAGAAGTAACAGTTACTCTGTAAACTGTAGTAACAACAGGAGAAACAACATTTGTTTCAGACGAAGGACCATTACTCCAAGCATAAGTACCACCACCAGAAGCCATAAGCGAAGCTGATTGACCTTTACAGATAGTAGCATCAGCGCCTGCATTAGCAAGAGGTAATGGATCAACAACAACAATAACATTATCAATAGCATCACAGCCTTGGAATGTAGCAGTAACGCTAAATGTTGTAGTAACAGCAGGACATACTTGAACTTTAGATCCATTACCTGCACCATCACTCCAAAAATAATCAGCACCAGTTACATTAGTATTAGCATCTAAGAATACACAACCACCTAGACAAACTCTTTGAGTTTGACCTGCATCAACATAAAAGTCAGTACTAACTGTTACTTTAACAGAATCCTCTGCTTGACAACCATAAATACTTTCCCAAGCTGTTAATTTATACACAGTAGTTACAGTAGGACAAACTTGAATACCTACAGCAGTATCAGTAGTTGACCAAGAATAAGTATTACCACCTGTAGCAGATAATAAAGCACATTTTCCATTACATATTGTAACATCCGCACCAGCATAAGTAGCTGGAAGAGGAATAACCACTAATTCCACAAAATCAGTAGCAGTACAACCATTTGCAGCAAATACAGTAACATCATAAGTAGTTGTTACAATAGGAGCCACATTAATAGAAGCAGTTGTTCCACCAACACTCCATAGATAACTAGTTCCACCTGTTGCTGTCAATGTAGCTGTATCACCATAACATATAGTATCAGTAAGGCCTGCACTAACAATAGGCAAAGAATCTACAGTTACGTCATGAGAAGCACTACCAGAACAACCAAGGGTATCAACAACTTGAAGAGTTACAGTATAAGTTCCATAAGCAGAGAAGCTATGAGCAGGATCTTTAAGAATAGATACACCGTCTCCACCAAAATCCCAATTATAAGATGCGATTTTAGGGATAAGAGGATGGAATGAAGAGAATCTAACAGAATCTCCGTCACATACACCAGCGTTGAAATTAAAATCAATAAAAGGACCAGAATAAACTAAAATATTTTTAGTTACAGAAGAAGAACAACCAGCGGAGTCTGTAACTGTAACTGTAGGAGAATAAGTTCCACTAGCAGGATATGTATGTAATACAGTGTCTGTATTAGCATTATTTCCATCACCGAGAGCCCAATTCCAAGTATCAATAGGTCCATTAAGAGGGTCTGTAGAAGACATATCAATAAGAGTAGTATTCAAACCTACGCAAATAGTATCAAATTTAAAATTAGCAACAGGGAGTTGTCTAACATATATATTTTTAAGAACAGTATCAATACATCCTACAGAGTCTTCAACAGAAAGAATTACGTTAAAGTATCCAGCAGTATTATATTTATTTTTAGGATTTTGTTTAGTAGAGAATTGTCCATCTCCAAAATCCCAACTCCAAGCTACGATACTACCACCGCCAACAACTGGAGTTGACATATCAGAGAATGCAATAGAATCACCAAGACAAACAGTATCAAAAGTGAATTGAGCCAAAGGCGAATTATGAACAACAATAGTATCACAATAAGCTTTTTCGCAACCGAAGGCATCAGTTACTGTTAGACATACATTTTTATCACCTGAAGACAAGTAAACAAAATTAGGATTTTTCATATCTGAAGTAGCAGTACCTGCACCATCGAAATCCCAATACCAATCGACGATAGAGTCCCCTCCAGAAGCGGTAGAAGATTGGTCAATAAATTGAGTAACATTACCAATACAAACAGTATCATCAAGGAAACTAGCAATAGGAAGTGGTTTCACTATTACGACCATATTATCAGAAGAAGTACAACCATTAGCATCAGTAACTGTTAAATAATATGTAGTTGTTACAACAGGTTTAACATAGTTCGAATCAACAACAGATGGGATTGACCAATTATAAGATATACCACCAGTTCCAATTATAAGAGAAGAATCATTTCTACAAATAGTATCATTAATTCCAGCATCAGCAATAGGAAGAGGGTTAACCACAATAATTACAGTATCTTTCGCTGTACAAGAGTTATCTGCAGTAGCAGTAACATAATAAGTAGTTGTTATAATTGGTGTTACTTTTGTAGTAGTAGCAGTATCTCCATTACTCCATAAGAAAGAAGTACCTCCAACAACAGATATTGTTGCAGTATCACCAAGACAAATAGTATCATCTGGACTTGCAGAAGTAACAGGAAGAGAATCTATACTAATGTTATAATTAACTGTACTAGCACAACCAAGAGAATCTGTAGCTGTAAGAGAAACATTAAAATCTCCGAAGTTAGGATATTTCCATTGAGCATTTTTTGTTATAGCAGTATCAGCAATAGAAGATGTATCACCAAAATTCCAGAACCAACCAGTAATTGTTGTTCCGAAAGAAGAAGCGGTACCTTTAAACTTAGCAGTATCAGTTAAGCAAACATTTTCAAGAGAGAAGTCAACGAATGGTACAGGATTAACTCTAACAAGTTTTGTTGTAGATCCCATACAACCAGCGGAGTCAGTAACTAATAAATTAACACTATGATTGTAAGGAGTACCAAATAAATAAGTTGCATTTTGAATAATTAAAGAATCTCCACCATCAAAAATCCATTTCCATTTAGCAATATTTCTTGCACCAGGATTAATGGTAGTTAAATCTGTGAAATTAGTAGAATCATTTAAACAAACCGTATCAAAAGAGAAATTAGCAACAGGAAGAGTATTAACAATCACTGTTTTTGTAATAGAATCAGTACAACCCATTAAGTCTCTTACAGTATGTTTCACTTGGAAAGTGTCCTGATATGCATAAATATGATACACATCTCTTGCATAAGCGAAAGTAGTATCAGCGAAATCCCAAGTATATTCGGTAACCATAGAACCGCCCATAACTATAGAAGCGGAATTATCTCTAAACCAAGTAGCATTTCCGAAACAAACAGTATCGAAAGTAAAGTCAGGGACAGGTTTATTAACAAGAACTAATATACCAGTAGTATCTTTACAATCCATTAAGTCAGTAACAATTAATTCTACATTATAAGTACCTGCAGGGAATAAGAATGTAGTATCTTTATGAACCGCAGAATCATTGCCTATATTATTAAATTTGTATAACCAAGATTTAAGTCCTATACCATTAGTAGCAGATATAGTTGAAAGGTCTGTAAATGTAGTAGTATCGCCAAAGCATACAGTATCCACCATATAACTAGCATTAGGTTTGTTAATAAATACATCGTGCGACACACTATCTTGGCATCCCATAGTATCAGTAACAAGTAGTTTAACTATATAATTATAAACTGGGTAATCGTAAGTATAATTAGGGAATCTATTATCTGTTGCATCTGTATTTCCATCACCCCAAGTCCAAGTCCAATGCTCAATAGGAGATCCACCTATTGCTTTAATAGAAGAAGTATCAAAGAAACTCATAGAGGAACCAGCACAAACAGTATCATAAGAGAATATTGCTGTAGGGTTATTTACAATAACAGTATCGTATAAAGTATCAGCACAGCCCATAGCATCTATTACTCTAAGTCTAACAGGAATATTACCAGGCACAACAAATATATGAGTTGGATTTGTATCCGTAGATGTCACATTAGGAGTATCATAGAACCTCCAATTCCAAGAAACAATAGGAGATCCTCCAACAGATGTAATATAAGAAGAATCCATAAAACTTGTAGTAGTATGCCAGCAAACAGTATCAAACTTAAAGTAAGATATAGGACCATTTACAATAAGAGGTTTAGAAATACTATCAGTACATCCCCATACGTCAGTAACTTTAAGAGCTACATCATAATTTCCAGAATTAGAGAATAAGTGTTTAGGGTGTTGTAAATCAGACGTTTGACCATCACCAAAATACCATAACCATTGATTAATATTAGCCCATCCACCAGTAGTTGAGATAATAGAAGTATCAGTAAATGATGTAGAGTCTCCAATACAAACAGTATTGCTTGTAAATCCGGCTCTTGGATGATTAATAATTACAGTATGAATAACAGAATCAGTACAACCAATAGAGTCAGTAACGGTTAATTCGACAGGGTAATTACCTGGATTTGCATATATATGAGCAGGATTAATATCGTAGTATCCATCACCATTCATTACAGGAGAAGCATCTCCAAAATTCCAATTCCAGTCAACAATAGAAGCTCCAGCTAGAGCGACAATAGTATCTCTTGCGAAGAAATGAGTAGAGTCATCAATACAAACTGTATCAAAAGCAAATACAGCTACAGGATGGTTTACAATAATATTATGTGTTACTGTATCACGACAGAACATATTATCTGTAACAACCAATCTTACTTGGTAATTACCAGGATTAATAAATGTGTAAGATGTAGCAGAATCGGTAGAAGAAGCTGGAGGCGTATCAAAAAATCTCCAAGCCCAATTATTAATAGGAGCACCACCAACGGCAGAGATAATAGAAGTATCAATAAAGTTTGAAGGAGATTTCCAACAAGCAGTATCGAATATGAATCCGGCAATAGGATGGTTTACAGTAGTAACAAGATCCATAGTGTCAGAACATCCCATTGTGTCAACCACAATAAGAGTAGTAATTTTATTACCAGGTAAAGCATATTTATGCTTGCTAGTATCAGCAGTTAATGCTGTATCAAGAGGCGAACCATCTCCATAATTCCATATCCACTGATATATAGGAGCTCTACCGGTAGTTGCATAGGTAGCAGAACCAGGAGTAAACTTAGTAGTATCTTCAATTTCGATACAAACATTAGGAGCTGTATAAGATGCAATAGGTTTATTAACAATTACATTATGAGAAGTACTATCCACACAATTCATAGTGTCACGAACAATTAACCAAGCAGTATAACTACCAGGATTTGAATATGTATGAACAATGTCATCAATATTAGAAGTTTGCAAATCTCCGAACTTCCAAGTCCAGCTATTAATAGGCGATCCACCTGCAGCCGAAATAATAGAAGTATCATTAAAGGTAATAATTGGGTTAGGGTTAAAGCAGACAGTATCAAATACGAAACCTGCTACAGGATGGTTAACAATAACAGCTCTTATAGAGTCATCAAAACAACCTCTAGAAGTCATAGCTCTAAGGCTAACTGTTTTGTTTCCAGGAGTAGGATAATCGTAAGAAGCGTTATATGTATTAGCCGTAGAAGTAAGGTTTTCACCGAAATTCCAAGTCCAAGTCATAGCAGAAGCGTATCTACCAGGGATATATGATTGGTTTGTAAATTGAGTTGCAGCACTTTCAAGACATACTGTATCAAAACGGAATTTAGCAATAGGAATAGTATCCACTTGAACAGTTTTTACAATAGTGTCTGTACAACCAACACCACTAGTAACGATTAATCTTACAGAATAATCAGCAGGATAAGAATATTTATGAGTGTTTCCAGAATTTATAGTATCAATAATAGATGGTCTTTCTATTCTTACTAAGAATCCAGATGATGTTCCAGCTAATCCGGAATTAAATTTAATAGTTACTACGGAATCAGAAATAGTTAACCAAGAAGGAGGCAAATTATCATTATGATATGATCCTATAAGAGTATCAGCATCAGAAGTTCCTTTATATATATTAAAATAGTCTCCATCATTAAGAATATTAAAATTTAAGAACACAAGTCTTAAAGAATCTTTTTGGTTTGTATAATATGTAATCGTTCGATTTTTATTAGTAGTATAATTTCCTGATATGCCACCATCATCAACCAGATATTTAGGTTGATTAATTAATTTAGTTGTTCCATCATTTGCAACATTAAGAGTATTAGTATCTTGAGGGTCAGTAGCATCATACTCATAATTCCAACGCCAAGCAATAATTCCAGAAGGAGTTGATTGGTCAACAAAAGAAGTTGTATTTCCAAAACATACAGTATCAGCTCTAAAATCAGCAGTAGGGAGATTATTCACAAGAACTGATTGAAGAATAGAATCTTTACAACCTTCAGCATCAGTAACAGTAAGTCTCACATAATGATTTCCTGCAGTAGCATATTGTCTTGTAGGATTTGGTGAATTTATAACAAATACACCTACTGTAGTATCAAGATCCCAACGATTTGAAGCAAGAGGAGAACCATAAGATTTAACTGTTGAAACATCTGTAAAAGTGGTAGTTGCAGAAAGACAAACTATATCAAAATCGAAATCAGGTATTGGTAAAGGTTTTACAAATACGCTATCAGCAATAGAGTCTTTACAACCGAGAGAGTCAGTAACAATAAGTTTAAGAGCGTGTTTATTATCAGAAATATATTTAAATTTAAAAGGAGCAGGAGTTGAAGTATAAGCATTAGAAGATCCATCATCAAATTTATACGTCCAAGTTTTTAATTTGAAAGCGTTAGCAGGGTATGTACTAAGATCAGTAATAGTAGTTGAGTCCCCAAAACAAACAGAATCAGATACAAAAGAAGGAGCAGGTAATGAATCAATTATTACAATTTTAGAAACGGTATCTCTACAACCTCTAGCATCAGTAACATTATGACAAACAGTATAGTGACCAGGAGCGAGGAAGCTATAAGAAGTAGAAGAATTACAAGTATAAATATTAGGTCTATATATAATACCAGCAAAACCATTTCCATTTATGGGTACATTTGCTTTTAATTGTAGATATAAACTTCTACCTGTTGAC
The DNA here is from genome assembly GCA_001768555.1 of Bacteroidetes bacterium GWF2_29_10. Lineage (GTDB taxonomy): Bacteria > Bacteroidota > Bacteroidia > Bacteroidales > GWE2-29-8 > GWE2-29-8. Next base: position 8,380 of record MEOD01000068.1, read on the forward strand.
ATAACAAAAGCAGGTACTATAGTACTTCCTGTGTATGTAGCTATCTTTTCAGAAGCTACAGCTAAAGAAGTATCATAAACAAATAAAGTATCATCTTGTCCAAGGTCTAAATAAGAAAGTTCAAGTCTTAATACATCATTTACAGGCGATGAAAATTCTCGGCCTGTAATAACTCCGTCTACATATTGACCTGCTTCACCACCTACATCATAAACATTAACCATTTGATTTACTAAAACTCCAACCCCATTATTTACATTATAAGATAATGTAGGATTAGTAGAATCGCAATCGAAAGTCCAGCAATAATTTGAGATAATGCTAGAACCAGCAGTAGCTGTACTAACAAGGTTTACGGCAATAGCAGGATTAAAACAAGCTCTAGGAGCGGTAAAGTTTGCCGTTGGGAGGTTGTATATACGAATAGTACGAGCAGTACTATCAGTACAACCAGCATCGTCAGTAACTTTTAAGCTAATAGATTTTACGCCTGTTGTAGCATATAAATAAGCAGGATCAATTGCAGTAGCAAAAGTTTGAGTAACTCCAGCTTCATAATACCATTTCCAAGTTGCAAGAGAACCAAGAGAAGCATCATTAAAATGAGCAGAATCATTAAAACAAACAGAGTCAGTAGTAAATATAGCTGCCGGTATTGGACGAACGAGCATAGTATCTTTAATAGAATCCTGACATCCCATATTATCAAAAAGGATAAGAGTTGCAACATATGTTCCTGCTGCTGCATAGGTATGAGTAGGAGAAGGATCATTAGTATAGTCAACTCCTCCGTCTCCAAATTTCCAAGAATAGAAAGAAGAACCAGTTGTAATATCTTTTCCAGCGGTAGCACGAGAAGCAGAAGCATCAAAAGTAATAGCTTGACCAAGACAAGCAGTGTCTTTATTGAAAGCAGGAATAGGTAATGAGTCAAGAGTTAGTACTTTTGTTAAAGTATCAACACACCCTTTAGAGTTTGTAACAATAAGTCGAGCGACATGAACACCAGGAGTTATATAATCAATAGTAGGAGAAGTTACATTAGAATAAATATCAGGTCTAAGGATAGTAATTCTCCAACCTATAGCTGAACCAGCTGCATCTTTTTTAAATTTAAAAGTTAAACCAGAACCTGTAGAGTTAAAAGAAGTACCAGCTGCGATATTTCCTGCATATTTTCTTACAGGCGTTCCTACATCAGAAAGTCCTTCATATACCAAAAGAGTATCTTCTGCTGCAATAGTAATCAGAGTATCAATAACAAGACCTATTCTATCTCCATCTTGGGTTTTAAATGTTTTTGTCAAACCATTTCCCCCTCCTGAATAATATCCTGATATAACCCCAGCATTATCATCAGTAAATATAACTTTTTGCGTAACAGTGACTTGCGCTCCGCCATCAATAACATATTCTGGATAAGAAAGCATAGTTGTATCACAATCTAAATTCCAATTGAAAGACGAACCTATTGGAAATGTTCCTTCTACTGGTAAGGATGTATTATTAAAGTTTGTAGTAAAACCGAAACAAGCAGCTACGGCAGAAAAATCAGCTATAGGCAAATTGAATACATGAACAGGAATTATAGTGTCTTGAGTACAATTAAAAGTATCCGTTACAGTAAGAGTAACATTATGCCATGCTGCTGTGGTAAAACAATTGGAAGGATTTTTCTGTGGATTAGTAGCAGGAATAAGAAGTGTTCCACCACCCGCAGTATCTCCTCCACCAAAATCGTAATGCCATATTTTAAGATTTCCTCCGTTAGTAGCTTTAGTAGAAGCATCAGTAAATGATATACAACCACCAAGACAAGTAGAGTCAGCAGTAAAGAAAGGAATAGGTAATGGTTTTACCATGATACTATCTTTAATAGAGTCCACACAGTTTTTAGCATCAGTAACAATAAGAGTAACAGCGTATTTTCCAGCTACAGCATAAGTATGAGTTGTAGCTGCACCAGCAGCAACATTTCCATCACCAAAATTCCAGCTATAGGTAATAGCTCCAGCTTGTCCAGCTGTGGATATCCAAGCTTGTTGAGCAAAATTAGTAGCGTTACCAAGGCAAACAGTATCAAAATCAAAGTCAGGTTCAGGCAAAGTATCCACAATAATAGCATATTTAACTACAGAATCTTTACAACCTAAATTGTTTTCAACAATAAGTCTAGCATTATAAGTACCCGGTTCAAAATATTTATGAGAAGGATTTGCTACAGTACTTCTAATTCTTGGACGATATATTTCGCCAGCCCAACCAAATTGAGAACCAACTCCATTAGAAACAAAATGTAAAGTTAAACAAGAAGAGTCGTTAGAAGTATAAAGTAAATCATATTGGGTAGCACCTTTTAAATGAGCTAAAGGAGTCCCTGCAACATTTTTACCTTTGTATATAGTAAGAGAGTCAATACCATCAGTTCTAATAGAATCTAATCTAATAGCAAGAGTATCACCTACAGGGGAACAGAACGTTTGTACGATATCACTATTATGTTGAGTATTCGAAGTAAATCCTAATTCGTCAGCAATAAATATTTGTTGGTCAACATTTACGACGACACCAGGATTGTCATTAATAAAAGTTGTATCAGCAAAGTAGTATAGATTGTCTATACCATTTGCTATATTAAAGTTTCCATGATAATAAGAAGTATCAAGGTCGAAATACCATCTATAAGAGTTTGCAGTAAATGCACCTTCGGCATTAGTAGATGTATTTATAAACGTAATATCAGTTCCATAACACTGTCTGTCGAAAGTAAAGTTTGCAACAGGGAGCGGTCTAATATGAACAGTATCTGTAATAGAGTCTTTACAAGCGAAAGTGTCAGTAACTAATAATTTCACTGTAACAAAATCTCCAGAAGAAGGATATAAATATGCTGGATTTTGGAGAGCAGAAGTTTGCCCAGATTCAAAAGTCCATCCCCAAGTTTTAATATTTCCTCCTGTCGCTTTAATTGATGAAAGATCAACAAAATGAGTTGAGTCAAACAAACACACATCAGAAGCAGAATATAAAGGGATTGGGAGAGGTCTTACTTTTACATTAACAACACTAGAGTCAACACAACCACCATTATCAGTAAGAATCAAAACAGAACGCCAGTAAGTGCTATCATCTGCATACTTATATTTGAAAGAAGCATTAAGATTATTAGAAGTATTTCCATCACCATATTTCCAAAGCACAGAAGAAATAGTTTTACCATTAGCCCCTCTAGAAGTATTAGTAAAAGTAGTACTATCACCAAGACAAACAGTATCTATTGTGTATTGAACAATAGGAAGTGAGTCCACATTAAGAGTATTAACAATAGTATCACTACAGCCCATTGCATCTGTCTCAATTAAACGAATATTATAAACACCTGGTTCTTTATATAAATAATTAACACAACTATCTGTTTTAATAATGTCTCTACTAATAGTACCAGCCCAACCGAATTGAACAAACGTTCCACTCCTAGAAAATCGGAAAGTAACAGAAGACTGAGTACTTGTATAATATAAAGAAGCATTTGGTTTTACTATTTTTGTTCCTGGAAGATAAGTTTTTGCAGGGACACCTGATACTATAGGACCATCATAAATAAACAATGTATCTCCAGCCTCCAAATATATAGAATCTAAATCTACTATTAACTTATCATTACCAAAAGCGAAATAAGACTGAGTTATAAAACACTGAGTTAAAGGAGCACAATTATCATAAGGCAATAAAGGTCCAAAATTATCATAAATATACAATGGATTTCTCACCGTAATATCTCCACCAGCTGCGCCAAGATTTTGAGGAGCGCCATAAACATAATTAGAATCGAAGTCTATATTCCATAGTCTTGAAGAAAGAGCAGCTCCACCAATTGCATAAACTCTGGAAGTATCACAAATATCAGCAGTAACACCAAGGCAACCACCGATAGTTTGGAAAGCAGCAGTAGGTTTGTTAACAATAATAGGATTTGATGTAGTATCCCAACAACCCATAGCATCAATAACAGTAAGGAGAGCTGTATAATTACCACCTGCAGGATATATATATTGAGCTGTTTTTATTCCGAACGTATCTGTAGTACAAGTATCGCAATAAGTCCACGCCCATTGTACTATATCTGAGCCACCTGTAGCATGTATTGAACGATTTACAGCATCAGCACTATCTGCATCAAATTCAGTAGGACTTTCTTTACAATTAGTAGTATTAGTAAAGTTTGCGATAGGTTTATTAACAAATATAGGATGCGAAATAGAGTCTTTACAACCCATAGTATCGACAACCACAAGTTCTACAGTATAATTATAAGTAGCGACAGGGTTGTATATATGAATAGTATCTTTTTGATAAGCGGTTTGAGTAGTAGCGTCGCCGAATTTCCATATCCATTTATCAGCAGGTGAACCTCCAATAATAGAAATACTATCAGTTGACCAGAAAGAAGTAGTATCTAGAGCACAAACGGTGTCAAAAGCAAATAAAGGGACAGGTTTGTTTACAAATACGGTTCTAATTAAAGTATCTTGACAAGTTGCGGAGTCAATAACAATAAGTCTAACATTATAATTAATTGGAGAAGCATAAATTACAGATGTAATTCTATTTTGATTTCCTTGATCATTTGGAGCCACATTTGGATGGTCAAATCTCCAATTCCATTCTTGAATATGTCTTCCACCAAATGCGATAATACTATCTGTTCCAGTAAAATGAGTGGTAGAGCCAAAGCAAACGGTATCAAAAGTAAACATAGCAACAGGACTATTGACTATAATAGGTTTAGATATAGTATCCCAACAACCCATTTGGTCATAAACTTTAAGAGATGCATTATAGTTTCCTAGAATATCATTATTATATAAATGAGAAGTAGATTTTATTCCTAATGAATCAGTATCACCATCTCCATAAGTCCATACCCAAAATTCAATAGGAGAGCCACCAGTAGCATTTATAGAGCCTAAACTATCTGCAATAAAATTAGCATTTTGATATTTACAAGAAGTTGTAGGTGTAAAGTCTGCAATAGGTTTATTAACAAATATATCGTGTCTAACAGAATCCATACAACCCATTGAGTCCACTACAGTAAGTTTAACGCTATAATTGTATGAAGATGCTACGTCAAATATATGAATTGTATCTTTATTGTCTGCTGTATATGCATCTCCGTCGTCAAACTCCCATTGCCATTGTGTTGCTGGTGCTCCTCCAATAATAGAAATGCTATCCGTTGACCATAAAGAAGTAGTATCAAAAGCACAAACAGTGTCAAAAGAGAATAAAGGGACAGGTTTGTTTACAAATACTGTTCTAATTAAGGTATCAGAACAGTTTACCGAGTCAATAACAACAAGTCTTACATCATAATTTTGAGGTGCAAGATAAGTATAAGAAGTAATTCTATTTTGAGCTATATCGTTTGGATTTGCATTTGGACTGTCAAACCACCACTGCCAATCTTTTATATGACGTCCACCAGTAGCCATAATACTATCTGTTCCAGTGAAATTTGTAGATGAGCCAAAGCAAACAGTATCAAAAGTAAATACAGCTATAGGTTGGTTTACGATAATAGGTTTAGATATAGTATCCCAACAACCCATTTCGTCATAAACTTTAAGAATTGCATTATAATTTGCGATATTCACATCATTATTATAAAGGTGAGAAGTAGATTTTATACCTAATGAATCAGTATCACCATCACCATAATCCCATACCCAATATTCGATAGGGGAGCCACCAGTTGCATTAATAGAACCTAAGCTATCTGCAATAAATGTAGCATTAGTTTTTTTACAAGAAGCTGTAGTAGTAAAATCAGCAATAGGTTTATTAACAAACACATCGTGCCTAATAGAGTCCACGCAATTCATTTGGTCATAAACAGTAAGTTTAACGCTAAAGTTATAAGCAGCAGTAACGTCAAATATATGAGTAGTATCTTTATTATAAGCAGTAACAGTTGTTCCATCACCGAAATCCCAAACCCAACGGTCTATATTTTTACCACCTACAGCCCATATACTATCATAAGCATTAAAAGTAGTTGTATCAATAGCACAAACAGTGTCGAAAGTGAATTGAGCTTTAGGTTTGTTAACAATAATAGGGTGATAAATAGAGTCCAAGCAACCCATTATATCTTGAACTTTTAATTTTACATATTTATTACCAGCAGAAGTATATTTATAAGTAGTGTTAGCAGTTACTCTAATTACTTCACCATTATCAGCACTTCCCGTAAGTGTGTCGAAGTTCCATTTCCATAATGTTATAGCAGGCCCCCCCACAGATTCAATAGCAGTACCAGCAAATAATGATGTAGTGTCAATAGGATCAAAACAAATAGTATCGAAAGTGAAAGCAGCAATAGGCTTGTTCACTTTAATAGGTTTTACAATAGTATCAGAACAAGCACCAGTAGGATTATCATCATAAACAATAAGAGTGACATTGTAATTTCCAGTAGTATCATAAGTGTGAGTCTGTGTTGGAGAATTTCCACCAACAGTACCAGTAGAGTCACCTTGTGCATCACCATATCTCCATATCCATTCGGTTATGTTTGCACCAACTAACATAAAAGGTAATGAGGCATCAGTAAAGCTATGAGGGTAATTCCAACAAGTATCATTTAGAGTAAAGTCAGCAACAGGTTTGTTGACAATAACTGTCTGAGCAATAGAATCTTTACAACCTTTAGAGTCAGTAAGAATTAACCAAACACTTTTTTGCCCAGGTGTGTTAAAAGTATAAATTCCATCTCCATTAGCAGCAGGAGGGACAGTAACTGCTTTCATTGTTTTTTCAGCAGCAGCACCAAGTATTGAGTCATATTTCCATATCCAGCTAACAAGAGGAGCCCCCCCATCTACAAGAGGTACAAAAGTAGTAGAAGTATCAGTAAAATTAGAAGGACTATTTAAACATACGGTATCAAAAGTAAATCCTGGGTTAGGGTGGTCAACAATAATAGTCTGAACTATTGTATCTTTACAACCTTTCACGTCAGTAATAATAAGAGTATCAGGGTGTAATCCAGTAACAGCAAATGCAAAAGAAGTAGCACTAGGGTCTCCAGCAAGATATCTATGGCTAATTCCTGCGGTATCAGTATGTATCCATTCTCGTAAACTTAAATCAGGAAGAGCTCCACCAGTCCATCCAGATGCAGATGTTTCAGTAAATAAAACTGTTTTATCTTTACAAGGATTATTAAATGTAAATCCAGCAACAGGTTGATTAATTCTGACTATTTGAGTAGCTGTATCAATACAACCAGCTGAGTCAATAACAGTAAGAAGTACACGATATGCAGTATCAATAGGATAAGTATAAGTAGTATCAACATCAGAATCTTTAACAAAAAGAGTATCTTGAGTTACAGGGACATGAACCCCATAATCGAAATTCCAAACACGTTGATGGAATCCTCTAGATTGTTCTACCCCTTTAAACGAGACATCAGTAAATGAATTTGTGAAATTAAGACAAGTGTCATGATAAGTAAAATCTGCTACAGGTCCATTAACTATAACATAGTCAGTATCATTTTTATGACAAGTTAAGTTATCCCAAGCGGTTAATACAACCATTTTACGTCCAGCAGTATTAAATCGGTGTTTAGCTGTATCGGAAGTAGCAGGTAATCCAGCATAGTTAGTGCTAATAGGTATTCCCCCAGGAAGAGTGTCATAGAATGTCCAAGTCCATTCAATAACAGGAGCTCCAGCAGGAAGAGGCACAACAGAAACAGATCTGTCCCCAAATCGAGTAGTATCACCCACGCATACAGTGTCAAAAGTAAAGTCTGGGACAGGCATGTTAACCCCAATAGTAATTTGAGTAGTGTCTGCACAACCAAGAGTATCTTTAATTATTAAGTAAACGTCATAAGTACCTTCCATTTCATAAAGGTGAGTAGTAGTATCCTGATATGCAAAATGATGTACAATGCTATCTGGGTTTCCCGCAGGTACGCCAACAGTAGAATCACCAAAATGCCATATCATGGAATCAAGAGGAGCACCAAGAGGATCATTAAATATAGTTGTAGAAGTAGAAACAAAATTAGTAGGGACTCCTTTACAAGGGCCACTTGCTGTCAATATAGCTACAGGTTTATTAATCACTACAGGGTGAACCATAGTATCTCTACAACCAATTTCATCTTCGACAATAAGTTGAACATAATATCTACCAGCAGTATCATAACGATGCAGTAAACTATCATTAGAATGAATTGTAAGAGGCGGGAATACTGACGCATTATTAACAGTATCCATATTCCAAGCCCAAGTAGTTATAGCTGCTCCTTGAGGGACAACAGGACGAACAGTATCATTAAAGTCTATAGTACTACCAAGACAAACAGGTACCCAAGAGAAGTCTACAGTAGGTTTATTAACAATAACAGTATCTTTAATAGTATCTTTACAACCGAATACGTCAGTAACAATAAGTTGCACGCCGAATCGTCCAGCAGTAGTATAATAATGAGAAGTATCAGCTCTTTTGAAAATTGTATCAGCAGTAAACAGAGTGTCTCTATTCATAAAACTATATAGGATAACAGTATCCTTTGTAACAGTAAGAGGATTAACAGGGAACGTATCAAGGAAAGAAGTAGAATTTCCATCTCCCCATGTCCAATCCCATTTATAAAGTCTAGCACCATTAACAGTAGCACTCATAGAAGAAGAGTCTGTAAACATAATAGTATCACCAAAACAAACAGTGTCGAAATTAAATTTAGCAATAGGTCCGTTTATAGTAATATAATGTTGAATAGAATCAGTACAACCAGTAGAATCTTTTACCACGAGAGTAACTTTATAATTACCAGGAGTTGCATATCTATATTTAATTGTAGCTCTTGGAGGAATCGTGTCATTAGAAGTATATGGAATAATAGAATCGTTGCCATCACCAAAATACCAAAAGGCAGTATCAAGAGAAGATCCACCACAATTAACCCCAACAGTTGAATAGTCACGGAAGCTAATAGTGTCAGTAAGTCCTAAAGGGTGATAACATACAGTATCATAGTAGAATTTAGGCACAGGTTTATTAACAACAACTAAACGTCTCGTACTATCAACACAACCAGCGGCATCAGTAACGTGAAGTTTAACAAAGAATTCTCCATTATTTTTAAGCCAAGCAGAATCTCCATATAAATAGTCAAAATTATACCTTATACTATTAGTATTCATATCTGGGTATTTTGCGAGAAGGGAATCTATAGGGAAAGTATCCGAACCAAGAACAATCTCTGTAATACTAACAGTATCATAACTAACATGAATTGTGTCAGAAGCAATAGTCTTAAGAGTTCCAGCAGAATCTTGAATATGATAAAGCGTGTCATAATTAGCAACCAAATACCAACGGTGAATAATTTGATTTGAACTATCGCCAAAATCCCATTTCCAAGAAACAATAGGAGCTCCTCCGATTTGAGCACGAGCATAAGAAGAATCAATAAAATTCACACCTGCAGCAAAACAAGCAGTATCACGAAGATAATAAGCTTTAGGTTTATTAAGAATAATAGGAAGAGAATCATTGGCCCAACAACCAGCAGAATCAATAACAAAAAGTTTCACCCAGAAGTTCCCAGGCGATGAATATGTATGATCAGGGTTTTGCAAATCAGATGTAACCGCATCTCCAAAATCCCAACGATATTCAATAGGATAAGGAGGGGAAGAAAGACTTTGGGAACTGTCAGTGAAATGAGTAGGCCCAGCACCAAAGCAAAGCGTATCATAAACGAATTGAGCATCAGGAAGCGGAATAATATATATAGGTTTCACGGCAGAGTCAGAGCAGCCATGAGTATCCATAATTTTCAATTTGACATAATACCAACCGGAGTCAGCATATTGATTCCAAAATACAGAATCTTTGTATGACAATGCAGAATTTCCATCACCAAATTTCCATTCCCAAGTATAAACATCCACAAGCATAGTATCAACAGGTGGCGCTGCATCTGTTTGCATATTATAATTGTATAAAGCATTTGGATTTACATCTGGCAAGTATTTAGGAAATGCATTAACAGAATCCATAAAGTAGTAATTATAAAGGTAAACCATCCCTTCAAGGCGAGTTTGAGCACCAAAGCAATTGTTTTCTCCGAGAATATCTATATCAACATGATTAACAAATACGAGTTTTACGGTGTCATAAATACAACCTGTACGATTATTTCGAGTTTGAAGAACAACAGAATAAGCCCCTCCATCGCTATAACGATGCGTAGGGTTCATCATAGTAGAAATTGGGGTTCCATCACCAAAGTCCCACCAATAAGAAAGGGAGTCATTAGCTCCAGGAATTAAATCAGAAGAGATATTAGCAAAATTAGTAATAGAATGTAAACAAACAGTATCTGCAACAAAGTCAGGTCCAGGTAATGTATCAACATATATATATCTAAAAGTACTATCAACACAACCATATTCATCAGTAACTTCTAATCTTATCTTAAAGATTCCATAAGTTGGCAACAATGTACCAAATGTAAAATAAGGATTATAATTAGGAAACCCAACTCTATTGTGATAAAATGTATTATTATAAACGACAGCCCCAGATGATGTGTCCGTAATAGTATATTTCCAACTGTATGGCATATGTTTAGCGAGAGTGTCAATAATAGTGTCACCAGTTGTTTCATCAATAGACATATCAACATAATATTCAGGCAAGTATGTAGTAGAGTCCGTAATTGTTGTAGGCATTCCAAAACATACAGTATCAGCTCTTAAAGCTGCATTTACTTTTAATATTTGAACAGTTTCTTGTTTGTACATTGTATCTCTACAAGCAGGGGGAACTTGAGTAGAAGTGTAAAATGCTCCCATATTGACCATATATGCACCTGGAGGCATATAATTATGTATGGCAGGGGGCAATGCTACATAAGGATATAAATTATCAGAACTAGAAGAAACAATAGCCGAACCATCACCAAACCACCATCTAAAATTAAGAGTTTTATTATAATAGCATTCAGCTTTTGTTGTTAGATTTTGGAAATTTATAGCAACACCCGCTGGAGAATAACAATTAGGAGTAGAGGTTATTGTATAATCAATTTGTGGCATTTCAAATACGTTAATATCTACCCCAAGTCTATATGTTCCACAAGCATTTGTTAACTTAATATCTATTTTGTAACCGGCGTCGTAAGGATTAAAACCATAAGGAGCAGGTAATACAGCATTTATATTACAACCTTTAGGCTCTTCAAAAGTATTTTTAACATTGTCTCCTACATACACATTTCCAATACCTTCAACAACTGCAGGAATTTCAGCAGGGGTAAGGTCTCTTTCATACTCATCATCAATAAACATTTGGTATACTGTTGCAGGAGATAATAATAAAGTACCTGTAAATCCTGGGAAATACATAGTAGCAAGTCGTCCTTGATGTTCAAAAGGTGCACAACCATTAACATCAGTCATATTTTGCCACATAGGCAATGCTTGCCGTGGATTTCCTGGAGCAGCTTCGATGTACACATTATTAATCTCTGTTGTACTTTCACATGATTGCCCATCTGCGACATAGACATGTTTTGATGTAATAGATATATCCGTACCCAAAGGCCCTATAGAAGTAAAATCATAATAATATTGACTTTGTGAAGGGAGATCAGTTTGAATAGGAGGTACCCCCCAATCAATATCATAAAGAGCTGTAGAACCAACTGGAGAATTATTATTTAAAAATATTCTATATACATAATTTCCAGAACTTACAGGTTCTTCAACAATAACAGCACAGACATAATTATCAGCCCTTATATCTTGTACGGTAATTGAGTCAGGACTAGGGCGCGGTAATAAGCTTACATCAACAATTGAAGAATCAGTACATCCTGCAAAATTTGAAATAAGAAGAACCGGCATTTTAACAGCTGATGAATCCGAGCTATAAATAACATCATATTTATGAGAGACATTATTTCCTGCAGCAGTAGAGCCATCACCAAAATCCCAATAATATGTAACAGATGGATCATTAGCAACATTTACAGTGAAATCAACATCGTTATCACCAGCACAAGTTCTATCATTAACGACACTAAATCCAGCATTTGGGGTTGAGTCATTTATATTAATAGATGCTTGAGCTGTTGAGATGCACCCACTTGCATACGTAATAGTTCCTTTATAAATAGTAGAAACTTGAGGTTTAACAGAAATAGATTGAACTAACTCCCCAGTCTCCCAAGAATAAGAAATAGCTCCAGCTTGACCTATAAGAGTCAATACAGAAGCTTCAGATGTATCTACTTCACATTTATTTGCTCCTGTATTTGTAATAATTGCATTTTCTACATCAACAATAACAAAAGCCAAAGTAGAACAATTGCTAGCATCTTTAACTGTTACGGTATATGTAGTGCTAGTTGTTGGAGACGCTTGAGGATTGCTAATTGATGCGTCATCTAAAGTTCCTGCATTGTCCCAAATGTATGTGTATGGAGGAGTTCCAGTATTTGGGGTAACTGTTACTGTCATAGCAACAGCATTTCCTTCACATATAGTATGAAAATTGGATGTTGTAATTTTAACAAGAGGGCGAACAACAGCAGTATCTTGGTCATAACAACCATTATTATCTGTTACTCTTAATATATAAGTAGTAGTATTTACTAAAGAGGAATAAACGGAGGGGTTTGTTGCAGTATCTGAACTAAGTGAAGTATTCGGAGTCCAAAGATAATCCAAAGGATCTTTCCATTTAGTAGTACCTCCCCAACCTGCTGGGAATCCCCCAAGCCTATTTATACCATTACATAATGTAAAATCAGGACCAGCGTCAGCAGTAGGAGTTGGCTTTACTTCAAATTTCATTCTATCGGTAGCAATCAACCCATTAGCATCCGTCACCGTAACTCTATATACAATATCTGTATTTGGAGTAGCCGTAGGGTTTGCAATATCATTAGCATCTAATCCTGTTGAAGGCCACCAAAAATAAGTGTAAGGAGCCGACCCTCCAGAACCAGTAGCTCCAAAAGGTTTACCAATAACAGTTGGAACTCCTTGACAAACTACGGTATCAGGACCTGCGTTTGCAATAGGATATAATGTTGCATTAAAAACACTCACCCAAACGGAACCTGTATTAGTACAGCCATTAGCATCAGTTACAGTCACAGTATATACCATTGTGTCAGGCGGAATAACAATAGTAGAGTCGTTATCAGGAGTCATAAGTCCAGAAGTAGGAGACCATTCATAAGAATAAGGGGCAAGAGTACCAGCAGCTGTAGCAAAAATAGTATCTTGAGTTCCAAAAGCTATGTTAATATCAGGACTTACAGTCACAGTAGGATTATCAATTACAGTCACAGCGATATCATCAGTAGCAGTACAACCAGCGCCATCGTCAATAGTAAGAGTATAGGTAGTATTTACTATTGGGAAAGCGAAAGGAGTAGAGTCATTAGGAGACGAAAGGCTGGAACTTGGGCTCCAAGAATAAGTGTAAGCAGTTTGCGATTTCCCTATTTTAACATAATTTCCATTACAAATAGTTATGTCAGCACCTGCGTCAGCTGAGCATTGAGCTTTAATATTATAGCTATACGTGACTAATAATAAAAAGATCGAAATAAATTTAAAAAGTCTAAAATGTTTCATTACCTACCTATATATAAATAAACACTAATATTTCTTAACTAAATTACCAATAAATCATCATCTACATCCTGCATAACGGATAATAAATTTTCTACTTATAAGTATTCCACATGTATTTTTCATTCTAACAGTATATACAGCTTCATTAGTATTAAAGTTGACATCTTCAACATCAAAACTTTTAAAACTGTAAGCATTTTGATTTGCACCAATAATATACTCTCCATCCTTTTGCCATTGGAACTCTATTGTTCCCTCTCCTATTGGGTTTACTTGTAAATTTACTGTATCTCCACGATATACGTCAATTATTGTATCAAATCGTGTGTCGGTGTTCATATTACGAGCGTATTTGTAAACATAATCTGCACTGTCAATCTCGCATGCATATTGAAGAGATGCAGTTCCATCAGCAAACGTCCAGTTATTTAACGCCTTAGTCATATATGCATAATCTAAAGCTGGTGTATTTCCAGATACTTTACTATAAGAAAAAGTTTCACTTGTTACCCACGAATAAGTTGTTTCAACAGCAGCATCAGAAAGTCCTATCCAAGCATTAGCAGTAATCCAAGTATTAACCGAATCATTTTCGACAG
>MEOD01000068.1:22680-76002 GCA_001768555.1 Bacteroidetes bacterium GWF2_29_10
TGAGCCCCACCACCAATAGCTTCACAATTAGTTTTAGCTGTAGCCCAATTCGCATTAGCCGTAGAGACATAATATCTTTTTCCATTAAGTTTTCCTTTATAAGTGAATCCAGCAACAGTTACATTAGTGGTATCGTTAACTGGGAGAAAATGAATACTATCACAAGTAGTAACAGGAGGAGCTGTAGGAATTGTGTCTGGAGGAACTGGAGGAACTGGAGGACAGTTTGGAGGACATCCAGGAACTGGAGGATCAACAGGAGGAGGAGGAGGGGTTGCTCCACCCACAGTAACTTCTCTCCAAACGGAACAAAGTCCAGGAGTGAAACAAGGTGTTGGAGAGCCTGCAGCAGTAGTCATTCCATTAATCACAGATTTTCTAGCGCACCAACGATATTTCGTTCCAGCTGTTAAACCTGTAACGTCATAAAAAGTAGCAGATTGTCCTCCTGGAACCCATGTTACAGCATGAGTAACCCATGTTCCAGAACCAGCTGGTTGTTCTTTTTCTATAGTTAATTGAACAGCTTCACCATCGACTCCCGTATTTTCAGTCCAAGTAGGCTGAGTAAGTGCATCCCATTCTGCTCTAAAGCTTGTAGCAGTAACGTTTGTAGTTTTTGTTCCAAAAGGAGCTGTTTGCCATTGAGTAGAATGAACCACTCTAAATTTTATTTCACAAGTAGGAGTTGAAGAGCGATCATAAAAAGTCTTTCCATCATCAGTAACCAAAACACAACGATAATATTTTACAGGGGAATAATCATCTGTAATAAGAGTAATACTTGTAGGATTAGATCCAAATTTCATCCAATTACTTGTTCCATTATTTGAAGATTGCCATACTCTTTTATATTTATAATCAGGCCATGGAGCTCCTGCAGGGTCATTATAAGAGTCTTGAAATGGTAATACCCCACCACCCATATCAAAAGCTGTATTTACTTTAAATTGCTGAGAGAACTTATTACAAACATAAACATTAATAGTCTGCCCACAATGTGCAGCTGTTAAGCATCCTGTATTAGGTCCCGGGGCATAAGGAACATCTGGCGATGTCCAAGTAGCCCCCCCCGTACTTATGTTTATTGACCAGTTTGGAACTCCTGCGCATTGTGAATAAGCATTATTATATGAAAAAATAGTTATTAACAGAGTTATTAACAGGGAAAGTTTAATTTTATTTAATTGGCGTAAAGGCCTATCAATCAAATAGGTAAAACAAAAATGATTATAATATTTCATTCCTTTTCAGTGTATAAAATTCCTAAAATTTATATATTTTAACCCACAAATATAAGTTTTTTTACGAACAAAAACTAAAAAAGATAAATTTTTTTTAGTTTTTTATTTAATTGTCGATTGAAAGATACATAAATCATATGAAAAGTGAAAACGTTCACGTTTTTGAAAAAATGTATGGCACGCGAACATAGGTGTGGCAAAAATGTATGGAACGCTGATGACGCTGATGCTACGCAACGCGGATTTACACGGATTTTTTTTAATATAAAGAGAATGTAGGTTTGGCAAGAATGGATGGAACGCAGATGACGCAGATGCTTCGCAACGCGGATTAACACGGATTTTTTGTAGATGTAACGAGAATGTAGGTGTGGCAAGAATGTATGGAACACGGATTAACACGGATATTATTGAAAATTATCTGGGTTTAGGTTTTATTTTCTTGTATTTTCAAAAATTTTTCTTTTGAATTCTGGATTTTTACCAAAATTTAATAATAAGCCTACCTCCTTATCTGTTGCTTTTAAATAATTAATCAATTGACATTCAAATTCGTCTACGATACAATCGGTTGCTTTTAATTCTAATATTATTAAATCATTAACAACTAAATCAGCATAATACTCTCCTACTTCTATTTCTTTGTAATAAACTTTTATTTGTTTTTGTGCCTCTACTTTAAAATTTCTATTTTTTAATTCTAAATATAAAGCATTCTGATATACCTTTTCTAAAAAACCATAACCTAACTCATTATACACCTCATAAAAAATGCTAATGATTTTATCTGTTAAATCTTTATGTAATAATTCCATGATTCATAATATCTAATTTTCAAATACAAATATACAAAAATTTATAAATAAAATGTAGATGTGACAAAATGCATGGCACGAAAGAATGTATGGAACGGAGACGTAGGTTTGGCAAGAATATATGGAACACGGATGACGCTGATGCTTCGCAACGCAGATTAACACGGATTTTTTTTTAATATAACGAGAATGTAGGTGTGGCAATAATGTATGGAACACGGACGTAGGTGTGGCAAAATGTATGGAACGCTGATGACGCAGATGCTTCGCAACACGGATTAACACGGATTTTTTGTAAATGCGACGAGAATGTATGGAATGAGGATTAACACGGATATAATCTATAGAAATTGAAAAAAGCCTCACAGAATTGTTCTGTGAGGCTTAAAAAAACATTAAATTAATTATGTTTTAGTGGGATATTATTCGGTTATAATTAATTGTTGATGAGATGTGTTTTTATCTGCAACAATTTTGATTATGTATGTGTTTGGAGATAAACCTAGAGTATTTACTGTATATTTGGAAGAACCTTGTGAGGCGTTTCCACTGTAAATGTCTGCGACTTTACTACCAAGTATGTCATAAAGCTCTATCTTCAAGTACGTGTCTTGAGGAATAGATAAATCTATTGTAGCATTGCTGTTTGTTGGATTTGGATAAAGATTAACAGAAAAATCATCTTGATTATCTTTTGTTATGATATTGCTATTTAAGTTCTTTTTTAAAGGCAATGTAACAAATGATTCTATACTAGAAAAATTAGAATAATATGTTTCCGAGACATCACAAAATGTTCTTATTTGCCAGTCATAAGTAGTATTTGGAATAAGCATATCATTAGGATCGCAACTCACACATCCTATTTGTTGTGTATGTGTAGGCTCATTAATCCAAATATAATGCCATGCT
The DNA here is from genome assembly GCA_001768555.1 of Bacteroidetes bacterium GWF2_29_10. Classification (GTDB taxonomy): domain Bacteria; phylum Bacteroidota; class Bacteroidia; order Bacteroidales; family GWE2-29-8; genus GWE2-29-8. Next base: position 25,652 of record MEOD01000068.1, read on the forward strand.
CCACCTGATATACCCCATCTTAGAAGGTAACGATCTGCTTCTGGCATTGAATTCCAAGACAATTGAGCAGATGTTTTAGTAACATTAGATGTAGTTAATCCTGTCGGTGTTTCACATGTATTAGTTGTAAAGAATTGAGCTGTTGTATAATCAGAATAATAACCTCCAACACAGAAAGTTCTTACTTGAAATTCATAAGTAGTCGCTTGTGCTAATGTAATTAACTCTTTCATATTTTCAAGCGAAGTTATATTTGCCCATGAATATGTACCTGAAGGAGATATTTTGTACTTCATAAGAAATCCCGTCGCATTATCTACAGGATTCCAACTTATTTGTGCACCCTTAACAGTTATATCTGTCACAGAAGGTGATACCTGCCCACAAGTACCTGATATTAATGCTACATTAATAACAATAGCGTCTGAACTTGTGCAACCGTTTTCATTTATTGTTAAAGTATAAGTTGTTGTTGCAGCAGGTGCAGGTTTTATTGATTTTGTTGTAGCTCCTGTTGACCAACTATAAGAACAATTATCATTTGAAGAACTAATCGCAATATCTTGTCCAGTAACAACTGTTTTCGGTGATGCAGGGTCAATAAATGGACTTCCGCCACTGTAATAAAAAAGTCCAGCTTCTGCAATAGGGTTTACTACTGTAACAACAACATCATCTGAAGCAGTACAGCCAGAATTATCAACAGTAAGGGAATAAGTAGTAGTTGCTGTTGGTGTTACATTAATGCTTTGAGTAGATTCAGTAGTACTCCAAGTGTATGAAGTGGCGGATGCAGAAGTTAATGTGGTAGAAGAACCAGAACAAACTGTTTGATCTGCGCCAGCGTTGGCAGGCGGAATACCAATAGTTACTACAACCTGATCAGAAGCAGTACAGCCATCTGAATTTGTAACAGTAAGTGCATAAGTAGTGTTTTCTGTTGGCTCTACATAAATGTATTGAGTTGATTCAGTTGTACTCCAAGTGTATGAAGAAGCAGAAGCAGATATTAATATAGCAGAAGAACCTAAACAAATAGTTTGGTCATAAAATGCATTGGCGGTAGGGATACTAACCGTAACAACAACATTATCTGAAGCAGTACAACCAGAGTTATCAACAGTAAGGGAATAAGTAGTAGTTGCTGTTGGGGTTACAGTAATACTTTGAGTAGATTCAGTAGTACTCCAAGTGTATGAAGTGGCAGATGCAGAAGTTAATGTGGCAGAAGAGCCAGGGCAAACCGTTTGATCAACTCCTGCATTAGCTGGAGGAGTGCCAACCGTAACAACAACATTATCTGAAGCAGTACAACCAGAGTTATCAACAGTAAGGGAATAAGTAGTAGTAGTTGTTGGAGTAACGTTAATGCTTTGAGATGAAGCAGAAGTACTCCAAGTATATGAAGAAGCAGAAGCAGAAGCAGAAGTTAATGTGGCAGAAGATCCTGGACAAATAGTTTGATCATCACCTGCGTTAGCAGGACATGGGTTAACTTCAATGAGGCTAGAATATCGAGGTAAACCTCCATTAGTACCTTGAAAATCAATTTTTTTTATATAATTCCCGGAAAGATCACATTCAAATAAAACACCAACAGTATTATTATCTCCTGAAGTCATACCATAAAGGTTTTCATTTGACGCTTGTACTAATGAACTATATGGATAAATTCCATCAGTACCATTAAAACTATAAATTGTTGTGCATGTTGTAAAATCATATTTAAAAATATTACCCTCTCCATAAAATCCTCCTCCTGAAGTCACTCCATAAAGATTTCCATCTGTTGCTTTGATTAAAGACCCTATAGGCCAACTCCCATTTAATCCATCAAAATTGAATTTTATTGTATATTGATAATTAGAAGTATTGTACTGAAAAATAACACCCCTATAATTAGTTCCTCCAGAGTAAGTCATTCCATAAAGAATATTATCTGCTGTTTTAATTAATGAACCCCATGGCATTATTCCTCTTGTCTGATTAAAATTTAATTCTTCAGTATATGAAGAGCTCGAAATATCATATTTAAATAAAACACCATCACCAGTAGTTCCTCCTCTACTCGTCATTCCATATAACATTCCTTCTGATTCCTCTAGTAAAGAACCTGTTGGCTCTGCTCCTCGAGTCCCTCCACCAAAAGTAACTAATCTTGTATAGTTAGAATTACTTGGATTAAATCGAAAAATAACACCCATATTATAATATCCTCCCATTGAAGTCATTCCATAAAAATTACCATCATATGAAGATTGAATTAATGAACCTGTTGGATGTTTCCCATATTCCGATAAAAAACTATATTTTTTTATATAGGTATAATTACTTGGATTAAATTGAAATATTACTCCAAAGTCAGAATCTCCACCAGATTAAGTCACTCCATAAAGCATTCCATCGGATGCTTTGAATAAAGCTCCTGTTGGATATTTTCCATTTGTCCCATCAAAATTATACACTACTTGTTTGGTTATTCCCTGAAGCATCTGTTTTAAAAATAACACCATAATCATAAGTTCCTCCTTCAGTTGTAACTCCCCAGAGTTCTGTTTGGGAGAAAGAATTGGTGGAGAATAGAGAAATTGTTAGTAATAAGGAGAGGATTCGTATGAATCTCATCCATTTAAATTTTGTTTTCATAAATTTTAAGTTTTTAGTTAGTTATTTAGTAAATTTTAGTCAAGTAAAAAATCCTCCTTTCTTGTATTAACAATTAGTACATAAAAAATTTCTCAAATATAATAAAGTAATTTTAATTACAGTATTTTTTTTTGCTTTTTTTGTATATTTTTTATAAAGTATTGACGGTATTGGTGTTTACCTATATGTGAGATATTTTACAAGGATATGTGATGAGAATATAAGTGTGGCAAGAATGTATGGCACGCAAGAATGCATGGCACGCGGATGACACGGATGCTTCGCAACGCGGATTAACACGGATTTTTTGTAGATGTAACGAGAATGTAGGTGTGGCAAAATGTATGGAACACGGATGACGCGGATGCTTCGCAACGCGGATTAACACGGATTTTAATACCGCAAGTGCAATAATATGATTGTCAATTAATTGCATAAATGACTGATTGTCAGAATAAAAATTCTATTACTGTACATGAAAGGTACATGAAAGGTACTATAACAGTACATAAAAGGTACTATAAAGCTACATAGTCCTAAAATAGGTTTACACAAATAAATTAAAAAATTCTTTACTTGTTGCTGCAAGTATTTGATTTTAAGGAAGCTATACATCAAGCTAAAATAAGAGACTAGGAGCGATTATTTTTTATTTTGAAATACAAAGTTTATCTTTAGGTGATTTTTAATTGTGGGGCTTTTTTTTATTTGCGATATCCTTTTAGTGAATATTAACATAGTATCGCCCTTTCAGGGCTCGGATTTGAGCGGATGTATGCTTGCCACCCGCTTCGCAGGTGGTTATTATTGCATCGCTCCTTCAGAGCTATTAATTTGGCTTTGTTATTATCAAAAAAATCCTAATGACTAATTTTGGTTAAATAATAGTTTGTCGGGGAGTATAATATTAAATAAATCATAAGAGTCATGTGTTTTCAAAATGAAAAATAGTAAATTGTTTGGGATTAATAAAAAAAGAGTAATTTTGTCTAAAATTAATATATATTTATATAAAGTAGGATGAGCATAAAGCAACTAATTTCATTTATAGGAAGTTTGGTAATAATAATAGGAGTATTTATGCCGATAATGAGTATTCCAATGTTGCAGATAACGGTTAGTTATTTTGAGGGAGGTAAAGGTGATGGTGTTTATGTATTAATATTTGTTTTGATTTCAATAATTTTCACGCTACTAAAGAATTACAAATATATCTGGATTTCGATTGTAGGTATTATTGGCACAATGAGTTATTCTTACTTTAACATTAATAGTAGAAAATTGGAATTAGAAAATTTGGTTAATTCGAAATTAGAAAATAATCCTATAGGTGAGATTTTTCAGAGTTTTGCTGAATTAGCAATAAATTCCGTTAAGATAGAATGGGGATGGATTATTATTATTTTTGGTGTTTTAATATACGTATTAGTAGTTTTGATTACAATAAAGGATTTGTATTTGATAAAGCGTTAAAAAAAGAAAAGACTTTCTTTGTTATAAAAGAAAGTCTTTTAATTATTGAGGACTCGAACGGATTCGAACCGCCGTACAAGGTTTTGCAGACCTCTGCCTAGCCACTCGGCCACGAGTCCAAAAACGAGTGCAAAGATATAAAAAAAAATTGGATGGCAAATATTATTAAAAAAAAATTAAAAAAAAATCTAAATTGTGTAATTACAAAAAAAAATAATAATTTTGTTTTTTAAATTTATTGGATAAAATGATTTAATGAAAAAACTAATAATAATAATTTCTTTTTTAGTGATATTTTTGTTTGACAATGAGATAAGTTATTGTCAAAGAAATTATAATAAAAGAGCATTAAATACTACACGTTATAATGTTGCATGGAAAAGATTTAGAAATGAAATCCACTATTTTATAGGGGCAAGTAATTTTCTTGGAGATTTAGGAGGTGCAAACCAAATAGGGACTAATGGGTTGCGCGATTTTGATTTTCCGGCAATACGTCCAGGAGGAGGGATTGGTTATAGTTATAAGTTAACCCAAGGTATTAGCTATAGGACGACAATAATAGCTGGTTACTTATCAGGAGATGATAAACTAACTAAAGAATCATTTAGAAATAATAGGAACTTAAATTTCAGAACACCCATAATAGAATCCACTGCACAATTAGTATTTACAATGACCCGAGAACGTGAGGGGCACAGGTATAGATTAAAAGGTGTAAAGGGATGGAAGTACATAAATGTTACCTCTTATATTTTTGGAGGTTCTGGAGGATTTTATTTTAATCCACAAGGGAAAGACAATAATAATAAATGGAATAATTTAAAACCATTAAGTACAGAAGGTCAAGGTTTTGTAGCAACAAGAAAACCTTATGCTTTATTTCAGCCATTAATAGTAATTGGTCTTGGTTTTAGACGTAATATAAGCAGGGAATTTGCAATAGGATTGGAATACGGGATGCGAAAAACTTTTACGGACTATGTGGATGACGTTAGTTTAACCTATTTTGATAATGCGACATTAACTTCGAGTAAAGGAGATATAGCAGGATATTTAGCAGATCCTTCTTTACATAATCCAGGAGGAGGCGATACAAATCCAGGTCAACAGCGAGGAGATTTAAGTGATAAAGATGCTTACATGTTTATGTTTTTAACTTTAACTTATAAACCAAATAATCGTGATTTTGTTATGTGGGGTTTTGGACGAGGGAAAAACACTAATTACCGAAGATATTTTAGGTAAACAACAATATTTTAAAAAAAAATACATTATATTAATTCAAAAGTTCAATCAATTATTAAATAATTTAGTGAATAGGCATCACATTAAGAAACAATATCTCTTATTAATAATGTTTACTTTAGCATCAAGTGTTTGTATATCTCAAAGGACAGAATTAGGCTTATTTTTAGGAGGCTCTTACTATCTAGGGGATTTAAATCCGAAGAAGCATTTTTTGTTGACCGGTCCAGCAATAGGAGGATTATATAGATACAATCTAAATCCTCGTTTTACATTAAAGAATAATATTTATGTTGGATTGATAAGGGGAGATGATAAAATCTCAAAATCAAATGAAAACAGGAATTTAAATTTTACGTCTCCTATAGGAGAGCTATCCATTCAAATGGAGTTTAATTTTTTTCCATATGTCACAGGTCATAAGAAATATAAGTTTTCACCTTATATTTTTATTGGAGGAGCTCTTTCTTTTTTTCAGCCACAAACTGAATATAAAGGTCAATGGTATAAATTACAGTCATTATCAACAGAAGGTCAAGGGACAACATATAATACAGATAAGCAAAAATATTCGTTAATAAATTTTTCTATGCCTTTTGGCTTAGGTTTTAAATTTAGTATTAGGGATAATGTATGTTTTAGCCCAGAATGGGGGATAAGGAAAAGCTCTACGGATTATATAGATGATGTGAGCACGACATATCCGGATTTAGGTATTTTAGAGAGAGAGGTTTCCGAAGTAGCGGCAGCTTTATCAGATCGTTCAGAAAATACATTAACATCAAATAAAGAAGGAATGCAACGAGGAAATGCGAGGACAAAAGATTGGTATAGTTTTTTCGGAGTAACAATTACATATAAAATTAATAAAAGAAGGATGTGTGCGACATATAAAAAGAGTAAACCAATTTTTTATTATTAATTTAAAATTAATGTTAATGGAATGCTATTCTAAAAAATTATGTAGGTTTGTAAATATTTTAAGTAATAAAAGAGTATGTCATTTTTAGAATTATTAACAGATAATATCCCGCAACATGTAGCGATAATCATGGATGGGAATGGGAGGTGGGCTAATCAACAAGGGAAAGAGCGTGTTTATGGACATAAACATGGAGCAAATTCGGTAAAAGAGGTTGTTGAAGGATGTGGAAAGCTTGGTGTAAAATACTTAACATTATATGCATTTTCAACAGAGAATTGGAATCGTCCCCAAGAAGAGGTTAACTCATTAATGGAGTTATTAGTAGAAAGCATAAATGCGGAAGCAGATTCATTAATGACAAATAAAATAAGATTGCACACAATTGGAGACATAAACCGCTTACCACAATTGTGTTCTAATGGAATAGAAAAGGTAAAAGAGTTAACATTAAATAATGACAAATTAAATTTAATATTAGCGTTAAGTTATAGTTCTAAATGGGAGATAATCAATGCTGTAAAAAAAATAGCAATGGAAGTTAAAGAAAACAAACTAGACATTGACTCAATTAATTCCACAATGTTTGGGGATTATTTAAGCACTGCAAATATTCCCGATCCAGAAATATTAATAAGAACTAGTGGAGAATATAGAATGAGTAATTTTTTATTATGGCAATTAGCTTATTCTGAATTATATTTTACAGATAAATTATGGCCCGATTTTAAAAAAGAGGACTTATATGAGGCAATCCATGATTACCAAAAGCGAGAAAGAAGATATGGGAAAACAAGTGAACAAATAAACCAAGAAATAAAGAAATGAGGAATAAAAATTTTTTTGTAATATTATTTACAATAATTACTCTGCACACATACTCTCAAATAAATAATACGGAAATTGAATCGGACATTTACAATCCTAAAGAATACACTATAGGAGGAATAAATGTTACAGGAACTGAGAATCTTGACAATAACGCAATAATAATGTTGAGTAATTTGAATGTTGGTGATAAAATCACAATTCCGAGTGAACAAATTTCAGGAGCAATAAGCAAACTTTGGGATCAAGGTTTATTTTCAGAGGTTAATATTTTAACAGAAAAAATAGTTGGTGACAATATTTTTTTAATCATAGAATTAAAAGAACGACCTCGTTTATATTATTATAAGTTTTCAGGCTTAAAGAAACGCGAAGAAAATGATTTGAAAGAATTATTAAAAATCTCCAAAGGTGATATTGTTACGGATAATTTAATAAAGCGAAGTAATTCACAAATAGTGGAACATTTTACAGAAAAAGGTTATTTGTTTACAGATGTTAACTGTTTAATAAAACGCGACTCCTTACCTTTAGGGCAAATAGCCTTGACCTTTGAGGTAAAGAAGCATAACAAAATGAAGATAAACAAAATAAATATAGTAGGCAATAAAGAAATTGAATCAAAGAAATTAAAAAGGACATTAAAGAAAACAAAAGAAAAGCAGGTTTACAATGTGCTAAGAAATTCAAAATTTAATGAAGAAGAATATAAAAAAGATAAAGAAAGCCTTATAGAGAAATATAATTCACTAGGTTATAGAGATGCAAAGATAATTAGCGATACTTTTTACCGCTTTGATGAAAATACGATAAACATAGATATAAATATCACTGAAGGCGAAAAATACTTTTTCAGAAATATAACATGGGTTGGTAATACAAAATATGGAGTAAAAGAATTAAACAACAGGCTACGAATAAAAAAAGGAGATATTTACAATCAAAAATTGTTAAATACAAATCTATTTATGAGTCAAGATTCACGAGATGTAAGTTCTTTATATCTTGATGACGGATATTTATTTTTTAGTGCTACCCCTGTCGAAATTTTAATAGAGCATGACTCAATAGACTTAGAAATTCGTATTTATGAAGGGAAACAGGCTATAGTGAACAAAGTAACAATAGTAGGCAATGACAAAACTAACGATCATGTAATAATAAGGGAAATACGAACAAAGCCTGGACAATTATTTAATCGTTCAGACATCATTAGGACACAAAGGGAATTAGCTCAATTACGTTTTTTTAATGCAGAAAAGCTAAACGTTTCACCAAAACCAAACCCAGCAGATGGGACTGTGGATATAGAATACATAGTTGAAGAAGTGTCAACTGATCAATTGGAACTATCAGGCGGTTGGGGAGGAGGCCGAATTGTGGGAACATTAGGAGTTTCATTTAATAATTTTTCATTAAAAAATATAAATAATTCAAGTGCTTGGCGACCTTTACCATCAGGCGATGGACAAAAGCTTTCCTTACGAGCACAATCAAATGGTATTTACTATCAATCATATAGTGCTTCTTTTACCGAGCCATGGTTAGGAGGTAAACGACCAAATTCATTATCAGTATCTTTATTTAACTCCATACAAACCAATGGGATAAAAAAGGGAGAAGAAGGTCGTCAATCAGTTGATATAAAAGGAGCTTCAATAGGATTAGGAAGAAGGCTAAGATGGCCAGATGATTATTTTACAATATACAATGGGGTTAGTTTTCAAAATTATTCATTAAGCAGCTTTGAGGATTTTTTGTTTTCAGATGGTTATGCAAATAGTTTAAGTTTTTCAAGTGTTATAAGTAGGAATTCAGTTGATCAGCCAATTTATCCACGTTCTGGATCAGAAATAACATTATCGTTTCAATTTACACCACCATTCTCATCCTTTAATAAAAAGGATTACACAACTCTAAGTGACCAGGAAAAATATAAATGGATTGAATTTCATAAACTAAAATTTTCCACCTCATGGTTTACAAGAATAGCAGGGGATTTAGTACTTAATGCAAAAACTAACTGGGGATTTTTGGGAATGTATAATAGCGACATAGGCATTTCCCCTTTTGAAAGATTTTGGCTAGGAGGCGATGGACTATCAGGTTATTCGCTTGACGGAAGAGAAACAATTGGATTGCGAGGATATTCTAATAGTTCGCTAACGCCTTATGATGATGTAAACAAGAAGACAGTAGGAGCAACTATTTATAATAAGCAGACCTTAGAATTAAGATACCCACTGTCATTAAATCCTGCAGCAAGTTTTTATGTTTTAGGCTTTTTAGAAGCAGGAGATTCATGGCTTAAGTTTAAAGATTTCAAGCCATTTGATGTGCATAGATCAGCAGGAGTTGGGGTTAGATTATTTTTGCCTATGTTCCAAATAGGTTTAGATTGGGGTTATGGATTTGATGCTATTCCAGGAGCACCTGAGGCAAATAAAGGTCAATTTCATTTTTTAATAGGGCCTCCCTATTAGAAAATTATAGCATGATTTTTGTAAAAAAAATGATAGCAGCATAATTAATTAATTAAAAATTATATGATATGAAAAATTTGGTTATTTCAGTTAATAATTCTTTTAGGGGAATATTGATTGCTCTATTTATTTTAATAAGTGGGATGAGCTACTCCCAAAAGTTTGCATACGTTAATACAGAATATATATTAGAGAATATTCCTGAATATAGCACTGCACAAACAGAATTAGACAATCTCTCAGTTCAATGGCAAAAAGATATAGAGATGAAGTTAGCGGAAATAGATAAGATGTATAAATCATATCAAGCAGATCAAATATTACTACCCGAGGAATTGAAAAGAAAGCGAGAAAATGAAATAACAAAAAAAGAGAAAGAAGTAAAAGACCTTCAAAAGAAAAAGTTTGGGAAAGATGGAGAGTTATTTAAAAAGAGACAAGAACTAGTAAAACCTATTCAAGACAAATTATATAAAGCTATAGAAGATTTATCAAAGAAAGGTTCGTATGCTTTTATTTTTGATAAAGCAGGTCAGGTTACAATGCTATTTGCAGACCCTAAATTGGACAAAAGTGATGAAGTTTTACAAAATATGGGTTATAAAGCAGGCAAGAAAGAGAAGTCGAAATAAAGTTTAGTATTAAATTAGTGCAAAAATCAGGCTAAATTAAAGATCTGCAGGAGATTGACAATCCCAAACCTTAAAAAAACAGGAATAAATTACGAATATATATTATTACTGTGTTTCTATCAATAAAATCTTTAACAAATGTTTTCATGGTTTATTTACAGATATATAATTAAATTTTAGCAAATATTAGAATATTATTTTAGTTTACATTTGAGCAGTAATTATTAAATATATTATTTTGTTAGATTAACGAATTTAAAATTGATTAGAATGATAAAGTTTCTTGTTAAAAAAAATAATGTACATTTGTTTTTTTTAACATTCTTTTTTAGACATATGTATAAGTATCTTCTTTTATTATTATTAGTGTTAACGACAAATGTTTTATTTAGTCAAGAGTATTTAATTGATTTAGATAACAACAATATATTAAAGGATAATCAATTACATTTAAAAAATAAAAGTCTTAACAATGGTTATCTGGAACTTCCATTTCTTGATGATTTTTCAACACATGTAATTTATCCCGATAACAATTTATGGGCAGACAAAAACGTATTTATTAACAATAATTATGCAATAAAACCACTCTCACTTGGAGTTGCAACTTTTGATGGATTAGATGCAAATGGTATTATTTATGAGCATTTAACACATATTCCTTATGGAGCAGACACCCTAACATCACTACCTATTAGACTTGATTCCATATTTGGGAGTGAATCTAGGGCTTTAGGGGTAGCCGATTCCATTTATTTTAGTTTTATGTATCAACCTCAAGGTAATGGAGCGTCTCCAGAAGCAGGAGATTCTTTATCGCTAGACTTTTATTCTCCAATGTTTGATAAATGGATAAATGTATGGAGGGTAAAAGGAGAGTCTTATAATAGTTTCTACAGTGCGAACGGAGTTTCATTTAAGAATGTAATGCTCAGTATAAAAGATAGTATTTATTTGCAAAAGGGGTTTCAATTTAGATTTAGAAACAGAGTAAGTTTAATAAAGCAAAGCGATGAACCATCATGGGCAAGTAATAATGACCAATGGAATATTGATTATGTTTATCTGTCGAACAATAGAAGTATTTCTAATCAAGGAATATTAGATATTAGTTTTACGAATAATATAATTTCACAGATAAACAATTACACTTCAATTCCTTGGCAACATTTAAAAGCACAGACAAATAATCTGACAAAAGACAAGTTGGATTTAACTTATAAAAATAATCATACAGCAAAGACCCAAATAACACGCTCATTTAAGGTTGAGGACCTTTATGATGGGAGTATGGTTTATGAATTAAGTGGTGGAGTGCAAAACATAGATTCATTAGAAGAACAATCATGGACTGCTAATTTTGATTATGATTTTAATAGCTCATCTTGCAATAAGGATAGTAATTCTTTTAAAATAACTGAAACTTTACTAACAACAGCTATTGCGGATAAAATTAGGGAAAATGACACAAATGTATTTTATCAAAATTTTTACAATTATTATGCTTATGATGATGGCTCTGCAGAAAAAGGTTATGGCTTAAATTATGATAATGCGAAGATTGCATATAGATTTGATATTTATAAATCAGATATTTTGCGAGGAGTAGAAATATTTTTTAACAATGTAAAAGATAATTACAATGAATATGATTTTGATTTAGTTGTATGGATGTCAATCAATCCTGAAATAATCTTATATCAAAAGAAACTAGTAATTCCAATTACGGATAATGGTCTTAATCAATTTGGATTGTATAGATTTGATGATTTGGTTAACGTGGATATTTCATTATCTAATGAAATTTACATTGGAATTATTCAAAGCACAGTAAATAACATGAATATAGGTTTTGATGTTAATACAAATTCTAAAAACAATATATTTTATAATGTTGGTTATGGGTGGCAAAATACATCTTTTGAAGGGTCATTAATGATTCGTCCTATTTTTGGGAAAGAAATTCCATTAACAACATCCTCATTGAATGAACCAACATTAGTAGATGACATCTATGTATATCCGAACCCTTGTAATGATTTGCTAACAATCAAGCATCAACTAAAAAATTATGAAGTTAAAATAATAGATATACTTGGTCATATTTTAATAGATAACACTTATTCAGAACCTTATTTGACACAGATTAATGTATCCAATTTAGATAGAGGTATATACCATCTCATAATAAGAGATAATACAAGTAATCATATTTTTACAAAAAAGTTCGTTAAAGAATAATGCAGAAATTAAACAATAGTAAGGAAGATAATTATATTGATTACGAAGAAGATAATAGCGAAGAAGTAGAATTATTTGAGAATTTTCGATTTATTATAGACAAAGGGCAAAAACCAATACGTCTGGACAAGTATTTAATGATGCATATTGTTAATACTTCGCGAAGCAAAATACAGGCAGCAACAGAAGCAGGAAATGTTTTAGTAAATGATAAGAGTTCGAAGTCAAGCTATAAGGTAAAGCCTTTAGACAATATCTGCGTTTTATTGGCACATCCTCCACGCGAGTTAGAGATGAAAGGAGAAGATATCCCTTTGGATATCATTTATGAAGATACCGACATTATATTGATAAACAAACCTGCAGGTCTTGTTGTGCATCCAGGTTTTGGAAATTTTACGGGAACTTTAGTAAATGCATTGATTTATTATTTTGAGAATTCAGATAATAAAGAAGCATTTCCATACTTAGTGCACAGAATAGATAAGAACACCTCAGGTATATTAATAGTAGCAAAAACCGAATTAGCACAAGCAAAGCTAGCCAAAGATTTCTTTCATCATAATATTGACAGGACTTACTATGCTCTTGTTTGGGGTAACTTTGATAGTGATACAGGAACTATTATAGGTAATATAGCTCGCCATCCAAAAGAAAGGAAGGTTATGCATGTTTTTGATCCAATAGAAAATATAGGAAAACATGCTATTACGCACTATTGGGTTGAAGAAAGGTTTAATTACATTACATTGTTGCGATGCAAATTAGAGACAGGCAGGACTCATCAAATCAGAGCACACATGAAACACATCGGTCACCCTATTTTTAATGATGAAAGTTATGGCGGTTCTTCTATTTTACGAGGAACTACATTTTCGAAGTATAAGCAATTTGTAGAAAATTGCTTTAAAACATGTCCACGTCATGCATTACATGCAAAATCGTTAGGATTTAAGCATCCTCGCACAAATGAAGACATGTTATTTGAATCAGATTATCCAGAAGATATGGGCAGTTTATTGGAAAAATGGCGAGTTTACACGTCAAATGTGTATTGAAAAAGTTAAAATTTTAATTTTTTCTTATTTTCCTTCGAGGCATCTGTTCGTTTATAGACTTTATGTGGCTTATTATAAAATTAAAGTATTCTATACTATTAATTTTAAGAGAATTAGAGTCTATTTTTAAAGTAGTTGCACTTGTTTTTTCACGAATATTATTTCTTAAATTTTCAATGAAATCCTCTTTATCATTTTCTAAAATAATCATAAAGAAATCCATATTTTTATATTCAGGAATTAATTTAACGACTAATTTTTCTGTGCTATCAATAATTCCTTTATTATTAATTAAAAAATAATCCATGTAATTTTCATGGTCATTATAATAAAAAACAGAAAATAGTCCATCTTTATTATCATGAAATTCAGGTATATTAATAATATGACGGTCAAATTTAAAATCAAGCATATTATTTAACTTAGAACAGAAAGAAAAATCTTTAATAGCAATGCTTATACCAACTATTTCAAAGTCGGCACTTTGCTCTATTTGTAAAATATTCTTTTTTTTCACTAAACTGAATATGTTTTGTTCTTAATTTATTTACAAATGTAATTTAAAATTGAATAAAATCGTAAAAAATTAATTTCACAGATGGTAACATTAACATCGAACTGTCTCGTCCTAAAATAGGTTTACAAAAAAAATAGAATTACATGAAAAAAATTGTATGTCTTAGACAGGCATGCCCTATTTCTATGTTATATTTCGCCATATTTATATATTGTACTTATTATTAGCGTTTTACTAAAAAAAAAGGTTGGGGTGACTTTAGGGTAACTTTAGGGTGAAGTTAGGGTGAAGTTAAGGCGAAGTTAAGGCGAAGTTAAGGCGAAGTAATAGCATATAACGCAATGGAAATTAGCAAGTTAAGTATTTTTGTATAATTGATTGATTTGTAGCGTTTTGATAATTAGTGATAATGCAGAAAAAAAATTAATTTATATATTTAGATTATTAGCTACACTGTCCTTAATTAAACTATTAACATAGTTTATAATTATATCAGAATAATTTTGTATAGCTAAATCAACTTCCCATTTTTCTTTATTTCGTTCGCCAATATAATTTGAAATAGCTCTAATCTGTATGCTTTTAATTTTTTCATTTTTAGCAATATAAGCTACAGCATATCCTTCCATTGTTTCAATATCGGGGTTATATATTTTAGTCCAATTATTTATAATTTCTTTTTTTGCCGAAACAGAATTCACTGTAATTCCAGTACATTTTTTAAGTATTTCAAAACTTTGGCTTATATTTTCGCTATCGTTTTCTATATATTGATTTTCATCAAACATTAGCTCTTTAGCTGTTTTAAATGAATTTTCGTCAATAACACCAAAATCAGCCAGTATCTCGTTTTTGACAAAAACAGGCTCTCCTAATTTTATATTTTTATTAAAAGCGCCAGCAATTCCAGCATTTAGTATGAGGTTATAGTTATCTGCATATTTTGTTAGTTTATATGTAGTATTAACGATGCCTATGCCAGTAATTAATATATCTATGTTTATTTTTTCGCTTTCTACAATATTAATTAAATTAGCATTATTCTTGTAATCTGGGTTATATGTTTTTAAAATATATTCAGCTTCTTTGAATGTTGCAAAGACAATAATTATTTTCATAATCTTTAAATTTAGTAGAGGTCAAATTTAATAATATTTCTTTAATTGAATAGTTTCCATTGTAGTTCTCTATTTTAAGGCGTAAAACATTAAAAATATAGCAATTAAAAATAAATTTTTTGTTTTAAAATAGATTAGTACTTTTTTCGTTAATTTATGTATATTTGTTGCAGAAAGTTACATTATAATAAAGTCGTCTTTATGTTAAAATTGCGAAGTGTAATAAATGAAATGGAACATGTATTTCCATTACAATTACAAGAGGAATATGATAATTCCGGCTTGCAAGTTGGAGATTACAATATTAAATTAGAAGGTATCTTAATTACGCTAGATTGTACGCTAGAAACAATAAAAGAAGCGAAAGAAAAAGGTTGTAATCTTATAATATCACACCATCCGTTGATTTTTAAATCGCTTAAGCAGTTATCACCTCAAAATGAAATAGGAAAAATAATATTTGAAGCAATCAAAAATAATATAGCTATTTACTCTGTTCATACAAATGCGGATAATTCAATAAATGGGGTCAATAATAAAATAGCAGAAAAGATAGGTCTTAAAGATATTTCTATATTATCATCTACAAGAAGTATGCTAAGAAAATTAGTAACTTACTGTCCTTTATCGGACAGTGAACAGGTTAGGCAATCTTTATTTGAAGCAGGAGGAGGATGTATAGGTAATTACGATTCATGTAGTTTTAATGTTGAAGGCATCGGTACTTTTAAAGGAAATGATTTGAGCACACCCTTTGTTGGAGAAAAAAACATATTGCATAAAGAAAAAGAGGAAAGAATAGAACTTATTTATCCTTTTTACAAAGAAATAGAATTAATAAATGCATTAAAAAAAACACATCCATATGAGGAGGTTGCTTATGATATATATAAACTAGAAAATAATTTTGATAATGTAGGCTCTGGCTTAATAGGCAAACTAGAGAATCATACAGATGCTAAATCTTTTTTAAATAAGATAAAAGAAATATTTAATGTTCCACATATAAAATATAGTGGAGAAATAACTAAAAAGAACATACAAAAAGTTGCACTTTGTGGAGGGAGTGGTTCCTTTTTAATAAAAGAAGCAAAACGACAAGGTGCAGAAATTTTTCTTACTGGCGATATAAAATATCATGATTTTTTTGAGTTTACAAATCAATTTATAATAGCAGATATAGGACATTATGAAAGTGAGCAATTTACAAAAGAATTAATTTATGAAATTTTAATTAAAAAATTTCCTACATTTGCAATTTACTTATCGGAAGTAAATACAAATCCGATAAAGGTCTTCTAAATGATTAAAATAAAAGAACTTAGTAATTTTTAAACTATGAGTAAAATAAAAGAAAAAGGTGAATCAGGAATTGATGTAACAATAGAAAAGAAATTAACCGCCTTATTAAAACTTCAACATATTGATTCGGAAATTGATAAAATACAAATAATAAGAGGCGAATTACCACTTGAGGTTCAAGATTTGGAAGATGAAATACATGGAATAGAAACTCGATTAGATAAGTACAAAGGAGAACTTAAAGAATTAGAAAAAAATATTTCAGAAAAAAAAGCAGAAATAAAAAATTCAAATTCTTTAATAAAAAAATACGAAACACAGTTAACTGATGTTAAAAATAATAGAGAGTATGATTCTTTAAACAAGGAAGTTGAGTATCAAAACTTAGAAATACTATTAGCCGACAAAAGAATTAAAGAATATAATGTTTCAATAGAGCAAAAAAATGCCATAATAGAAGATATAACAAAGAAACACAACGAATTAGCAAAACATTTCAAGCAAAAAAAGAAAGAATTGGCTGATATAATGGAAGAAACCGAAAAGGATGAAAAACGATTATTAGAACAATCTCAGGAAAATGAAAAACATGTTGATGATAGATTGAAATATGCTTACCAAAGAATAAGAAAAAATTTCAAGAATGGGTTAGCGGTAGTTAGCATAGAAAGAGATTCATGTGGTGGTTGTTTTAATCGTATTCCCCCACAAAGGAAAATAGAAATAGCTCAAAGAAAGAAAATAATTGTTTGTGAATATTGTGGAAGGATACTAGTTGATAATGATTTAGCTGATAATGTTAAATAATTATTCTTAATGTATGGTTCTAAATATTTATTTTGCATAAAGCAAAAGTTAGTTTTTAGAACTTTCTTTAATTATTCTGCTTTTATTTTGTAAATTAACATTTGTATTATGATAAAAAGATATTCTGTTATATTTCTTTTATCATTAATATTTCATGTTTCATTTGGGAATTCTTCAATATATTTTAATAGTAATTGTAAAGAAATATACAATAACACAATTAATCTTAATTTTGAATTAGCGCAACAACTAATAGAAAGAGAGAGGGCATTATCTAATAATTCTAATTTTGCATTAGATTATTTAGAATGTTTTAATTTATACATCAAAATACTAGTTAGTGAAGATAAATCCACGTATTCTTTATTTCTTCAAAAGCGAGATGCCTTTTTAGATAATATTGAAGAAAATCTCATAGAAACAGACCCCTATTACAATTATTACATAACAGACGTATATATACAGTCTAGTTTTTTAAGATTTCGTTTTAATGAAAAGATAAAAGCTGCATATGATGTCATAAAAGCAAACAAATATTTAACTTATAACTTATCTAATCACCCCAATTTTATATATAACTATAAATGCAAAGGAATTATATCTTTTATGACAGGATTAATTCCTGATGAATATAAATGGGTCACAAATATTATTTCGGTTAATCCAGACATTGATAAAGGTATAAGCTATTTATATAAATTTTACGAGCAGACCAATAATCAAGATTTTACATATTTAAAAACAGAAGCCTTATTTTTACTATCAAACATGCTTGCCAAGACGAATAAAGATTTCGATCCAAATATTTTTAAATATTTCAAATTATCCATAGAAAAAGGAGAAACAAACCCCTTATTATTTTACTCCTACATTTCTTATTTAAAAAAATATAGAAAAAATGAAGACATTCTTTATTTATCTAACAATTTATTCTTTGACAAGTTTGCAAAAAAATTTCCATATTTATTTTATTATATAGGTGTTGCAAACATGAACCAATTAGATGCAAAAAAGTCCATTTTTTTCTTTGAAAAATATTTAACATATAAATTAAATAATAATTATACTAAATCAACTTATCAAAAGATTGCATGGGTATATTTGTTAAATAATGATACTGCTAATTATATTAATAGCCTAAATAAGATAAAAAGATTTAATTACATTTCAATATTAGAAGAAGACAAAAATGCAGAAATATATTTATATGAATTGTCATCGAAAAAATACCCTAATATAAATTTACTTAAATCAAGAGTTCTTTTTGATGGAGGTTATTACACCCAATCCCTAAAAAACATTGCAACAAGGCAAGTATTTGAAAGTCTAAAAAATAATGATGAAAAAATTGAATATTATTACAGACAAGCACAAAACTATAGATATTTAGATAAAACAGATCTGGCAATAGAATACTTTAATTTAGCAACATCAAACTCAAACAATTCAAGCAACTTTGTAGTAGCAAATTCTTATCTAAGTATGGGGGAAATATATTATAAGCAAAAATTATTTAACCAAGCTGAAAGCAATTTAAAAAAATGCCTAAAAGAAAATCCAAATCAATACAAATACAGCATTCATCAAAAAGCAAAATATTATTTAAAACATCTGACAGACTAAATGTTATAATTAAATAAGTATTTACAAATAGAGTATTTGCTAATTATTTAATATTTTTTGTTATAATGAACTCTAATCATCAATAAATTAGAAGTTACAAAAAATTGTTTTCTTTATTTTATTATTTTTTATATTACTGGTTATTAGTGTTTTTGTTATTTTTATTATTTTTAGAAAAATAAAAAAATTGAAAATTAATAATAGTTTTTTATATTTGCACCTCTAAAATAAAATTAACATTAATATATCGAAAATTAATTATTATGCAAAATAAAGGAGCAATTAAGCTATTCGGGATAATATTGGCTTTAGTATGTTTTTATCAATTAACTTTTACATACTGTACGAGACAAGTTGAGAAACAAGCAAAAGAATATGCAAACAGTACAGAAGTTCAAAGTTTAGCAAAAGAATTATCAAAAGGAAATATTGGCAAGGAAACGTTTTTGAAAGATTCAATTATATCTTCAAGAGAGCGTTATTACTTAGATTCAGTAGCAAGTGAACCTACATATAATTTGTTAATAAAAAAGTACACTTATCAAGAATGTAAAGAGAGAGAGCTTAATTTAGGTCTTGACCTAAAAGGTGGGATGAACGTTACAATGGAGGTTTCTATTGTTGATATAGTAAAAGTAATGTCAAACAATAGTAAAGATATAACATTCAACAAGGCAATAACAAGAGCTGTAGAAATGCAAAGTGAGACTCGTTATAGTGGAAAGGACTTTGTTACATTGTTTGCAACAGCTTTCAATGAAATAGATCCAAATGCAAAGCTATCCTCAATTTTCAGCACAATGGAATTGAAAGATAAAATTTCATACAATAGTACTAATGAAGACGTAATAAAAGTAATAAGGCTTGAAGCTGAAGGCGCAATAGATCGTACATTTAATATATTGCGAACAAGAATAGATAGATTTGGAGTAACACAACCAAATATTCAAAAACTACAATCAACAGGTCGTATTTTAATCGAATTACCTGGAGTTAAAGAACCTGAAAGAGTTAGGAAACTTTTACAAGGAACAGCAATGTTAGAATTTTGGGAAACATACGACTTTGCAGAATTGTATCAAAATTTTGCAGATGCAAACAAATTTCTTAATTCAGTTAATAAAACTGATTCTGAAACATTATCAACAGATTCATTAAACACAGGTACAGATAGTACAATAAATGCTAGCACAGACACAAGTGTTTCTTCTTTAGAACAAAAATTAGGAGAGTCGTCAAAAACTCCTAAAGATATTACTAACATGTCTGCTGAAGATAAAGAAATGAACGATTATTCAAAAGAGAATCCTTTGTTTGCTGTTTTACGACCAAATTTAACACAAGATTCTAAAACAGGTAATTATATGCCAGGCAATGGTCCTGTAGTAGGCTATGTAGCAATAAAAGACACATCAAAGGTAAATAAATATCTTAGAATAAATAACATAAAGAATTTATTTCCTCGTAATTTAAAATTAGCTTGGACAATAAAACCTTATGACAAAGAAGGCAAATACGTTCAACTTATAGCATTAAAAATAACAAGTAGAGACGGAAGTGCCCCATTAGGAGGTGATGTAATAACAGACGCTCGTCAAGACATGAGTCAAAATCAACAAAATGAAATTTCAATGTCAATGAATAACGAAGGAGCAAGAATCTGGAAACGTTTGACAAGTGAAAATATAGGAAAAAGCATAGCTATAGTTCTTGATGATTATGTATATTCATTTCCAACAGTTCAAAATGAGATTCCTAACGGACGTTCATCAATTACAGGACAATTTGATTTAAATGAAGCGAAAGACTTAGCAAATGTATTGAAAGCAGGAAAACTTCCGGCACCAGCAAGAATAGTTGAAGAAGCGATTGTAGGACCATCATTAGGAAGAGAAACTATAAATACAGGAATAATATCATTTATAATAGCTTTTTTCTTAGTTGTTATATTTATGGGATTATATTATAATACTGGTGGTTGGGTTGCTAATATAGCATTACTTGCCAACGTTTTTTTAATGATGGGAATTTTAGCTTCTTTAGGAGCTGTATTAACTTTACCTGGAATAGCAGGGATTGTATTAACTTTAGGTATGGCGGTTGATGCAAACATCATCATTTATGAGAGAATGCGAGAAGAATTAGCAGAAGGTAAAGGAATGCGTTTAGCAATAGAAGATGGATATAAGCATTCTTATTCTGCAATTATTGACTCCAACGTAACAACCATTTTATCAGCAATAGTATTATATATATTTGGTTCAGGTCCTGTTCAAGGATTTGCTACAACTTTAATTATAGGTATTTTAACAACATTGTTTACAGCATTATTATTATCAAGATTAATATTCGAATGGATGTTAAACAGAAATATGAATATAAAAGTTGACAATAAATTCACAGCAAATGCTTATAAAAAAATACGCTTAGACTTTTTAAAAAATAGAAAGGTTTATTATGTAATATCTTCTATTCTAATTGTAATTAGTTTAACATCTATCTTCACAAGAGGATTTAATCTTGGAGTTGATTTTACAGGAGGTAGAACATATATAGTAAGATTCCATGAAGATGTAAAATCATCAGAATTAGCATCTCATTTGTCTCGTCCATTAAGCAATGCAGAAGTAAAAACATTTGGTAGTAATAACCAAATGAAAATAACAACAAAATACCTTATCAATGATAATTCCATAGATGCAGATAATAAGGTTGAACAAACACTTATTAATTCATTAAATGAAAATCCAATTTATGCTAAATCGGAGATAATGAGTTCACAAAAAGTAGGACCAACAGTTGCCGCAGATATGATATACAAAGCCATTTGGTCAATACTTTTGGCAATAATAATTATCTTTTTATATATATTCATAAGATTTAATAGCTGGAAATATGCAATAGGAGCAATAGGCGCGCTTGTTCATGACACTACCATAGTAATTGGTGCTTATTCTTTATTTTATAGTATAATGCCATTTTCACTTGAAGTAGATTTATCATTTATAGCAGCAATATTAACAGTTGTAGGGTTCTCAATTAATGATACAGTTATTATCTTTGATAGGATACGTGAACATTTAGATTTACACAAGAAAGAAAGCTTATACAATAATATTAACAATGCAATAAATGCAACTTTAAGTAGAACAATTAACACCGTATTAACAGTACTGTTAGTTTTAGCTACCATTTTCTTCTTTGGAAGTGAAGTTATAAGAGGATTTATTTTTGCAATGTTATTAGGAATGATTGTAGGAACTTATTCTTCTATATGCAATGCTTCTCCAATTTCTTATGACATAATTATGTGGTTAGATAAAAAGAAAAAAGGAAAAGAATTATCAAAGTAAAAAAATTAAAAATATCAAAAAAAAAGCTGTAATATTAAATTACAGCTTTTTTTTTGATATTTTACGATTTATAGATTACTTTTACAGCCTATTAATAATTTAAAGTAAGATATAGATGCCAATATTAAATTCTTTAGTTTCTTGGATAATTAAGCAAAGAATTCATCAAATAGACTTCTTTAAAAAATATCCAGTAGAAGTTCAGAATGAATGGATTGGAAATTTAATAGACACTGCAAAAAACACTGAATGGGGAAAAAAATACGACTATAAAAGTATTCGAACAATAACAGAATTTAAGGAAAGAGTCCCCGTATTAGATTATGAAGGAATAAAACCATACATAAACAGACAAATAAAAGGCGAACAAAATATATTATGGCCATCCAAAGTAAAATGGTTTGCAAAATCATCAGGAACAACAAATGATAAAAGTAAGTTCATTCCAGTAACAACAGAATCATTAGAAGAATGTCATTTTAAAGGTGGAAAAGACTTGTTTTCTATTTACTGCCACAACCAACCTGAATCAAAACTATTTGAAGGTAAAGCATTAACATTAGGAGGTAGTCATCAAATAAACAATTTATCAAGTGATTCATTCTACGGCGATTTATCTGCAATACTAATACAAAATCTTCCTTTTTGGGCTGAGTTTTATAGGACACCTAATATAGAAATAAGCTTAATGCATGAATGGGAAGAAAAGATAGAAAAAATGATTCATGTAACATCAAAAGAAAATGTAACAAATATAGCTGGAGTTCCTTCTTGGATGTTAGTCTTAATAAAAGGTATATTAGATTATACTGGACAAGATTGCTTAACAAAAGTATGGCCAAACTTAGAGTTAATTATACATGGAGGAGTAAACTTTGAACCATACAAAGCCCAGTTTGAATCTTGCATAAAAAAGAAAATAAACTACTTAGAAACATACAATGCATCAGAAGGATTTTTTGGCATTCAAGATGAACCCGATTCTCAAGACTTGTTACTAATGTTAGATTATGGGGTTTTTTATGAATTTATCCCTATGGAGGATTTTGATAAAGGGAATCTAAAAACTATAGGATTAGAAGAAGTTGAACTAAATAAAAACTACGCATTAGTAATTTCAACTAATTCAGGATTGTGGCGATATTTAATAGGAGATACCATTCGTTTTCATTCTTTAAACCCTTTTAGAATAAGAATTACAGGACGAACGAAAAATTTCATAAATGCATTTGGGGAAGAATTAATTATAGAGAATGTAGAAAAAGCAATAGCAATAGCATCTTTAAAAACAGAATGTTTGATTAAAGAATACACTGTCGCTCCTTTATATTTTTCCGACAAATCACAAGGAGCTCACGAATGGCTTATTGAGTTTGAAAAAGAACCTGAGAATATTGATTACTTTGCAGAAGTACTAGACAATGCTCTAAAATCATTAAATTCAGATTATGAAGCAAAACGCTATCATAATATGATATTAAAAGAACCATTAATAAGAATAGTCCGTGAAGACACTTTTTTTAAATGGCTTAAAAACAACGGAAAACTAGGAGGTCAGCATAAAGTTCCTCGCCTATACAATAGCAGAAAATACATAGATGAAATAATGTCTTTTATATAAAACTTTACAAGGCTTCCAATTACTTTTGCCCAACAATAAGCTCTGTCATTTTATCTTTGCTTAAATATTTTTGAGCAATCTTTAATAATTCTTTTGCTGAACAATTATTCACTTCACTTATAAAATAATTAAAATAATCCTCAGGTAAATTATAATCAATAATTGTTTTATAAATATTAGCCATAGCAAACGCACCATCGGCATTTCTTATTAAATTGCCTATAATATATTTCTTAACGGTTTCTAACTCTCCTTTACTTACTTCCTTATCACAAATCAAGTCTAATTCTTTATAAATTTCAGTCATCGCTTTATTTGTAAATTTTGCTCCAACATCAGTTGAAATATAAAACATACCCCCTGCTTGAAATGAAGCTACACCAGAGCCAATACCATAAGTATAACCTTTATCTTCTCTTATATTGGACATTAATCGAGAACCAAAATACCCCCCCAAAACGGTGTTAATAACAACCAATTTAATATAATCTTTATGTAGCCTATTAATTGTATGACAACCCACACGAATTGAAGACTGCATAACATTGTCTACTTTTATAAAATTTGTAGATTTTTCTGCAATATTAAATTGTTTATTAAAATCAGTAGAATTACCTTTCCCCCACTTATCCTTTCCAAATATTCCATTTATAGTATCATAAATATTTTCAGGGAATAGCCCAGATATTGTTATATAGCAATTATTGAAAGAGTAATATTTTTTGTAGAAATCAGTTAAATTTTTTGTTTTAATTTCATCAAAAGTATTTTCACTTACTTGCATCCCATAAGGATGTGTTTCTCCATATATTAATCCCGCAAATTTTCTTCTAGCTATATGACTAACTTTTTGAAGGGATATTAGATAAGCTTGCTTTTTATTATTTAAATACGTTTCTAACTCATTATCAGGAAAATTCGAAAATTTTATGATAGATTCCATTATTTCCAAAGTTGTATCTAAATATTTATTTAGAGAATAAAGAGTAATGTAAGCATTATCATTATCCACTTCTAATTCTAAATAAGCGCCATAGAAGTCAATTATGTCAGCAATTTGTTTTGAGTTATATTTATTTGTTCCTTCATTAAGTAATCGATTTGTTGTATTAGCATATAAAGGAGCTTTTTGAAAATAATTACCCGCTTTAAAAACAAATTCTATCCTTGTTATTTCCTGAGTCCCTGACTTAAAAGAATAAATAGGAATTTCATTAGAAAGAAGAAACTTCGAATGTTGAATAAATGCAATATTTTTTATTTCATTTATTTCAGGAGCTATTTCTCTTTTTAATTTCATTTAATAATTATTCTTTTGTTGATAAATAATACAAAGTATTGGCTTTTTCTTGCTTGAATATTTCTTGAGCAACTCTTTTTATATCTTTTTGTGAAACCTTTCTATACATTTCTACCTGCTGATTAATTTTATTAGCATCCCCTAAAAGTTCGTAATAAGCTAAAGACATTGCTTTATTAAGGACATTCATTTCATTTAATGTATGATTTGCCTCTATTTTGTTTTTTACTTTGCTTAACTCTTCTTTAGAAATACTTTTCGTTTTAAGTAAACTCAACTGTCTCTCTATTTCTTCTTCCGCTTTCTCTATAACAACGCCTTCAGCTATCTTCCCAGAAATAACAAAAACACCTAACTCTATTTCTCCTGTTATATAAGCATTTATTTCACTAAACATTTTCTTCTCTTTTACTAAAGATTGATATAACCGCGAAGAATATCCATTTGAAAGAACATCTGAAATTAAATCAGAAGCATAATAATCTTTATCCAAACGTGATGGCGAATGATATGCTATATATAAAGCATCATAAGGAACTGGTTTTGTAATAGCCTTTGCTCTGGCAGATATTTGCTCTGGCTCTTCATCCAAAATCCTATTATATTTCTCTCCAGCACTAATACCTCCAAACCATTTCTCTACTAATTTATATGTTTCTTTTATTGAAATATTTCCCGATATTGATAAAATTGCATTCGAAGGATTATAATGCTTCTTAAAAAAAGCTTTAACATCTTCCATCTCTGCATTTCTTATATGACTTGGGGTTTTACCTATCGTTGCCCATCTATAAGGATGTTTTCGAAAAGCTAGCTTCCTTAATTCTAACCAAACATCTCCATAAGGCTGATTCAAATATGACTGCTTAAATTCCTCCACCACTACTTTTCTTTGAGTATTCAAACTCTTCTCCGAAAATGCCAACCCCAACATACGGTCAGATTCCAACCATAAACCAGTTTCTATATTTTCTTTAGGCAATGTTAAATAATAATTAGTAATATCAGTATTCGTAAATGCATTATTCTGTCCTCCTACGTTTTGTAAAGGCTCATCATATTTAGGAATATTTACAGAACCTCCAAACATCAAATGCTCAAATAAATGAGCAAAACCTGTCTTATTTGGATCTTCATCTTTCGACCCAACATCATATAAAACATTAATCGCTACCAAAGGCGTTGCTAAATCCTCATGCAAAATAACACGCAATCCATTTGGTAATATAAACTTCTCAAAACTTATCATAAAATCTTGTAATTATTATTTTAGACAAATGTACTTTTTTTTTTATTCTAAACAATAATGTCTAAAATTATTTTTTCAATTGATAACATTTAGACTACTTAGACCTGCTCTCAATAGTGTTATAATGCACTATTTATACAACCATATCACTCTCCCAAATACATAACTTATTCTAAATATATTAACAAAACGCAATTCCACCCCCACTCTACCATCTATCTCAAAATAAAACATTCAAATATTTCTTGCTTTTTTAATAATTATTCTAACTTTGTGCTGTTTCATTAATTTAAATTCTATGCTTATAAATGCTTTGAAAAACACGCTAAGAGGGATAATTCTTATAATTATTGCTTCAATAATAATACTTGTTGCCGACTTAAACAACAGAAAGAAAACAGAAGATATTAAGCAAACAAATGCTTTGCAAGAAGGCAAAGTATATAAGATTGGAATTGGATATTTTGCTCCCGAAATTGCTTGGGACAATTGTATGAAAGGAGTTATCAATGGTTTAGCTGAGGATGGATTTGTATTAGGGAAAAACCTCGAATTGGTACAATCACATGCAAATGCAGAGATTGCCTCTATTCCTGCCGTATTTCAAAATCTCGACAATCAGGATGTTGATCTCATTATGGCTTCATCCACTCCTTGCTTGCAAGCCTCCATCAAGGCTGTAAAGAAAAAGCCCGTAGTATTTACCTTTGTGTATGACCCAATAGCAGCGGGTGCAGGCAAGAGTTTTGACGACCATTATCCTAATGTAACTGGCGTTGGTTCATTTCCTCCTGTTGAAGAAACGGTTGATTTTATCAAAAAATTTAAACCTTCAGCAAAAGTTGTAGGAACAATATATAATTCCTCGGAGGCCAATTCCCGAAAGGTAATTGCTTCTTCCAGAGACTTCTTTAAAAAGCAAGGTTTAAAGCTTGAAGAGATTACTATTACAAATACAGCCGAAGTATTTCAAGCAGCGCAGGTGCTTTGTTCAAAGAATATTGATGTTCTTTGGATTACTGGAGATAACACCGTTATGCAAGCATTCGATGCGGTTGTCAAAAATATGGATAAAAGCAATGTCCCAATTATTGTTAATGATGTTGAATTTATTGACAAAGGAGCAATGGCGGGCGTAGGTATCGGTTGGTATGAAACGGGAAAGTACACAAGTAAACTATTAAAAAGGGTTTTACTTGGAGAAAAACCAGCCAACATTCCTTTCGAAAACTTCGTGCAAAAAAGCATATCGCTTAACCACAAAAAGGCTAAAGAAAAAGGAATTGTATTTCCTAATGAAATTCTAGAAATGGAAAAAAATACGGCATCAACAACATCATCTAAACCTCAAAAGAAACTAAAACTTGTCCTCGTTCATTATGTTGACAGTCCTGTTTCCGAAGAATGCGAAAAAGGGATTATGGATGGATTTAAAAAATACAATTACGAAATAAACAAAGACTTCTCTCTTAAAATAATGAATGCAAACGGCGATATTGGAACTTTAAACTCTATTATCAACGCCGTAACTGCAGAAAAATATGACATAGTGCTATTAACATCAACACCTCCTCTTCAAGCTATCGCTAAAAAAATCAAAAACACTCCTGTAGTTTTCTCAATGGTTGCCGACCCTGTCGCTGCTGGCGCTGGCAAATCATTCACCAACCATCAAGACAACATAACGGGCGTTTCTACTTTCAGTAACTTTGAGAAAATGATTGGTATCATAAAACAAGTAATGCCAAATGCTAAAACACTAGGCACTATCTTTGTTCCTGCTGAGATAAACTCAGTAGTATATCATGACTATTTAAAGCAAGAATGCAATAAAAACAATATCAAATTAATTTCAATTCCCGTAACTAGCACTAACGAAGTATCCGATGCTGCAAAAACTCTCGTATCAAAAGGAATAGATGCGGTTTGCCAAATAAACGACAACACAAGTTGCATATCATTTCCTTCAATACTCGATGCCGCTAACAAAGCAAAGAAACCTCTATTTTCATTTGTAAGCACACAAGTTAAAGATGGAGCAATAATGTGTATTGCTCGAGATTATTACACCGGAGGCATTGATGCTATAAAACTGTTTGATAGAATTGTTAAAGGCGAAAACCCTAAAAACATCCCTTTTGAATATGTAAGCAAAACAAATCTTATAATCAACATGAAAGTTGTAAAGCAATATAATCTGAAAATACCAGAAAAATTATTGAAAGAAGCTAACGAAATAATAAAATAATAAATTATGTCAACCAATCTGATTATTAACAAAACGCATACAGAAAGCGAATCCGTAAACATTATAATTGAAGGACGGCTCGACTCTCTTTGTGCTGAGCAGTTGGCTTCTTCTGTTGAGGAAGACATTAGAGCTGGATATTACAACGTTGCTATTGACATGGCCGCAATCGAATACATCAGCTCTGCAGGCATTAGAGTTCTCGTTAAAATTTACAAACAATTACATTCTGTCAACGGAAAACTAACACTATCTTCTATTTCCGAAAATGTTAAAACCGTTTTAGACCTCGCAGGATTGATTGATATGTTCTTGCATAAAGAAACCAACGAAGTCAAACACGAAGCTAAACCAAAAAATAAAGAAATTACAATTTCAAACATTCTTTTTAACATATTTGAAGAAAACGAAAGCGAAATGAAATGCTCCGTTTATGGAAATCCTGACAAATTAACATCAATGAATTTCAGCAAAGACGATTCATTATCATTAGAATTCAATGGAAATAAATACGGCATCGGAATGGGATGCATCGCTACAAACTACGACGATTGCAACAACAACTTCGGCGAATTTATTGCCGTGCATGACTTCGTCGCATACCTCCCTCCTAATTCAAAACACAAACCAGACTTCATCCTGAAAACTGGCAACCTTATCCCTGTAATCAACATGCTATACGGAATAACATGCCAAGGAACATTCTCCAAAAGTATTCATTTCGACTCAGGAAAACAATCTGCAACATTAAGCTCAATACTGCAAAGCATTAGCCAAATCTCTAACTACGAAACATACTTCTATGTAATGATCGCAGAAACCGACGGACTCATTGGCGCAGCCATCAACACACAAACAAACAACTCAACTCAAAACATTTTCGACTATCCCGAAATTAAAGAAAAACTATATTTCAACACAGAGCCAATATATGAAAAAATGCTGACACTCGTAACTGGAATCGTAACAAAAAACAAACAAGGACAACTAAATAAATTTGTCCGACCTTTAAACTCAACTTCATCCGACCTCCTCGCCCACTCTCACGCAGCCATTTTCGACTATATGCCTTTGAAAAAAAGAACAACAAGCCTGTCCGAAATGCTAAAAGACTTGCTCGAAAACAAAGAACTCGTTGACATCCTTCATCTAATAAATGACGACAGGATTATCAATGGCTCCGGTGAAAGCAAATTTACAAAAGGACATTGCTGGATAGCTAACATTAAAGAATTAACACAATAAGAAAAAAAAATTATGGGATTACTAATAGGTTCAATAACAATAGGATTACTTCTATCCTTTCTTGCACTAGGCGTATTCATTAGTTTTAGAATATACAACATCGCTGATATAACCGCCGAAGGCTCACTAACATTCGGCGCAGCAGTCACGGGAACACTACTCATTGCTGGCACAAACCCTATTCTCGCAACTATGGCCGCATTCGCCGCAGGATTCCTCGCTGGAACAATCACCGGGATAATTCACACCAAATTCAAAATAAACAGCCTCCTCGCTGGAATACTCGTAATGACAGCTCTATACTCAATAAACCTCCACGTAATGGGAAAAAGCAACCTCCCACTTATGGACGTAAAAACAATCATAACTAACTTCGAAAACATCGGAATTGCAATCTTTGGAAACTCTTCTTTAATCGACATACTCGGTTGGGAAGTTGCCCTAAAAGACCTATATGTCCTGATATTATCACTCACACTTATAACTATCATTGCTCTTGCTCTTTTCCACTTCTTTAAAACAGAATATGGAACCGCAATGCGAGCAACTGGCAACAACCCTCAAATGATACGCGCACTCGGCGTTAGCACCGAAACAATGATCATCGTCGGAATTGGAATTTCCAACGGATTCATCGCACTATCTGGATCTCTCCTCGCTCAATACCAAGGATTCGTTGACGTACAAATGGGAATAGGAATGGTCGTTTGGGGATTAGCTAGCGTAATCATTGGAGAAGCTCTAATAAGCAAATTCTCGCTCGGATACCTTATTGCTGGAGCAATAATGGGAGCCGTACTATTCCGCCTACTCGTCGCAATCGCCCTACGCTGGGGAATAAACCCAAACGACCTAAAACTCATAACAGCACTATTCGTTTTCATCGCTTTAGTTTTACCAAAAATTATTAAAAAGTTTAAAACTCCTAAATATGCTTAAACTTAAAAACATAAACCTCACATTCAACAGAGGTACTATTAATGAATTTCACGCACTACAAGATATAAACCTTACCATTGAAGAAGGAAGCTTCGTCGTAATACTCGGAACAAACGGATCCGGAAAATCAACACTACTCAACACAATCGCCGGAACTCACAACATTGACAAAGGAACTATCGAACTCGACAAAATAAACATAACTAAACTACCAGAACACAAACGCGCAACATACATCGGACGAGTATTCCAAAACCCATTCAGTGGAACAGCTCCAGACATGTCCATCGCAGAAAACATCGCTATGGCAGCAAAAAGAGGATTCTCTCGTGGGCTCGCAAAAGCCCTACGTACATCCGCAATAAACCAATACCAACAAAAAGTCGCAAACCTAAACATGAACCTCGAAGACAGACTCGATACAGCAATCGGAAAACTATCCGGAGGACAACGACAAGCACTAACACTACTTATGGCAACTTGGAACAAACCAAAAATACTTCTCCTCGACGAACACACCGCAGCACTAGACCCTAAAACAGCAAACATCGTAATCAAACTAACCGAAAAAATAATCCGCGAAAACCAAATAACTACACTAATGGTTACACACTCAATGCAACAAGCCGTAAACCTCGGAAACCGCATTATAATGATGGATCACGGAAAAATAGTATTCGACAAATCAGGAGAAGAAAAAAAACAACTCAAAGTTAACGACCTCCTAAACCTTTTCGACGAACTACGACGAAAAGAACAAATAGACCAATCCGTTTCAGAACTCCTCCAAAAACAATACATCTAAAAAAAATCGCCTCCAAAAAGCAAAATTTAAAAAAAAATCCGTGTAAATCCGCATTGCGAAGCATCCGCCACATCAACGTTCCATATATTTGAAAAGCCTCGAAGAGGCGAAATCTTAGTAACCATGAGCGTAAGCTCGTGGAACAAAACTCAAAATAAATTTAAAAGCCTCGAAGAGGCGACATCTTAAAAAAAACTAACCAAAATCCTTCTTCATCTTAACATCCACCCTAGTCATCTTATCCGACTCAACCTTCACCGCTCCCAAAAAATCATCCTTATAACCCCTCTTCTTAAAATCCAAACAATAACTCATCGGCTCCAACCCCTTAAACGAAAAAACACCATACTTACTCGTCTTCACACTAAAATCCTTTTCAACCAAACTAACCAAAACTCCCCTTATCACCCCACCTGTCACAAAATCCCTAACAACACCTCGTATCTTAACCTTATGACCAACATTATCAACAATCAAACGAACATTCCTATAACCATTATAAAAATCTGGATGACTAAACATAAAAACCTCAACATCCCTATCCAATCGCATACACAAAACCCTACTAGTATCCCTTATCAACTTCTTCAACCTGTCAGTAGCTGTCTTTCGATTCGCAATCGCCACTCGCGGACGACCCAAAACACTCTCATAACTCAAATACAAAGCACGCAAATCATCCAAAACAACACTATTAACACCATAAACATTCAATTCCGACAACAAAATATTGGCATGTAGCAAAACATCACTCACAATACCTCCCAACAAACTATCTCGCATCCTAATCAAACTCCTATAAGAATAATTCAAATCTTTACTCAAACCAATATTACCAACAACCGCACTATACGACTGTATCCTTCCAATAATAAACATCAAACTCTTACAAACCAACTCCCTCTTCCTCAACTTATCAACAGCAAAACCCTTTATAACAACCATTTGCATATTCCTAAACTCATTAATTTGAGAAATATTAACCTCTAGCGCAGACCTCGACGCCGAAAAAACAACATTATCACCCCATATCTCAACATAAGAACTCAAATAATTCAAAACATTTTTACACATCGTTAAAAAATTCTCTTGTTTATCATTCATAATATACCTCCTCTCTTAAAAAATTATGACACTATCCAATAAAGTGTGTAAACTAAAAAGTATAATTATTTAATATTTTAATCTATTTGCAAAAATAATTAAAAATTGATTAAGAATAATACCCCAGTTATTGATAGGCATGCTCCATTTTTTTGTAGCCTCTCTAAGAGCCAGATAAGTTGACTTTAAGACTGCATCATCTGTTGGGAATGAGAGCTTGTTTTTGGTGTATTTTCTGATTTTTCCATTTAAATTTTCAATAAGATTAGTAGTGTAAATAATTTTTCTAATTTCCACTGGGAAGTCAAAAAAAGCAGTTAAATTTTCCCAGTTATTTTCCCAGCTTCTAACTGCATATGAATACTTGTCAGACCATTTTGTTGCAAAGTCATTTAAAGCAGCCTTTGCTGCTTCTTTTGTAGGTGCATTATAAATACCTTTCATGTCTTGTGCAAATACTCTTTTATCCTTCCTCACAACGTATTTTGATGCATTTCTGATTTGATGAACAACACATATTTGTGTTGTAGAATCAGGAAAAACATTTTTAATGGTATCTGTAAATCCATTCAAATTATCAGTAGCTGTAATTAAAATATCTTCCACCCCTCTTGCTTTCATATCGGTTAGAACTGACATCCAAAAAGCAGCCGATTCATTCCGCCCTAGCCATAAACCTAATACTTCTTTGTGTCCATCTTTTCGTAAGCCCACAGCAATATAAATTGTTTTATTAATGACTCTTGAATTTTCTCTGACTTTAAATACAATACCATCCATCCAAACTATCAGATAAACAGATTCTAATGGACGGTTTTGCCATGCAATAATATCATTACTAACACGGTCCGTAATTCTTGAAATAGTTGAGGTAGATACATCAAAATTATAAACTTCTCTTATTTGCTGCTCAATATCGCTATTTGACATCCCTTTTGCATAAAGCGAAACAATGACATTTTCAATGCCTTCAACAATACTTTTTCTTTTAGGCACTATCATTGGATTAAACGTGGAATCACGGTCTCTGGGAACTTGTAATTCAGTTTCCCCAAGTGAAGTCTTCACCTTTTTAGTTGTATGCCCATTTCTGTAATTGTTATTTTCAGAAGTTTGGTGCTTATCATAGCCTAAGTGCGCATCTAACTCGCCCTCTAATAATTGTTCTAATCCCCTTTTTTGAATCTGACTCAAAAAATCATTTAATTCTTGACCTGAATTAAATTGCTTAAAAAAGTCGCTGTTTAATAAATCTTCTTTTTTCATGTTTTTATGTGTAAAGTTAATAAAAAAGTTATTTCCTAAATTTTTTTCGACCTTTTTGAAGGAGGTCGAAAAAATTTCAGAATAACTTTTTAGTTTACACACTTAGTGAGATACTGCTTTTAATAACTATTTTTACAAACCTATAGCTTCGGCTTTACTTCAATTTCCTCATAACCTTCAATAATGTCTCCTACTTTTATATCATTAAAGTTATAAATTGTTAAACCACATTCTTGACCAGAAGACACTTCTTTAACATCATCTTTATAACGTTTTAATGTTGATAATTCCCCTGTGTAAGTAACAATACCATTTCTTATAAGTCGTATTTTGGTGTTTCTATTCATTTTACCATCTAAAACAATACAACCTGCAACCGTTCCTGCTTTTGTTATTTTAAATGTTTCCCTAACTTCTACATTACAAACTATTTTTTCTTCTATTTTCGGAGCTAGCATACCTTCCATTGCTGCCTTAATTTCATTTATAGCATTGTAAATAATAGAATAAGTTTTTATTTCTATCTTTTCATTTTCTGCCAAACGTCTTGAACTTGGAGTTGGCCTAACTTGAAATCCTATTATTATGGCTTCTGAAGCAGATGCTAATAAAACATCTGATTCTATTATCGGACCAACAGCCTTGTGAATAATATTTACCTGAATCTGTTCTGTTGAAAGTTTAATTAATGAATCTGAAAGAGCTTCTATTGAGCCATCAACATCTCCTTTTACTATAATATTAAGTTCTTTAAAATCTCCTATCGCAATACGTCTTCCTATTTCGTCTAATGTGATATGTTTTTGTGTTCTTAATCCTTGTTCTCTTTGTAATTGGGTACGTTTGTTAACAATACTCTTCGCTTCCTTCTCATCACTAATGACGTTAAATTTATCTCCAGATTGTGGAGCCGAATTAAGACCTAAAATTTGTACAGGTACTGATGGTCCTGCTACATCTACACGCACTCCTCTTTCATTGTACATCGCTTTGATTTTCCCTAAACAACATCCCGCAACTACTGTATCTCCAACTCTTAACGAACCATTTCTTACTAAAACTGTAGCAACATAACCTCGCCCTTTATCTAATGAAGATTCAATCACAGTACCCACTGCATTTTTACCATAATTAGCTTTTAGCTCTAATAACTCTGCCTCTAATAATATTTTATCTAATAATTTATCTACGTTCAATCCTTGTTTTGCTGAAATTTCTTGCGATTGATATTTACCTCCCCAATCTTCAACTAACAAATTCAGACCCGCCAATTCTTCTTTTATTTTCTCTGGATTAGCTGAGGGTTTATCTATTTTATTTATTGCAAATACTAAAGGAACTCCTGCAGCTTGAGCATGATTTATCGCTTCTTTTGTTTGTGGCATGACATTGTCATCTGCCGCAACTACTATAATTGCGATATCGGTTATTTGAGCACCTCTGGCTCTCATTGCTGTAAACGCTTCGTGACCTGGTGTATCTATAAATGTTATTCTTTTCCCATTTTTTAAAGTAACTTCGTAAGCTCCTATATGTTGGGTTATTCCGCCTGCTTCTCCTGCTATAACATTCGCATTTCTTATATGATCAAGTAATGAGGTCTTTCCATGATCTACATGACCCATCACTGTAACTATAGGAGAACGATGCTCGTCATCTTCGACATCATCAACTATATCTATTTGCTCTTGTATCTCGGCACTAACAAACTCAACCTTATAACCAAATTCTTCTGCAACTATTGATAAAATCTCTGCATTAAGACGCTGATTTATTGATACAAAAAGACCTAATGACATACATGTTGAAATAATCTGTGTGACCTGAACATTTATCATACTCGCTAGCTCACTTACTGTAACAAATTCCGTTACTTTTATTATGTTCTTTTCTTCTTCTAATTTATCTAGCTCATCTTGCTGTTGTTTACTTACTGTATCTCTTTTTAATCGTCTATATTTGGATGATTTTGATTTAGCATTATCACTAAGTCTAGCTAACGTTTCTTTTATTTGTTTATTTATCTCGTCTTCAGTAAGTTCTGGCTTAGCTACACGATTACTTATATTTTTATTAAATTTATTTTTATCAACAACCTTACTTGCAGGTTTTGGACTACTTATTCTACTCTGGCTTCTATCTAAAGGTTTTGCATCATTAGGAGAAGCCTTGATTAATTCTTTAGCAATAAGAACCTTTGGCTCTTTATTATCAGGAGTTTCTTTTAAATCCTTATTGATTCTCCTTCGCTTCTTTTTCTTATTTATTTTGTAATCCTCTGATGATGCTATAGGTTTCTTCTCTTTCTTTTCAGGAATAGCCATTTGACCCAATACAGTTGGAGTCTCTAAGTTCTTAACTTTGGTTCTAAAAATATTTGACTCTTTGCTTAGTTCTGTATCTGGAACTATTATCTTCTCCTCTTCAATAGCAATCTGTTTTGTAGTTTCTTTTTCTTCTTCAATTAAAATAACCTCTTTTATCGGATTCGCTTCAATTATTTCTTCTTTTGGAGTTTCTGATATTTCTTCTTTTGGTTGAACTTCTTCATTCTTTTTACTTTTACTTAGATGAACATCTTTTGTAAGTTCCGTTTTTTCTTTCGTTTTAGTTGTTGTGTTTTCTGTCTTTTTCTTTTTCTTTTTATTAAGACTTTCCAAATCTAAACTACCTATTTTTTTTATCTTGTTTGACTTATCTTCAACAACTTCTACTTTAAGCATGTTCTCTTTCTCTGCAACTTCTTCTTTTGGAGATTCTATCTTTACTTCATTATCAGAATCTTTTAATTCTTTAGAAAGAGGCAACTCTTCTTCTAATATTGTTTCTTTTTTTAGATTAGATGTTGATTTACTTTTTGTTTGAATATCATTTATATTTCCTATAATTTTAGGAGTCTTTTCTTCCATTTTATGGATAGCCGTATCTTTTATTAGAATTACGGTATCGTCTTTCTCTGGTTTAATTTCTTCTTTAACAGAAGGTGTTTCATCTATAATGAGCTCTTGTTTTTTTGCAACAACATCTTGCATCTTGGTTGCATGTTCTAATTTTACACTTTTATCCGATTGAAACTCTTTTAAAAGCATTGTATAAACATCTTCATCTACTTTTGTATTCGCTGAAACAATAATACTTACACTCTTTTTTGTGAGAAATTGCTGTATATCAGCAAGTGTTATGTTCAACTCCGTTGCAACTTTTGCGAACCTTTTTGTGCCTTCTGCCATATTTATTTTTTAAAATCAGCGGTAAAAATACTAATTAATATTTAAATAAAATAAGTTATTCAAATTCTTCTTTTAATACTCTTATAACTTCTATTATCGTTTCTTCTTCTAAATCAGTACGATTTACTAAGTCTTCTACTCCTAAATTGATAACACTCTTTGCTGTATCACAGCCTATTTGCTTGAGTTCATCTATAATCCAACTTTCTATCTCATCTCCAAATTCATCTAAATCAACATCATCAACATCTTCATCTGTATCCCTATAAACATCTATCTCATATTCCGTCAATTTACTCGCTAATTTGATATTGTAACCGTTTTTACCTATTGCTAAAGAAACTTGTTCTGGCTTTAAATAAACATCCGCTTTTAGAACACCTTCTGAGGAAATAATGTTAATAGAAGATATTTTGGCTGGACTTAAAGACCTTGATATATATAACGAGGGATTAGTCGTGTAATTAATTACATCTATATTCTCATTCCTTAATTCTCTAACAATACCATGAATACGTGAACCTTTCATTCCTACACATGCTCCTACTGGATCTATTCTATCATCATAAGACTCTACCGCAACCTTGGCTCTTTCCCCTGGAACTCGTACTATTTTCTTTATTGTAATTAATCCATCAAATATTTCAGGAACTTCTGTCTCAAATAACTTTTCTAAAAACAAACTTGATGTCCTCGAAATAATTATTGCAGGACTCCCATTTCGCATTTCTGCATTTATTATTACAGCTCTTAAACTATCTCCTTTTCGATAATGGTCTGCTGGTATTTGCTCTGATTTTGGTAAAATTAATTCATTACCATCATCATCCTGAACTATTATTTCTCTTTTTAATACTTGGTAAACTTCTACTGTTAATAAATCTCCTATTCTATCTTTATAAAACTTAAATACTTCTTCCTTCTCTATTGATTGTATTTTTGTAGCTAAATTATGTCGTAATGATAATATCGAACGTCTATCAAAATCATCCATTTGGATTGGCTCGGAAATTTCCTCTCCCAATTCAAAGTCTGGTTCAATTTTTATCGCTTCTGAATAAGGAATCTCTAAAATCTCATCCTCAAATTCATCATCCTCTACGATTTTCCTATTACGCCAAATCTCTAATGCTCCCCTATCTATATTTATAACGAAATCAATGTTTTCATCCGTACCATATTTCTTTAAAATCATACTTCTAAATACTTCTTCAAGTATCGACATTAATGTTGTCTTATCTATATTCTTAAACTCCTTAAACTCAGAAAATGATTCAACCAAATTTATTCCAGCTTCTTGTATTTTTCCTTTTTTCATCTTAAATTATTTTTTAAAATGTTATAACTTCTTTTGCTATATTAATATTTATTTTATCTATTTTTACAATGCTTACATCTGTAGCCTTTATAGCTTTATTTTTACTTTTGGGCTTAACACTTACCTCCAATAAAATATAATTATCATCAATCCCAACAACCTTGCCTGTAAAATTTTCATTATCCTTTGTTATAATCTCTAAATATTTTCCTATTCTTTTATTATATTGTCTATCATCAACTATTGCCTCCATTAATCCTGGCGATGACACTTCTACATTATAATTTTCTAAAGTTTCTCCTATATTTTTCTTTAAATACCTATGAATATCCGTACACTCTTTTATTGTTATTGATTTATCATTATCTACACTAATCAAGATATCCTTTGTTCTTGAATTTAATTTTACTGAAATGTAATAATAATAAGTATCTTTAAACTTTTCATCCAAGAGTTGTTTTATTTGATCTTCTAATTTTATTATCATAAAAATATAAACAATAAGGGGGCTTGTAGCCCCCTTCATTTCCTTTTAAACTATTTTGTTGTCCGATTAGGATTCGAACCTAAATCTTTTGGGGAATACCCAAATGTGCTGCCGAAAATTACACAACCGGACAAGAATTATTTTGCAAAGATATACAAAAATATTAAAAACAAAAAAAAATATTAATTTTTGAGATTTTATTTTTTGTTAATTTATT
Source organism: Bacteroidetes bacterium GWF2_29_10 (assembly GCA_001768555.1). GTDB lineage: Bacteria > Bacteroidota > Bacteroidia > Bacteroidales > GWE2-29-8 > GWE2-29-8. The sequence continues at coordinate 64,932 of MEOD01000068.1, forward strand.
TAAACACTATACATAATCATCGTATTTATTAAAATGGTAGTTTTACTATTAGAAATTTGTAATAAAACTTTTTTTATAATAATTCGTAAAATAGCAATAATTTTTTATTTATTTATAAATAATTATATTGGGTTTGATCACATTTGTTTTTAATTTCTAACATGAATGGTTTTTTTTAATATAAATCAATTATTCCAATTAATATTATTATTTTTGAGTTTTAATTTAGTATAAAATTTAATAATGAAAAAACTAACTATTATTAGAGTATTAACTATTATAGTATTAAATTTATATTTTGTATTTGTTTCTTTATGCCAATTTACAGATTATGATAAGGCTAATGCATTTTATGATCAAAACCAATATGAAGAAGCTATTCCTTATTTTCTAAATGTAACAAAAACAGGAAACAAAAAAGACAGGATTGACGCAAGTGACAAACTAGCTACATGTTATAGGATTGTAGGTCAATTTGATGAATCTATTGTTTGGTATGAGAAACTTATTAAGCAAGACAAAAAAAATCCTGATTACGTTAAGAAATATGCTATATCATTAAAAAATGCGTCACGATTTGATGATGCTATTAAGGAATTAGAGAAATATCAAAAGATGTCGCCAACGGACCCCATGTCACAAAATTTAATAGAATCATGTAAATTAGCAGAGAAATGGCTATCAGAATCATTAATGAATCCTGAATACGTAGTAAAGTTGAATGAATTAATGACAACTTCCGCATCGGAGTACTCCCCTGTATTTTATAATAATAAAGTTGTATTTACGTCGAACAGAGAAGGAGCGACAAAAAAGCTAATAGATATAACAGGAACTGGGGATGAGGTATTAAATGATTTATATATTGCAGACGTATATGCAGACCCTCCGACTCTAAATAATTTAAAAGAAGTAAATACTTTTAATCAGGAAGGACCTTCTACTTTTAGCGCAGATGGTAAACAAATGTTTTTCACTACTACAGTAAGAGGAAGTCGAGATAAAAAGACAAATGAAATTAAAACTACATTGCAAATATGGCATAGATATAAAGATTCACAAGGGACATGGTCAAAAGCAGCAAACATTCTAAAGTTTAACAGTTTTGATTATTCTATAGGTCATCCAACGTTATCAGAAGATGGGAAAAAGTTGTTTTTTATGTCAGATATGCCAAGCGGTTTTGGAGGAGCAGACATCTATATGAGCGCTTATGATGAAATAAAAAAAGAATGGGGAATGCCAGAAAATTTAGGAGATAATGTTAATTCTTCGGGGAATGAACTATTCCCTTTCATATATCAAAATAACATGTTGTTTTTTTCCTCTGATTTTCATCCAGGTATGGGTCGATTAGATATATTTTTATCAAAATTTGAAAATAATCAATGGAGTACTTGTGAGAATCTAAAACCACCGATAAATACAGTTAGTGATGATTTTGGGATATGCATAGATCCAGAAAGTTTTAGAGGTTTTTATAGTACCGACCATTTTGAAGATCAAAGGAAACTAGACAATATAAGAAGTTTTATCAAAAAAGAGCCTTTTTTATTGGTTTTTAATGGTAATATCTTTCAGATAAAAGACCAAGCATTGTATGATGGAATAAATTTCTATATGACGGAAGAAGAATCCAATGTAATGGACTATAATTTTAAACCAGAAAATGGACAATATAAATTATTATTGCCTAATAATGTTAGATATAGACTTGATGTTAGGGAAGGGATGATGCGAAAAGACTTTTTAAGTATAGTATATTATGAAAATAAAGAAGAAAATAAAGTAAAAATTAAAATAGAAGCTAATCAGCAAAATCAAGATCAATTTAAAGTAAAAGGCTATTTAACAATAGTTAATTCTAATGACTCAATTAAAGATCCAATTATTGGCGCAACTATTAGCTTAGTGTCTAATAATACTTTAATAGAAAAAACAACATCAGGAAATGAAGGAATATATAAATTTAAAACACCTTTAGAAAAAGATAAAAATTATCTAATAATTAGCGAAGGAGGGAAACTTTTTGTTAAAGAAAGGGTTATAGACTTATATGGAATTGTATCTAACAATACAAAGCCTTTAGAAAATATTACTTTAGAAATTTATGCTATTGATAGTATAAATAATAGATTAATAGATAAAATACAAACAAATGAACATGGAGAATACTCATACAAACTTCAACCTGAAAATAACTATAAAATAGTTGTTAATAATGAAAAATATAAACCCGAAACTATAGAAATTTCAACAATAGGACGAAAACCATTTGCTAAAATAGAAGAAAATATAAAGCTAAAAAGTAATATGCCTGAAGTTATTGTGAAAGGTAATGTATTTGACAAAGAGGGAGCGCCTATAAACGAAGCTAATGTAAAAATTTCAGAAAATAATAACCTTTTATCTGAATCAAAAACTATTGATAACTTTATAAACATTTCGTTAGAATTAAACAAAGAATATAAAATATCTATAGAAAAAGAAAACTACATTACTCAAGAAATAATGATAAAAACAATAGATGATAAAGAAATAAATCTCCCAAAAGTCATCTTAGACACTGATAAAAAAGCACTAAAAGCATTAAAAGATAAATCATTGGATATAAATGGGACTGTTGAATCCAATGGAGTAAAATTAGCAAATGTATATATAGATATAAAAAAAGATGGTAAATTAGAAGAAACCTTAAAAACAGATAGTTTAGGGAATTTTAGTACATCTATAACTAAAGGTTTTGAAAATGAATATTACTTGAGCTTTGAAAAAGCTAATTACGAGCCATTAGAATTAAAGATAAACAAAAATAATAAGGATACAATAAAAATAGTTTCGTTAATTGAGAAGACTATAATTGAGTTACCAAAGCCTAAAAATACGGATTCTAGTTTAACTATAAATGAGCCCAAAATAGAAGCAGTTCCACAAACAGAAATAATAGAGGTTCAACCAGAAACAGTAGATACAGTTTCTCAAACAGAAATAGTAGAGGTTCAACCAGGAACAATAGATACAGTTTCTCAAACAGAAATAGTAGAAACTCAACCAGAAACAGCAATTGAATATGAATGCTCAGTTGTACATGCAGTAGACAATAATAGTCCTATAGATAATTGTTTGATAAGAATTATTTCTGATGGAGAAAATATAACATCAGGATTAACTGACATGCAAGGTAATTTTAAAACAAAATTGCCAATATCAAAAAATTATTCTATATTATTAAGAAAGGAAAACTATCGAGGTATAGAGGTTGGTATTTCAACTTATAACAAAACCCCTGAAAATTTAATAAAGGATGTATTTAAATTAGAAAAAGAATTTACCAATGAAGATCTTGTTGCTTCAAAGCTGCAAAATAAAATGGAAGCAAAACAAGAAAATATTTCTAAAATAAACGAAGTATTACCAGATGATAAAAAATATAATACAACAACACAACCAATAGAACCTCCTATTGAAGAAAAACAAGTTGATAGTAATAATATAGTTGTTAAAGAAGTGGCATCGACTATTTCTGAGGATTTATTTATTGATAATCTAGCAGACAAAACTAAATCAAACAATATTATTCCAGACGTGCCAATACAAAATAATTCGGAAATAAATAATGATATCTTAAAAGAAAGCATTGTTAATATATCAGGAACAATAACAGATGATACAAACAAACCGTTAGATAGCACTCAAGTATTAATAGCACAGAAAAGTGAAGTATTAAATAAAACTATTACTAATAAAGAAGGAAAATATAGCCTAGAAATCCCTGCTAATAATGAATATGATTTAATATCAACACATAAAGGTCATTTTCAAGCAGAGAAAAAAATAAAAGTTGAAAATCAACAGATAGTAAATGATGTAAAGCTTGAAAAAATAGAATTGAACAAGCCAAAAGAAGTTAAAAATATTTATTTTGATCTTAACAGCACAATACTTAAAAAAGAATCCAGATTTGAATTAGATAAACTATTCAATTTTTTGATAATCAATGACAATCTTGCAGTTAAAATAAATTCACATACGGATGAACGTGGTAGCGAAAATTACAATATGAAATTGTCACAACAACGCTCAATAGCTGTAGTTACATATTTAATAGGAAAAGGGATCGTAAAAAACAGACTCATTCCTATGGCTTATGGGGAATCAATGTTGCTTATAAAAAATGCACAAACAGAAAGTGAGCACCAAAAAAACCGTCGTACAGAATTTGAAGTTGTTACTTTTGATTACAAACAAGTTCCTGATACTGCAAGCTTATATAATGTATCAATTGATGATATTGATACTAAAATTACAGAAAAAGGATTTAAAGCTAAGAAAAATATTATATATAAAGTTCAAGTAGGAGCATCAAAAGTCCAACTTCCAAAAACATTTTTTGACTCATTAAAAATAAAAATTGGCGATATTGAAATAGCTGAATATCTATCTAAAAAAGATAGTGTATTTAAATACAATACAGGGGAATTTAATAATATAGATAATGCTGTTGATATGCAAAATAAAATAATTAACAATGGATTTGATGCAATTATTGTAGCTTTTGATGGAGATAAAGAAATTTCTTCAGAAGAATTGAATAATTATTTAAAATATGAAGCAAATGAACAAAAATTGTTAAATCAGGATTTATATAAAGAGACAGAAATCGTTAATGGAGTTAAATATTCAGTACAAGTTGGAGCTTCAAGAACATCAGTAGCAAAAGGAATATTTAAAAGAATTGAAAGTAATTTCTCTAATATAAAAATTACATACAAAAAATACAATGACGGCTATTATAGATATAATGCTGGGGTGTTTGACGATATTGAAAACGCAAAACAATTATGTGCAAATATTCAGCAAATGGGAATGCAAGCTTTTGTAGTAAAATTTATTAACGGACAAAGACAATTAATAGAAGATAATCTAAAAGATAGTGATATTTCAAATAATAGTATTTCAACAGAAAACAAAGAAAATGAAATTCCTATTGAATTAGATAAGTATTTTAAAGAGCTAAATAAAAACGCAGAAATAACATACATGATTCAAGTTGGAGCTTTTTTGAAACCTGTAGACAAACATCTTTTATTACTACAATCCATAGAAAAAATGAATCCCGATTTGAGTATAGTTTTTTATCATGATGAAGATGGCTTCTATAAATGCTTAACAGGAGAATATTATAACATGCAAGATGCTAAAATACTTCTTAATAGACTAAAACAACAACAATTTCAGGCATTTATTGTTACATTACAAAATGGACAACGAATTAAATAGCTTGTAATACTAAAAAGTGGGATAATATAGTTCCCTTATTTCAGCCAGCATATTCCCCAGAATTGAATCCTATTGAAAATTTATGGCACCATATAAGAGAAAAAGGAAATTTTTAAAATACAACTTTCAAAGATATGGAAGAGGTTGAACAAAAATTGTCAGAACAATTAATAAATCTTTACAAAAAAAACGTAAAATCAATAACTTTATTTCATTGGATTAAATCTATAATTATGATAGCGGTTTAGTATTACACACTAAAAAATGCCAAAATCTGCCCAATAGTTAATACTATTAATTAATAATATATTAAAGAATACATTATTTAATCTTTATTGATTTCTTTACTAAATTATTATTTCGTTTTTTTAGGAGCAATTAACATAATCATACGTTTCCCTTCCAGTTTTGGTAACTGTTCAACTTTGCCATACGCTTCAAGAGCTTGAGCAAACTTTAACAATATTAATTCCCCTTGTTCTTTGTATAATATTGTTCTACCTTTAAAGAAAACATCTGCTTTTATTTTTGAGCCTTCTGATAAAAAACTAATGGCATGCTTTAGTTTAAAGTTAAAGTCATGTTCGTCTGTATTAGGTCCAAACCGAATTTCTTTAACTACAATCTTTGCCGTTTTTGCTTTAATTTCTTTTTGTTTTTTCTTTTGCTCGTATAAGAACTTACTATAATCAATTATTCTACATACAGGTGGCGATGCGCCTGGAGATATTTCAACTAAATCTAATTCTAATTGATCGGCTAATTTAAGAGCGTCACGAAGAGGCAAAATTTGTTGTTGATCTTCTATATTTTCACCAACAACTCTTACTACGGGAGCTGAAATTCCTTCATTAGTTTTGTATTGATTATCAGTCCTTTTAGGCTTATTAGTTGTGTTAATCGTTGCTATAACTTTTTTCCTCCAATTTTAGTTTATAAAAAATTAATTAATATCACTTGTCTCATTTGAAATTTCCAAATGAACAAATTTAGTAAAGTCTTCTACTACCATTTCTCCTAAGTCTGCACCTCCGTGTTTTCTTATTGTAATAGTTTTATTATTTTCTTCTTTTTCCCCAATGATTAACATAAATGGCGTCTTGCTCATTTCTGCATCTCTAATTTTTTTTCCAGCTTTTTCATTTCTATCATCAATTTCGGCACGAATATCACTATTTTGCAATAAATCACAAACATTTTTAGCATAATCTATAAATTTGTCGCTAATAGGAATTATCATTGCATGTGTTGATGTTAGCCATAAAGGAAAGTTCCCTCCAGTATGTTCTAATAAAATAGCAACGAATCTTTCAAGAGAACCAAAAGGGGCTCGGTGAATCATTACAGGTCTATGCTTTTGATTATCACTTCCAGTATATTCCAGTTCAAATCGTTCTGGGAGATTATAATCAACTTGGATTGTTCCTAATTGCCATTTACGCCCTATAGCATCTTTAACCATGAAATCAAGCTTAGGACCATAAAAAGCAGCTTCTCCATGTTTTACAAAACTGTTTAATCCCTTTTCTTTTACAGCTTCAACAATTGCATTTTCTGCCTTTTCCCAGTTTTCATCTGTTCCAATATACTTTTCTTTATTATTGACATCTCTTAAGGATATTTGTGCTATAAAATTATCAAATTTAAGAGTTTTAAATATATATAAAACAATATCTATAACTTTAATAAATTCCTCTTTTAATTGCTCTGGTGTGCAAAATATATGAGCATCATCTTGAGTAAACCCTCTAACACGTGTTAATCCATGAAGTTCTCCACTTTGCTCGTATCTGTAAACTGTTCCAAATTCAGCAAATCTTATAGGTAAGTCTTTATATGATCTTGGTTTTATCTTGTAAACTTCACAATGGTGAGGACAATTCATTGGTTTTAAAAAAAATTCTTCACCTTCAACTGGAGTTGTTATTGGGCGAAAAGAATCTTCTCCATATTTTTGAAAATGACCTGAGGTTTTATATAACTCAATATTTCCTATATGAGGTGATATAATGGGCAAATAACCATGTTTCTTCTGTGCTTTCTTTAAGAAATTCTCCAATCTTTCTCTTAGTTCGGCACCTTTTGGCAGCCATAATGGTAATCCCATTCCAACACTTGGAGAAAATGCAAAAAGTTCTAACTCTTTTCCTAATTTTCTATGGTCTCTTTTTTTTGCCTCTTCCAATATTGCTAAATATTCAGTTAGTTCTTTTTGTTTAGGAAATGTTATCCCATATATTCTTGTTAACTGCTTATTTTTTTCATTACCTCTCCAGTAAGCTCCTGCTATATTTAGCAGTTTAACAGCTCTTATATGACCTGTATGAGGCAAATGAGGACCTCTACATAAATCTGTAAAACTCCCAGAAACATATAACGATATATTATTATCCTCTAAATCTTCTATTAATTCTAACTTATATTTATTACCTTCTGACTTATAAAGAGTTATAGCTTCCTGCTTTGATATACTTTTTCTTTCAAAAACTTGCTCTTTTCTTGCTAATTCCAACATTTTCTTCTCTATAACATCAAAGTTATCTGAAGAAATACTTTCATCCATAAAGTCTATATCATAATAGAATCCATTCTCAATATCTGGACCAATAGCAAATTTAGCAGTAGGATAAAGCTCTTTTATTGCCTCTGCCATTAAATGAGCTGAAGAATGCCAAAAAACGGACTTACCTCCTTCATCATCCCATGTTAATAATTTAAATCTGCCATCCGTATATATTGGTAAAGTTGCATCTATTATTTTATCATTAAACAACACACCAAGTACATTTTTTGCAAGGCTATTGCTTATTTGCGTAGCTATTTCCAATCCAGTGATTCCTTTTGGATATTCTACTACTCTACTGTCAGGAAAAATAATTTTAATCATAATTAAAAATTATATAATTAAGCGACTTTAAGTTTGTCTTTTAACGTTTTATCTAATTGATCTTTAGCATATTCGTAAGTTACAACAAACTCTTTAACTTTGTGCTCAGATGGTAAATCAAACATTGCATCAAGCATTATTGCTTCAAGAATAGAACGCAAACCTCTTGCTCCTAATTTAAATTCAATCGCTTTATCCACTATAAAATCTAATACAGCATCTTCAAAAAAAACAGAAATATTATCTAATTCAAAAAGTCTAACATATTGCTTTATAATAGAATTTGATGGTTCTGTCAAAATCCTTCTTAGAACAGTCTTATCTAGTGGATTTAAATGTGATAATACTGGTAAACGACCAACTAGTTCTGGAATTAATCCATAACTTTTTAAGTCTTGAGCAGATATATATTTTAAAAGATTGTTTTGGTCTACATCTTCTTGTTGTTTATTTTTATAACCTATAATACTTGTTTGTATTCTTTTAGCTATTTTCCTGTCAATACCATCAAAAGCCCCCCCGCAAATAAATAATATATTTTGGGTGTTCACTTGAATCATTTTTTGTTCAGGATGTTTACGTCCTCCTTGTGGAGGAACATTTACAATCGAACCCTCCAAAATCTTTAATAAAGCTTGTTGTACTCCTTCTCCAGAAACGTCTCTTGTTATAGAAGCACTATCTCCTTTTCTTGCTATTTTGTCTATTTCATCTATAAAAACTATACCTCTTTCAGCTGACGCAACATCATAATCAGCTACCTGTAGTAAACGTGTTAAAATATTCTCAACATCATCTCCAACATAACCTGCTTCTGTTAAAGCAGTCGCATCTGCTATACAAAAAGGAACTTGTAGTAACTTCGCTATCGTTTTCGCTAACAATGTCTTTCCTGTTCCTGTTTCTCCTACTAATATAATATTCGATTTTTCTATCTCAGTATCATCTGCTTTAAAATAAGACTGAGTAATTCTTTTATAGTGATTATATACTGAAACAGACAATACTTTCTTCGCTTCATCTTGTCCTATGATAAATTTATCAAGAAATGATTTTATATCAGTTGGTTTATAAAGCCTTAGGCGTGAATAGTTAAAATTACTTTTGTAAATTAACTCCTCTTTCAATAAATTATGGGCTTTATCTATGCAAATATCACAAATATGTCCTTCGTGTCCTTCTTCGCCTGCTACAAGAAGACGAGTATCTTTTCTTTCTCGTCCACAAAAAGAACAATAAGCTTCCTTGGGTTGTTTAGCCATTCTTTATTGTTTTTTCTTTATCTCTCTTTAATATCTCATCTATCATTCCATACTCTTTTGCTTCCTCTGCTGTCATCCAATAATCTCTATCTCCATCATTCCAAACTTTTTTATATGTCTGTCCACTATGACATGAAATTATTTCATAAAGCTCTTTTTTGAGTTTTTGTATTTCTCTTGCTGTTATTTCAATATCTGATGCTTGACCTTCAGCTCCACCCATAGGTTGATGAATAAGAACCCGTGAATGCTTTAATGACGTCCTCTTCCCTTTAGTCCCCGCACATAAAAGAACTGCACCCATAGAAGCTGCCATACCAGTGCAAATAGTTGCAACATCTGGAGTTATATATTGCATTGTATCATAAATACCTAAACCTGCATATACAGAACCTCCTGGAGTATTCAAATAGATTTGAATATCTCGATGTGAATCTACTGATTCTAAAAATAATAACTGTGCTTGTATTATATTTGCAACATAGTCATCAATAGGAACTCCTAAAAAAATAATTCTATCCATCATAAGACGTGAAAACACATCCATTGTCGCTATATTTAATTGTCTTTCCTCTATTATAGTAGGTGAAATATAATTTGACGAAATTGATATATATTTATCAAGGGCTAGACTGCTAATACCTCGGTGCTTAATTGAATATTTTCTAAACTCTTCGTTAAATGACATAAAAATTATTTTTTTAAGTTTTTATATTCGTCAAAAGTAACTTCTTTTTCATTAATCTTAATAGAATTATTAAAAATTTCTAATAATTTTTCATTAACTAACATATCAACTATTCCTTTATGGTTTTTCTCTACTTTTAAAAACTCAACAACTTGCTCTTCTATGACTTTTTCATCTATTCCAAAATAACCATACGATTCAAAACGTTGTTTCATTATTTCTTTTGCCTTAATTAAAATAGATTCATTACTAAGTGAAAATCCATTATTTTTTAGAATTGTCGATTCTATTATTTGTGATTTAAATGTCTTTTCCAAATTAGGCATTTCTTTTTCTATAACATCTTCTGTTATTTCTGCATTATCATTATTTGTATAAGTAATCCATTTCTTTAAAAAATCCAATGGAATATTAAAGTTAATATCTGTTACTAGTTTCCCAACTACTTCTTCAACAAAATTTTGATCCGTAATCTTATTAAATTCTTCTTGGTTTATCTCTTTTAATTTAGTCCTAAATTCTTCTTCGGTTTCTATATTATCTTCTGGGAAAACTTTCTTAAAAAAATCAATATTAATTTCTTGTGGTGTAATATTTACTATTTCTTTCGCTGTAAACTTTATTTTATTAACTGAATCTACATCAATCAATTTTATTCCCAACCATAAAGAAATATTCGATTTTTTAACCATTGATGCTTCAAATTCAATAGATTCTCCTAATTTTAAGCCAATAAGTTTATTCTTTAATTCTATTTCTTCATTATCTAATTTATCAATATAAATTGATGTTGAGTTTAATCTTTCCGTCGCATTATTATCTTTGTCTAACTCAACAAATTCTCCATGAATCATTGATGTCTCATTTGCTACCTCAAATTTATCATAATTACCAAATCTATTTTGTAAATTTGCTATGTTTTCTTCTAATATTTTGTCTTCTACAACAATTCTA
>MEOD01000068.1:76010-78006 GCA_001768555.1 Bacteroidetes bacterium GWF2_29_10
CAAATCTACTTCTACTTCTGGCTGAATACCTATTTCAAAGTTAAATGTAAAATCATCTAATAAGTCAAAAGCAGTTTCTTCTAAGGCCTCTGGAATAGGCTCTCCCATTAACTTAATATTATTGTCATCTATATATTTATTTAATGCATCAACTCCTACCTTTTGAATCTCTTCTAATTTTGCTACTTTACCATACATCTTTTGTATCATGCCAAAAGGAACCATACCTTTTCTAAACCCTGGGATATTGGCTGTCTTTTGATATTTCTTCAAAACTCCATTTACATTATCTTTATAATCATCTTGACTTATAGATATCTTTATAATATCATTTAACTCTGCTTTATTCTCTCTTATTATTTCCATTTACTAATAACTGTTTTTTTCATTACTACTTTTAAAATAAAAAACCCCTTGCGGGGCTATATATAGTACGGATGAAGGGACTCGAACCCCCACGCCGTGAGGCACTAGATCCTAAGTCTAGCGCGGCTACCAATTACGCCACATCCGCTTTTTTCGACTGCAAAAATAATACATTTTTATTACAATTCACAATTTAAAAAAAAATAAATAAAGTTTACTCTTTTTGCAAACCCAAATAATCTCCATCTTTTAATTTAAATATTTTAAAAGGTAGATAAATAGGTCTATTAGGATTGCTAAAGAGTAAAATATATCATAAAGCTTTTTCATATAGCATTTGCTAAAGCTCTATACTTATTTAAAATCCCTTTTTTCAATAAAAACTTAGCATGTCAAGATAATTATACCGCAAAATTATCCTTAATTTAACCCAATTAACAAAATTAGCAATTTTGAGGACTTGCTAATTTTGAATTATTTAAAAGTTGAACTTTAAGCCTCCAAAAAACTCTCGTATACTACCAGATTAATATGAATTTTTATCAGGATTAGCTTGTTTAGGATTTTCTATAACTTGATCAATATTCAAACCTTCTGCATTTTGATTAAAATAATCTGTTAGCATAAAAACCTGTGTAACATTTAGTTTGTTCGAACAATTCCATTTTACCTTTTCATAAATGTGATTGCCCCAAAAGCGTGTATGGTTACTATATCCATCTCCATTAGTTTGGGAATATGATACTAGGTAACTAACGTTATCCTTTGTCCCATTAAACTGAACATTTTCTTTATAAAAATTATTTGAAACTCCTATAAAACTAACCTTACCTCCAAATTATTTTTCATATTTATCTGGTGTCGAAATATTAAGAATTCCTGCAGATGAACGGCCTCTATAAATAGAAGCAGAAGTACCTCGTAAAACTTCAATATTATTAACTAATCCCCAGTCAACATTATATAGATCAGCGGCAAAACCAGTTGGGTCATTAACAGGAATCCCATCTATCAATACTTTTATACCTCGCAATCCCCGTTCAAAAAGAATTCCCTGCCCTCTAATTGACATGTGTATTCGTAAACCCATTAGCCTGATGTCTATACGAACACCTGACGTAAGCCAGAAAGCTTCTTCTGCTCCTATTTAACGGGATAAACGTAGATAAAACTTCAGGAGAAACTATTGATATCGTATTTGTATTAAATTTATTCATCACTGCTATACGTTATGCTTTTATAATAAAGTTATTAAGGTTTTTAGTTATTATGTCATTTAAATTTTGTTCTTGAGAAAAAAGAACTGAATTTATAAATAGTCCTCAATTATGTTCTATATACTTTTTTTATTATTCAGCAAAATTAGTATAAAAAATAATATTGGTGCAAGAAAATAAGCATTACTTAAATATTTTTTTACATTTATATTCAATCACTTATTAAATAATAGTCATAATACTAACAATTTTAGTATTGCAATATTATTTTTATTTTTTATATTTGCGTGATAATTAATTTTAATAATCATAATAATGAAAACAATAATAAAAAAAACAGCACTTTTGTTAATCCCAGATTAAGCGTTAAGATTTTCATCAAAAAAACACTCACAAAAAAAAATAATTAGCAA
>MEOD01000069.1 GCA_001768555.1 Bacteroidetes bacterium GWF2_29_10
CCATGATTTTTAATCCTGTCATTAGTTTTTTTAAGGTTAATAATTCCGTTAATTAATACTTTTTTAAACGTTTATAGCATTTAAAAATGCAAAGTTAAAAAAAAATATAATTAAAAATTTATTTATACAAAAAAAATATTTTATTTAATAATGAAAATACTATAATAATACAATGCTCTATTAGCTATGTAAACTATATTTATAATCATTTAACTATAATGAAAATTAAAATATTAATATATACTCTAAATATAATAAAATACATGAATTACTTAAAATATCTTTTTATAACATCTTTAAATTCTTCAAAAATATATTTGTTTGAGGCTATTATTTCTTCTCCAAACAAATAATTATTATTACCAGAAAAGTCTGAAACACAACCACCTGCATTTTTCACTAATAGCTGACCCGCTGCAACATCCCATGGCTTTAAGCTATATTCATAAAACCCATCATAACGTCCTGATGCAACATAAGCTAAATCAACTGCGGCAGAACCTGGACGACGCACTCCATGTGTGTTTTTCATGAAATATTTAAATAATTCTAAATAAGTATCTAATTTTTCATAGTCATAATAAGGGAATCCCGTTCCAAGCAATGAATCTTTTAAGGTTTTTACTTCCGAAACCCTTACTATTTCTTTATTCAAATATGTATTACATTCAAAATAAGTATGAAACATTTCATTTCTACTTGGTTCATAAACTGTTCCTATTACTCCTTCTCCTTTTCTCATAAGAGCTATACTTATCGAATAACATGGTACTCCATGTATAAAATTAGTTGTTCCATCCAACGGATCTACAACCCAAACCAAATCTTCTGATTTTTTGTCAATAGAATTTTCTTCAACTATAAAACCAGCCTCTGGCAATAGTTTTAACAATCTATCAACAATTAACTCTTCTGATTTCTTGTCAATATAAGTAACAAAATTATTAAGGCCTTTTACTTCTACATCTTTATTTTTTAATGATTTTGCTTTTTCTTGAATATAGTTACCTGCTTCAAGTGCTATATTACATACCTTATCTGACAAATTTTTATAATCCATAATTTTTATTTTTTTCGTCTTCTTCAAACTCTATATATTTACTCAATTCTTTTACAAACCATTCAGGAGGTTTAGCTGGCTTCATTGTTTTTTTTGAAACAAAATACATTGTCGTTTCCCCATAATTAAGCAATTTATCGTCTTCGTTAAATAATTCATAATAGAAATAAATTCTTACTCCCTTTATTTGTTTTATTGTTGTTTTTATTGTTAATAAATTGTCATACTTCGCAGGTCTTTTATATTTTATATACATTTCTGATACAGGCATAAAGAAACCATCATCCTCTAACTGACAATACGAAATACCTATATTACGAAATAACTCAGCTCTGCCTATTTCGTAATATTGAGCATAATTTCCATAGTAAACATAACCCATTTGGTCCGTTTCGGAATATTTTACCCTAAATTGTGTTGTACTTGAATACATAATATATTTTCTCCTTATTACTTACCATTTATTATATTTTATTCTTTCTGGATTATATCTATTTTCTCCAGCTTTCTGCTCATTTGAAATGCCAAACGAAATTAAAGATATTGGGATAATATTATATGGTAATTTAAAATAATCTATAATCCCATTCAATCTGTCTTTGCGAGGATGCACTCCTAACCAAACAGAAGCAATTCCTATGTCATACGCAACAAGTAGCATATTTTGGGTTGCAGCAGAACAATCTTGAATTAAATAACTCTCAGTTTCATCAATAGATTTATCTCCACATACAAGAATAGCAAACGCAGCCTCTTTGAGCATTTTACCATGCGGATGAATTATTGATAATTCATGTAAAATTTCTTTTTTATTTATCACTATAAAATGCCAAGGTTGTAAATTGCGAGCTGTTGGTGCTTGCATTCCAGCCTTTAATATTGTATCAATACTTTCTTGAGCAACCTCACATTCTTTATATTTTCTTATACTTCTGCGTTTAAATATTGCGTTTAAAGTTTCCATGATTATTTGTTTATATATTCCAAAATTGTGTTTATAACATAATCTTGTTGATTATCTGTTAATGATGGATACATTGGTAAACTCAAACAATGTTCATAATAATTTTCCGCAATAGGAAAATCGCCTTTATTATTTCCTTGTGCCTTGTAGTATGGTTGAAGGTGAACAGGAATATAATGCACTTGTGTAAATATATTATTACTCTTTAAATAATTATATAATCCAAGCCTATCTTCATATTGAATAATGAATAAATGATAAGCATGAGTATAGTTATCATTAGCCGTAAAAGGTATCTTTAGCTTTGTATTTGTAAAAGCTAAATTATATTTTGATGCAATAACCCTTCTTCTTTCAATACCATCTTTTGCTCTATCTAATTGGCTAATCCCCAATGCAGCTTGAATATCTGTTAACCTATAATTAAACCCTAACTCTTGCATTTCATAATACCAACCCCCGTGATTTTCTGTAAGAAGCTCTGGTGATTTTGTTATACCATGCGTGCGTAAAAGCAATAATTTGTTATAAATATCCTCATTATTTGTTGTAATCATACCACCCTCCCCTGTAGCAATATGCTTAACAGGATGAAATGAAAAAATAGCCACATCTGCATAATCACAATTACCACAATTATGCTTAACTCCTTTTGAATCTATAAAATATCCACCTGGAGCATGACATGCATCCTCTAAAATCCATAATCCAAATTCATCTGCAATTTCTCTTAGCTTTTCTAAATCAACTGGATAACCTGCAAAATCAACAGGTATAACTCCTTTAAACGTTCCCTTTGGAAAACTCTTAAGAACAGAATGTAATTTATCAATATCTAGCAAATATGTTTTTGCATCTATATCTGTAAACGACACATTTCCATCACAATATTTTATACAGTTCGCCGAAGCTACAAATGTAATTGGAGTAGTAATAACATTATCTCCTTGTTTAACATCTAAAGCTAAAGCTGACAAATGCAAAGCTGCAGTTCCATTAGATACCGCTACAGCATATTTAACTCCTATATATTCTGCAAATTTTTTCTCAAATTCTACAACTGAAGGCCCTTGTGTTAAAAAATCACTTTTCAATACATTTACGACTGCTTCTATATCCTTATCTGTAATATCTTGTTTACCATAAGGAATTGGGGATATTTGCATAAATCTTAATTTTTGGTTTTAATCTGACAAAGTTACGACTTTTCTTAAAACAGAATTATTCTTATTTTAATTATTATTCCATTTTAATTATCTTTGTTTCTAATTAATTTTAAAAATAATTAAGGTAATTTTAAAATTAAGATTACTGTTATTTTTATTATTATAATTTGTATGTGCAAGCCTAATTTTAGGACAAAAGAAAAAAAATACATTATGAAAGTGTAATTTCTTCTATCTATATTTTACTAGACAATCAAAGATTATTTATTAAAAATAAAATAAAAAAGATTTTTTTTAAATAAAAACTATTACATTTGTAAATTATTGCATATTATTTGTAATGAATTTAAATAACAAACTAAATTGAGATCTCATGTATTGGACTTTAGAATTAGCTTCAAAGCTTGAAGATGCACCTTGGCCTGCAACAAAACAAGAATTAATTGATTATGCTGACCGTTCTGGTGCTCCTATGGAGGTAATAGAAAACCTTAATGAATTAGACGATGAAACGGAAATTTATGAAAATATAGAAGACATCTGGCCAGACTATCCAAGTAGGGAGGACTTCTTATTTAATGAAGATGAGTATTAATTTACTATATATCTAACTTAAGTAATCTAAATCAACCTTTTCTTCCTACCTTTAATGAAATAAGTAGGCTTTATTTATTTGTCAAATAATTTGCCATTGTTGCATTATGTTTTGATAAATATTTATTGCAATTTTAAGTAAAACTTGTTAATAACTTTTTTTTTTTTTTTCATAAAAAAGCGTTTATTTTGTACTTACATATTTTTAATTAAAAATTAGAAACTTAAACTTATGAATTTTATAGTATCAAGTACTTTATTGTACAAAAATCTACAAGCCATTGCTGGTGTAATAAATACAAATAATTCTTTACCAATCTTAGATAATTTTTTGTTTGACATTAAAGGTAATTCTGTAACAGTAACAGCTACAGATTTACATTCGACAATGAATGTTACTTTAGAGATTCAATCAAGCGAAGAAGGACAAATAGCTATACCTGCAAAAAAATTATTAGAAACATTAAAAACTTTTTCAGAACTACCAATCTCATTTTTAGTTGATAATGAAACATTTAATATAGAGCTATCTACAGGCGAAGGTCGTTACCAACTACCAGGTCAAAATCCTGCAGATTTTCCTAAAATTCCTGTTTTTGAAGGAGCTAATTCTTTTGAAATAGATTCATTAACACTTGCAAAAGGAATAAACAAAACTATTTTTGCAACAGGTAATGATGAGTTTAGACCTGCTATGTCTGGAGTTTTGTTTGCAATAAATAATGAAGGACTAACATTAGTTGCAACAGATTCACATCGTTTAGTTAAATATGTTAGAACAGATGTAAAAAATACAGAAGAATTTTCATTTATAATGTCAAAAAAACCTTTAAATATAATAAAATCAATATTGACAAAAGAAGAAAGTATAGTAAAGGTAGAGTCAAATTCAGTTAATGCTTTTTTTAAGTTTAATAACATCCAATTAATTTGCAGATTAGTTGAAGGAAAATTTCCTAATTACCAAGCTGTAATCCCAATGGAAAACCCTAATAAACTTATTGTTGAAAGTAATGCATTACTTAATACATTAAAAAGAGCTTCAATATATGCGAGCCAATCAACATATCAAGTTCGACTAAAAATAACTGGTCAAGAGTTAAATGTTATTGCAGAAGATATTGATTATGCTAATTTTTCAAGTGAAAGAATACCTTGCCAATATGATGGCATTGATTTAGAAATAGCATTTAATTCTAAATTACTATTAGAAATGTTAGCTAATTATGAAGGGAATGAATTATTGCTAGAAATGTCTGCACCAAACAGAGCTGGCATATTAAAAAATACAGAAAAGGACATGCCTGAAGAAGATCTTCTAATGCTGATTATGCCTATTATGCTTAGTTAATGTTAAAATCATAAAAAAATAACAATAAGCAACAACTTTTATTTGGGGTCCGCTATTGTGCTATTTAAAAATTTAAAGCTTGTTAAAAAAGACAATGGCTTGGTAATACTATCCAAGCCATTGTTTGTATAAAAGCATAACAACATTATCCTTGTTTATATTATTTATTTTTTTTATAAATTAAATTGAATATTAGAAATAATAAATACCATGACTGAACCTAAAATAAAAATATTACCCACAAGCTATTTCGGAAATATATACTATTACTATGAACTATTAACATCTAACTTAGTACAAATTGAATTATACGAAAATTATCCAAAACAAACATTTCGAAACAGATCTAATATTGTTAATTCTAATGGGATAATATGTTTATCTGTACCTATAGAAAAAAAAAATAACAACTTCTCTTATACAAAAGATATGAAAATTTCTTACCAAACAGACTGGGTTAGTTACCATCTAAAAACAATTTCTACAGCATACTCTCATGCCCCATTTTTTGAATACATTTTCTATGATATAGAAAATATACTAAAGGAAAAACATAAATTTATTATAGACCTTAACAACCAACTTCTAATCCTAATATTTAAGTTTCTAAAAATAGAAACATCTAAAATAAAATATACAAACTCATACATCAAAAATTATGAACACAATATAATTGACTTAAGAAATGTCTTCAAAGAAACTCAACATAATATATTTACTCAAAATATAATATTCCCCGAATACAATCAAGTGTTTTTTCCTAAATTACAATTTATGAAAAACCTATCCATAATTGATCTAATATTTAATATAGGTAATGAAGCATTTTTATATTTTAATAAAATTCAAAACGCTCCAACAAAAACTATTTCCACTTAAACTTAAGCCCCTCCTGAATAATCTTATTTCTATCAATCAACCATCTTAATACTTTAAGCATCTTATCCTCGTCAACATTTTTTACAATAAACAACAACTCGTCCATAGTTCTAAATTCATTTTGCAAAAAAGGTTTTATATTCTCAATCACTGCGTCAAAATCATACTCACTAACCTCCATATCATTTCTTTTTAAGCAAATATCACATTTTCCACAACGTTTAGAAAATGAATTATCAATAAAATATCTAATAATAAACTTATTCCTACACTTATTGTTGTTTTTAACGTATTCAATCATTGCATCTAACTTCTCTTCCGCAACTTGCTTCCTATTCTTATAATTTTCATCAGACAATAATAAATACCTAGAATCGATTCTATTCTGTACAAAAATCATTTGATTCATAGTCTTTGCCATATCATAAACAAGAACATTCATCTTCTCTAAAAGCTTTAAGTTATAAATGATTTTTTCCTTATTTAATCTTGTTTTATAAGCTATTTCATTTTCATTGATGTAAATATAATTTCCCAAAATACCAGGATAATTTCGTAACATAAACTTTATCAAAGGATCTAACTTAGGGTTTTGCAATTGTATTGTATATAACTCATCTCTGCTAACAAATATAGATACCTTTGAAACGCCCAAATAATTCTCATTAAATAAAACATAGTTTTCCTTCTCTAAAAAACGCAACGAACTAAAAACTGTCAGTAAATTAAAATTATAATTATTTGCAAATTTCATTAAATCAAAATCAAAAGATATATTCTCTCCTGCTCCGATAGCAACTCCATAATAATTGCCGAGTGCATTATAAATAGCCTTTATTTTATCAATTGCAGGATATGAATACTCAAATAAAGTATAAGCATCCTGTATATCAGACTTATTATAAAACATTATAGCCTTTGCTTCTTTATTATCTCGGCCTGCCCTACCCGCTTCTTGATAATACTCCTCTATACTTGGCGGAATATCGTAATGAATAACAAAACGAACATCATGTTTGTCAATGCCCATTCCAAAAGCATTTGTAGCAACCATTATTTTAAAATTATTTTTCAACCAATTATTTTGTCGTGCCTCCCTATCC
This sequence comes from Bacteroidetes bacterium GWF2_29_10, assembly GCA_001768555.1. Taxonomy (GTDB): domain Bacteria; phylum Bacteroidota; class Bacteroidia; order Bacteroidales; family GWE2-29-8; genus GWE2-29-8. The sequence continues at coordinate 7,118 of MEOD01000069.1, forward strand.
TTAAACGACAAACCCGCATGATAATAATCCGCTTTAATATTATTTCTATTTAAAAAATCAGATATCAATCTAGTGTTCTTTCTGCTTCTTGTATATATAATTCCAGCTCCTTGATACTTATTTACAAAACTATTTACAATTTTGAGCTTATCTTCCGCATAAAAAACATTATAAACTAAGTTTCGCCTATCAAAACTTCCAATAACAACATTATCTTTATTAATTTTCAGCTTCTCCTGAATATCTAATACAACCTTTGAAGTTGCAGAAGCTGTTAATGCGACAATAGGAACATTAGGAAACTTTTCTCTTATACTATAAATTTCCAAGTACGCAGGACGAAAATCATACCCCCATTGAGATATGCAATGAGCCTCATCAACAGCAATCAAATTAATATTTGCTCCCGATATATTATCAATAAAACTTCTTGATTTTAACCTCTCTGGAGAAACATACAAAAACTTTACTTGAGGATTTTCCAAACACTCATCTATGACAAAATTAATTTCTCTATAATGCATACCAGCATGTAAATAATAAGCTTTAATATTTTGCTTATTCAATCTATCAACCTGATCTTTCATCAATGAAATCAATGGGGAAATAACTAAACAAATTCCTTCCTTTGCCATTCCTGGAATCTGGTAGCACAAAGACTTACCTCCTCCTGTTGGCATCATAACAAACGTATCATTACCTTTCAATACAGACAAAATAACCTCTTCCTGAAGATCCCTAAAACTACTGTATCCCCAGTATTTAAACAATATTTCTGTAATTTGAGTCTTCAAAATCTATCCTATTTAAAAATTTGTTTCTTTAACCAATAAACTGTATTATAACCATAATACCAGTATTTGCCTGACAATCGCATTGCTTTAAAAGTATATTTCAAGCCCTCTGCATATTCACCTATTTTGATATACTCAAATCCTAACTTACCAACAAAATCATGCAACGAAAACCTTAATTGCCTCTTTTGTGCTTCATCTAAAATATCTGATTTTAATTGCTTATTTATAACTTTTATTCTCCAATTAACTGTTGTATAAGTATCAGAACAAATACCTCCAGTATTGCGTCTATAATAAGCCATATTTTCATTCATGTAATAATAATTTGGCTTATTTGAAGCAAATCTTAAATACAAATCCCAATCTTCATAATTTTTCAAAGATTCATCATACAAGCCCCAACGATCAAAACAACTCTTTCTAAAAAGGTAGATATGAACAGGTGTTATAAACTCTTTCTCATAATTATAGATAAAATCATTTAATGCATCTTCTTGTATCTTTTGCCTTTTAAAAAAACTAAAATAATCTTGAGGAGCATCATCCGTAAATGACAAATAATCACAATAAACAATATCTACATTTGCTCTTTGCTCCATTATTGAAAGTTGCTTCTCAAACTTATCTGACGAAATAATATCATCCGAATCTAGAATTTGAATATACTTCCCATTCGCAATTTTCAACCCTGTGTTTCTCGCTCCAGGCAAACCTTTATTATTCTGAAAAACATAAGTGACCCTATTATCAATATCCATCAAATCTTTCGCAACTTGCTCTGTATTATCTGAAGAACCATCATTTACTATTATACATTCCCATTCCTTATAAGATTGATTTATTAACGAAATTACCGCATCCTTCAAATAATTTGCTTGATTATAACAAGGCACTATAACTGATATTAATCCAATATTAGACATACAATAACTATGCTTTTTGATTTTTAATCTCTCTAACCCAATTCAATAATCCTTTATTTATAAAATAAACCCTTATTATTAAATTAAATAACTCTTTATCAATATACCTAAAACCCGTTTTGTTAATAATATAACTTACACACTTTTTAAACAAAACATAATCCTTTTCACAATAAGCATGCTTGGCTATTTTCGAACATTCCAATGCTATAAATATTTCTTTCTTAAAATCACCCAATTCCCAAGCTATTTCTAATAACATATCTTTTTCATACTTTGCAGAAGCATACTCCATAACAAAAGATGGCGATTCCATAAAGCTAAAAAACGAATACCTGATATTTTCTATTTCCAACTCAAACTTAGAACTTTGTGCAACTGATTTTGAATTTTCATGACTTCTAAAGTAAGCCAAAACATTATCTGTAGTCACTATCTTATCAAACCCATATTTAACCAAATAACGCATCCATAATTCAATATCCATTACATAGTGCAAATTTTCATTAACTCCATTTAGATAATTAATAACATCCATTTTATAAAACGTTGCAGGCTGACACATATAAGGTTTATATGCGGTAGCCTCTGGTGTTTTATTTATACCCATAGAGTAATCTTTGATAATTCGACCATCATCATTGTCGAAAATTCTTAACCTTCCACACAAAACATTAAAGTTACTCTCATTATACATCTTTCCAATAGTAAACAATGAATTTTTCTCCAAATAGTCATCCGAATTTATCCAGTTAAAGATATCGCCAGTTGCCAATTTTATTCCTTTATTTATAGCTTCACTCTGCCCATTATCCTTTTCCGAAACCCATTTTATATGCCTTTCATACTTTTTCAAAATATCCAAGGTATTATCTTTACTTGCAGCATCAATAACAATCAATTCTACATTAGGATAATTCTGTTCCAAAACCGACAAAATAGTAGTCTCTATAAAATCTCCCTGATTAAAAGAAGGAGTTACTATTGAAATTTTCGGATATTCTTCTGTTTTCAATCTATTTTTTATAATTTAAGTATAATTTTATTTATTAAAAAATATAACAAACATTGAGCATTAAATTAATGAGGATATTCAACTCTTAAATGATAAATACTAATAAGTTTTTTCTTTATAATTTTTTTAACAATATTAATTTCTTTTAAAGTAATATCAGCATTATCAAACTGGTTATCCTCTATTTGTTTATCAATAATATCATCAACCATTTTATCAATAGCAACACTATCTGGATTTTTCAAACTTCTTGTTGCTGCTTCAAGAGAATCAACAATCATTAATACAGCCGTTTCTTTAGAAAAAGGAGAAGGTCCATTATATCTAAACTCCTGCTCTTCATCAATAGAAATATCTTGGTATTGCTCCACATGCTGAGCATAGAAAAAACGTGTTACTGAATTTCCATGATGTGTCCTTATAAAATCAATTACAATATCTGGGATATTATTTTTCTTTGCTATTTCAATACCTTTAGTTACATGGCTAATAATAAGCTTTGCACTTTCTATACTAGACAATTCTTCGTGAGGATTAATTCCCATAACTTTGTTTTCAACAAAATATAAAGGCATAAACATCTTGCCAATATCATGATACAGAGCTCCAGCTCTAATTAACAAGCCGTTTCCTCCTATATGATATATTGCCTCTTCGGCTAAATCTGCCACTTGTATAGAGTGCTGAAAAGAACCAGGGGCTTTAGATGCAAACTCTCGTAATAGCTTATTGTTGGTATCAGTTAGTTCTATTAAACTTAAATCTGTAACAAACCCAAATATCTTTTCAGAAATAAATATTAATGGTTGAGAAAATAGTAAAAGCGAAGCACTTACCGCTAATAGTAAGAAATTAGAAAGTTCTATATTCATTATGCTTCCTTCATTAATTAAAGAAAGCCCCAGATAAATTGTACAATATGTAATATAAATAAGAATTACGGTTATAAAAAAACGAGCTCTGTGTTTAAAATCTAACAAGCTAATAATAACAATAACTCCAGATACAAGTTGCAAGAAAACAAACTGGAAACTATTAGGAACTAATAAACCTATAATTGTCAGCATAACAACATGCACAATTAAAGCTATTTGGGAATCAAAAAACGCTCGAATAAGAATGGGAACAAATAAAACAGGGATAATATACATGTAATCAATATTATACTTAATTACGGTATTAGTAATTAGTATCATAAGATAAATTATAAGCAAAATAAAGACAATCTTTTTATTATCATAAAATATTGACTTTTGATAAAAGTATAAGAAAAGGGAAAACATTAGCATTGTTGTAAAAACTAATATAAGCTGACCGAAAAATATAGCATAAAAGTTAAAATTAGTTTCTCCTATTTGTTTTTCAAATGAAGTTTTTAAGGACTCCAGCATTATATATTTATCATTTGTAATGAGCTCCCCTTTTGATATAATTCTTTCTCCGTTCTGAATCATTCCTTTTGTAATGCTTATATTATTCATGAGGCTATTAAACCCATTCTTTGTTGCAATAGAATCCAAGACAATATTTTGAATTAAATTTTGAATTATCAATTTCTTTACATACGATGCATTTTTAATGTTTTTAAATTTTAAATTATCAATAAAAGACTTTGCATTAGCTATAGAAAGAAAATCATGAATAAGTTTTGTATGTGCTATATTATTATTCACTAAATAAACTTCATTCAAACTTTTTTCAGAAAAGTTTTTAGGTAATTGAATAATTCCTTTACTATAAATAGAGTCGATTATTTTGTTTACTTCTTCTATTGTTTCTTTTTTATGTTGCGAATCTTTCATTAAAGCACTTGAATTTAAGTCTTTTAGAAAGTTCTGCTTAACAATATCTTTTGTTTTAATATCTTCAACAAAATAGGGTTTGTTTTTCTTTATTATATCAAATTTCTCCAACTCTATTTCTTTAGATGTTTTTAGAATAGCAAAATCGAAAGGAGCAATAAGATCTTCATAAGCCCAAGGTTTTGACTTCTGATATTCATATTTAAATTTGCTAGTTTTAGGAAAAATAAATACTATAAGCAAAGAAAACATTATAAAAATAAATATTTTAGAAATCCCTAAGTAATTATTGGTTAATGTGTTTAGATGTTTTGAAATATTTATCTTTTTATTCATTTGGTGAATTTTTTGTATTTTTTAACAAATATATATAGTTTTTTTACTGTTAGCAGATTAATTTAGAAAAATAATTATGCTGTAATGATAAAATTAGTATTTTTATGGATTGGAAATAAAATATACGAAACCCATAATTAATTTATTATGAAAAAAATAATACCACTAATTATAATGAGCGTACTATTGTCATTTACTAATATGTATGCTCAAATATACATTAATTTGAACGTAAACGCCCCTTCTCCTTTAATTGCAAATGCTGGTGGAGATAAAACCATCCAAAAAGGGAATAATGTTCAAATTGGAGCAGAAACAGCAGCAACAGGAGGAACTCCTTTATATACATACCTTTGGCAACCTAATGAAGGTTTAAATAATGTAAACATCGCAAACCCAATAGCAAATCCCATTTTAACTACAACTTACACCCTAATTGTTACAGATGCGAACAATTGCATTAGTAGTGACACAATTGTAATAAAAGTAGATACAGAAGAAACATACATTGCAGAGCAATCCTATAGTTCAAACATAAACATTTACCCTAACCCCAATACAGGAAAATTTTATATTAAAATTAATAATCTAAATATTGGTGATAAAATAGAATTAGTTATTTTTAATTCTTTATTACAAAACGTTTATAATGAAAAAATAAACACCTTTAATAGTAATATTGAAAAAGAAATACAAATGACACAGCTCAATAAAGGAATTTATATTGTCAAAATAAATTCGACTCAAGGAAGTGTGGTTCGTAAATTAATTATTAACTAAACTATTGGGAGATAATAAAATGAAAAACGTTATAAAAATTGTCATTGTATTAGTTTTTACCTTTTGTGTAAATATATCATACTCTCAAAATAACACAACTGTTATAGACACAACTGTTAATCAAAATGATACTGTAAATTTTGTGTTACCTAAAGGTCTTTTCGGAACAATTATATGGGAAAAGTCTATAGATAAAATTATTTGGAAGGAAATCTTAAATAATAATAATGACACTTTAAGTTTTATTGCAGATACAAACCAATATTTTAGAGCAAAAATTATAAATGGCTCTTGCAATCCCATATACTCAGATACAATTTTAGTTTTAGTAGTCAAACTAAATACATACCCAGTGGCATCATTTATTGCAAATCCCGACACAGGATTTGTTTCTACTACATTTTCTTTTGACGCAAATGGTTCTTTTGACGCAGAAGATAATATCGAAAATATACAAGTACGTTGGGACTTTAATAATGACAGTGTTTTTGAAACACAGTTTTCAACAACAAAAACAGCAACTTATCAATATTCTTCAGCGGGAATATACAAAGTTAGATTAGAAGTAAAAGATACAGAAGGATTAACAAAAAAATTAACGAAAACGATTGTTGTTAACTCTGACAATTTTAATGACACCAATAAATTTGTTGTAAATGGATTTGAGATGATTTGGGTTGAAGGAGATACTTTCACCATGGGTTGCGTTAGTGTAAATGATAGCAATTGTTATAGCAACGAAAAGCCTGCCCATCAAGTTATACTTAATGGGTTTTATATAGGTAAATACGAAGTAACACAAGGTCAATGGAAAGCAATAATGGGAAATAACCCGTCTTATTATACTGGCTGTGGAGATAATTGTCCAGTTGAAAGAGTTTCATGGAATGATGCACAAGAATTCATTACAAAATTAAATCAAAAAACAGGTAAAAGCTATAGTTTACCAACAGAGGCAGAATGGGAGTTCGCAGCAAGAGGAGGCAATAAAAGCAAAGATTATAAATACAGTGGAAGTGATGATATTAATGCTGTTGGGTGGAATAAAGTTAATTCTGGAAGCACAACACATCAAGTAGGAATGAAACAACCAAATGAATTAGGCATTTATGATATGAGTGGCAATGTTATTGAATGGTGTTATGATTTCTATGGTTCCTATTCCGAAAACACTCTAATTAATCCTTCAGGGCCAAATACAGGAACAAATCGAGTAAACCGTGGTGGTGGATATAGTTATGAATCATGGTTTTGTCGTGTGTTTTATCGCAACTATAGTACTGCTAGTAACAAAACAAGTAATTTAGGTTTTAGACTATCCATAAAAGAAAACTATTCACCAAAAGCAAATATTATAATTTCTCCTCCAACAGGAACAATTTCTACAGTTTTTACTTTTGACGCAACCCAATGTTATGATGCTCAAGATAATATAGATTCACTAAAGGTGCGTTGGGATTTTAATAATGATGGCATTTTTGAAACACAATTTTCTCCAAGCAAAACAACAACTTATCAATATTCTATTGAGGGAACATACACTGTTAAACTTGAAGTAATCGACACTGATAGTTTAATATCAAGCTCTATTAAAACCATAATTGTTAATCCTAATGACACTGGAGGTATTAAAATAGATAAAATAAATATGGTTTGGGTTGAAGGAGATACTTTCACTATGGGTTGTACAGCTATAAATGACAGCGATTGTTCCAGTATTGAAAAACCAGTACATCAAGTTATACTTAATGGTTTTTATATTGGAAAATATGAAGTCACTCAAGGTTTATGGAAAACAGTAATGGGAACTAATCCTGCATATTATACTGGTTGTGGAGATAATTGTCCCGTAGAAAGAGTTTCATGGAATGATGCACAAGAATTCATTACTAAACTAAATGAAAAAACAGGCAAAAATTATCGTTTACCAACAGAAGCTGAATGGGAGTTTGCAGCAAGAGGGGGAAATCAAAGCCAAAATTACAAATACAGTGGAAGTAATGATATAGATAATGTTGCATGGTATAAAGATAATTCAGGAGGAGAAACTCGCCAAGTAGGAATGAAACAAGCCAACGAACTAGGTATTTATGATATGACTGGTAATGTTTTTGAGTGGTGTAATGACTTCTATGGTTATTATTCTAATGATAGCCAAACTAATCCATCTGGGACAAATACTGGGACAACTCGAGTAAGCCGTGGTGGTAGTTATAATTACGATTTATGGTTTGCTCGTTTATTTGGTCGTAATTATAACACTCCTACAACTAAAACAAGTAGTTTAGGTTTTCGTCTATCCTCTAGTGGAAATTAAATTTAAAGCAGTATTTAAATTTGCTCAATCCCCTCCTAAATAAATTTTACTTTATAAAATGATGTTTGATTTTTAATGATTTAAAATTCTGTTTCCATCACTAATCAAATAGATCAACTTATATTACGAAATCGTTGCAGAGCAACCTCTTCTATTTATTTGGAAAGCCAGCTTAAAAATAGTTTTGTTTGTTGATTTCTCTATAATTGTAGATATTACTAACATTGACTCCTAATTTGCAGATATAATATTTAAAATTATTTTCCATTATTAATACCTAAACGCTATCATAATACCCACAATAATTAAATATCCTAAACACCGTAGGTGTGAAATTATTATAGCAACAAATAACGCAAACACATTAAACACCGTAGGTGTGGCATTATCCCTTTATACAACAATCTAAATTACAAACACCTATATAACTTGATAGCAATTTGGTATAACTATCTTTTATAATTTTCATAATAAATTAATACTCGGCACATTACTTACAAACATCTAACTTACTAATTATAATCGTGTTATATCTACAACTTTACCTTAAAGTCACCCTAAAGTCGCTCTACCACCCTTTTTTTTAGTAAAAATAACAATAAACATGATATGTAAATGTTGAAAAAAAATCTAACACACGTTTATATCCAGATAATCCTGAAATAAGTTTACTCCCTTTTTTAATAATTCTATTTTTTTTGTAAACCTATTTTAGAATGAAATATATTAATTGTTATTAAATAAGTGCAAAAAAAAAAATTATCCCTAATTTTTAATTATAAATTTTAAAACATCAATTTACTTATTGTAAATTATTAGTAAATTATAATTTTTATAATCAGCATAAAAAGTAAGTTTGTCTTTTTTGTCAATAATGCCTTTTAAATAAGAATAGCTAATAACTTTTTTGGGGGTAATCAAAATCAGTTTTTGATATAGAGCACATATAAAGCACATATACAGTTCATATAGAGCACATATAAAGCACTTATACAGCACATTAACCTCACTTTTAACCCGAATAATCAATCTCAAAACTACATTTAACCCTAATAATCAAACAATTAACTATCCAAGTTAAATCATATTCATTTTTTGTTATTTCAACACACAACCAATCTTCGCTTTAATTATCAGCACATTAACTAAAATAGCATAATACAATAAAATTGATTGTGTTTTTTTATAGCTAAATTCCCTAAAACCATTGTGTACTTTGCGGTTAAGTATTTACACGGATTTAATCTATAGAAATTACCTACTAATAATACACAATCAATAGATTAGTCTAATTTATTAAAAAATAATACAAAAATACTTGACACGTGTGATAAAACACACTATATTTGGGTAATATTAGCATTATAATTCCTTCAAAGATTATTTAACAATTTAAATATCTTAATATATGCGATTCACAACGGGATTTACGTAGTTTCTATACTAAGATTTTACATGATTTGCAAACCTCAGCAAATCATTAATCTATTTGCCCTTCTTGAGGCAAAGGGAACAACATAAAAACTAAAAACATGAAAACAAAATTAAAAATATTAATATTTATAGTGTTTGCTTATTCAAACACTTTTGCTCAATTTGAGGCTCCTTATATAAAATGGGATGATTACAATTTCAAGGATAGCATTTATGATAATATAACAGCAACAATTAAAACTTCAACTAATACTATTATCTCCGTTGGGAACACAAGAAATAACAAATCGTTTCTTGTAAAACATAATTTAAAAGGAGACCAAATATTAAGCAATTTTTATGGAAATAATACTACTAATTTTTTTAATATTTTAGAAAAAGAAAATTATTATTATGTTGTAGGATCAACAGGAGATGTTGTCGGAGATTTTTCCGACAACCCAAACGCTGTAAAAAAAGCTTTAGTAATAAAGCTTGATACAAATGGGAATGTTATTTGGAAATATTACTATCAATATTACGATTGTGACAATGATACTTGTAATTACAATGATTGTTTCTATTCAATAATTTCTGATAATAACAATCTCATTTTAGGAGGCAATTGTTTTATTGACGGTAGTTACAAATCAATATTAATAAAATTAAATTTAAACGGGAACTCAATTGTTTGGGAAAACTCATTTGAAGGCAATATGGGCATTTGGAATTGTATTAAAGATATAGAAATTAGTGAAACAACTGGAAATTATTTAATAACTGGGGATATTTATGGTTGGGTCGCAAAAATAAATCAAAGCAATGGAGATACAATTTGGACAAAAAAATTTGGAATTGATAGTTTCCCTACAGCATTTGATATTCACTCCACTAGATTTTATAATATTATTACTTCAAATAATAATTATTTATTAGTTGGAAGAAAACTTAAAAGTTCAACTACTAATGAGTCTGATGGTTGGCTTATTAAAATTGATGAAAATGGTTCGTTAATTGAAAGCAGGTTTTATAACAATTATCCAGATAATAATGAATTTTATTCTATTTGTGAAAATATTAATAATGAATTTATTATTTGTGGATGTACAAATGATTATAGAGATGGATGGTTGTTAAAGCTAGATTCAAACTTAAATGTATTATGGGAAAATATTTATGGTGGTAGTAGAACGGATTTGTTATCATCTATAGTTTTATATAATGGGAATATTATTGTTAGTGGCTATACAAATTCTACAGATGGAGATTTATTAAACAAACCAATTGATGTTTCAAATTCAGTCAATAGTTGGTTAATATTTTTTAAAGATGTTGTTGTTACTCCTAACCATTCAATACAATGCGGAGCTTCAGACACATTAATTTGTTCTGATGCTGAACATTATTTTTGGAGCACTGGAGACACAACCAAAAGCATTATTGTTACACCTTCTATAACAACGACTTATTATGTCACAGCAACATCAGGAACGGCTTCAGATGTAGACAATGTTATTGTTACAACAAATCCTCCTACAGCAGAAGCGGGAAATAATATTTCTATTTGCTTAAATAGTTCGAATACATTAACTGCTTCCGGAGGAAATACATATAGCTGGAGTAATGGAGCCACCACAACATCAATTATTGTTAGTCCTACTACTGACACTGAATATTTTGTTACAGCATATTCGGAATTTGGATGCACGGCAATTGACAGTGTGATGGTTAGTGTATTAGACTTACCAATTGCTTATGCGGGAGAGGATGTTTCAACATGCAAGGGGGACAGTGTAGAGCTGATTGCATCGGGAGGAGCACCATACTCTTGGTCGACAACGGAGACGGATAGTACTATTTATGTGGCACCGATAGTTATTACAACATACACTGTTACAACAACACACGAGAATGGTTGCACTGCAAGTGATGATGTGGTTGTAAATACGTTCACTGCAAGTGCTGGAAATGACCAAACTATTTGCCTTGGCACGTCTACTACTCTTGTTGCTACTGGTGGTGGAACATACAGCTGGAGCACTGGAGCCACAACAAGCACAATCGTTGTTTCTCCAACTGTTAATACGAGCTACTCCGTAACGGTAACAAATAACGTAGGATGTACGGATGATGCATCGATTACTGTTATTATTGCCTGTGCAAGGCCTTCAAATATAATGCTTACAGGCGTATCATATAATTATACATTTGAACATTATCAAATTAATTTAGCCTGGGATGCTATTGTATGTGCAAACAGTTATTACCTATATCGTCGTAAAGTAGGAGACTCTACATGGACTGCACAAGTTTATAGCACCAATCTACCTGCTTTCTATGCAGATAGTAACGCTA
>MEOD01000070.1:0-1759 GCA_001768555.1 Bacteroidetes bacterium GWF2_29_10
AAGTCAGGAATAGGAATAAAGCCAAAAAAAGTAATTAGCTCCATTTCTGAAGATTTATTAAAAACATATACCAACAAAGATCTTTTGGATAAATACGACATTTACCAGCACCTAATGAACTTCTGGGCAGAAACAATGCAGGACGATTGTTATATAATTGCTGCTGAAGGATGGAAAGCAGAACTGATAGTAAGAAAACAAACCAAGAAAGAAACCATATGGGATTGCGACCTTGTGCCAAAGGTATTAGTTATTGACAGATGCTTTAAAACAGAAAAACTTGCCATTGAAAAACTGGAAGCTGACAAGGATATGATTACTTCGCAGATTGATGAAATGATTGAAGAGCATAGTAGTGAAGATGGCTATTTTGCTGAATTGGATAAAGTAAATAAAGCCAATATTCAGAAACGAATGAAAGAAATTGATAATGTTAAGTTAGCGAAAAACAATGCAGATGAAATTACTGTATTGAAACAATACCTGACATTAACCGATAATCTCTCAGAACTTACAAACAAGATAAAGGTTGCTACAACTGAACTTGACAAGAAAGTAATCAATCGCTATAAAACATTAACCGAAGATGAAATCAAAACATTAGTTGTAGATGATAAATGGGTGACGGCAATAGAAAGGGCAATTAAAACAGAAATGGAACGATTAAGCCAACGTTTAACTCAAAGACTAAAGGAACTATCAGAACGCTACGAAACGCAATTATTTAACCATACAGCCGAAGTCGCAGAATTAGAAAAAAAGGTAAAACTACACTTAACTAAAATGGGATTTGAATAATGATTAAAAAAAAGATAGAAACTGCTTATAGAAAATTGATTAAATATGATTCTTATCTATTAACCAATTCTGCAAATGAAAGAAGTATTACACATAAGTTAGGCGAATATTTAAAAGAAGAGTTTTTAGAATACGATGTTGACTGTGAATACAACTTAAATGGGCTTGACCCAAAAAAAATAAGTTCATTTAAAAAAAACATCGAGAGTGACAATACTGACGCTGTAAGTGTTTATCCTGATATAATAATTCATAAAAGAGGAACTACTGAAAACTTTATCGTAATTGAAGCAAAAAAATCATCAAATAAAAACAAAGATGATAATGAAAAATTAAGTAATTACAAAAACGATTTAGGGTATAAGCATGCTTTTTTTATTATATTTCCTGTTGCTGAGCAATTTAATCTTAAATTTAAACTTGACAATCTAATCGAAGAAATAAAGCCATGATAAGAAAAGGATACAAACAAACAGAAATCGGTATTATTCCTCAGGATTGGGAGGTGAAGAGCATACTTAATAATTCTACTTTAAAAGCCCGTATAGGATGGCAGGGATTAACTGTCGCAGAATATCTAGATAATGGAGAGTTTTATCTAGTAACAGGAACTGATTTTGATAATGGGAAAATTAAATGGGAAACTTGCCACTATGTAAATAAAGATAGATATATTCAGGATAAAAATATTCAGGTTAAGGTAGGAGATGTTTTGATTACCAAGGATGGTACAATAGGGAAAGTCGCATATATAAACTTGCCAATTGATGCTACTTTAAATGGTGGTGTATTTGTTGTTAGACCTAAAGGAAATGAATACTACCCCCAATATTTATTCTATATTTTTAATTCGACATATTTTAAGGATTTTCTAAACAAACTAGCAGCAGGTTCAACAATAAACCATTTGTATCAAAAAGATTTCATTTCATTTAGATACCCCCTACCTCCGACCCTTGCG
>MEOD01000070.1:1843-17119 GCA_001768555.1 Bacteroidetes bacterium GWF2_29_10
GACGGATGGGTAGTGAAGAAATTGGGGGAGGTTGCGGAAATAAAAAAAGGGGAACAACTAAATAGGTCAACATTAAATGAAAACGATATTTATCCTGTTATTAATGGTGGTATTTTACCATCAGGATATACTGATAAATGGAATCAAAAAGCAGAAACAATAATAATAAGTGAAGGTGGCAATTCATGTGGATATGTGAATTTTATTAGAACAAATTTTTGGCAAGGAGGACATTGTTATTCATTAGACACTAAAATCAAGAAAGATTTTCTTTTTCAATTATTAAAATCACTTGAATCGTTTGTTATGGGTTTACGTGTTGGCTCAGGGTTGCCAAATATTCAAAGAAATAGGTTAATTGATTTTATAATTAATATACCTCCATCATTAGAAGAACAAACCCGCATTGCCATTATATTATCGGATATGGATGCAGAGATAGAGGGATTGGAAAGGAAATTAAATAAATACAGAATGATAAAACAGGGAATGATGCAGGAATTATTAACTGGAAAAACTAGATTGATATGATGGACAAATTCCAAAATAAATACCGGATACCGTCAGCACGTGCACAATGGTGGGATTACGCTAATACAGGGGCGTATTTTATTACCATTTGCTCACAAAATCGGGAACATTATTTTGGTCATATTGCAGATAACCAATTCATTGCGTCTGAATCAGGCAAAATAGCAGAAAAAATATGGAACGAAATACCCGTAAGGTTTCAGTACATTGAATTAGGTGCGTTTGTTGTAATGCCAAACCATATTCATGGAATATTAATAATATCACATGTATCACACGTAGAGACGCGATTAATCGCGTCTCTACAATCAGGGGAACAATCGGGTGGATTTGCGGGAACAAAAAATCCGATGTTGAATAAAAATATTTCGCATGTTATACGTTGGTACAAGGGTTCTTGTACATTCAACATCAGAAAAATTAATAGATATTTTCAATGGCAATCACTTTTTTACGATCATATTATCCGTAATGATGCAGAATATGAGCGTATAGTCAATTATATAAATACAAATCCAGAAAATTGGGGAACAGATAAATTATACAAATCGGAAGAATTATGAGCAAAATAGGTCAAATAGAACGCATCACTCAAAACCGAGTTATAAGGTTATTCCAAAATGAACTAAAATACACTTATCTTGGTAATTGGAAAGAACGAGAGAATAACAGCAATGTAGAAGAAGAGTTATTACGTAATTATCTTGAAACAAAAACGGATTACAGCGAACAGTTGACTAAAAAGGCTGTTTATGAATTAAAGAAACTTGCAGGAGACCAAAGTGATGAACTATATCCAAGCAATATGTCTGTTTATTCTATATTGCGTTATGGTGTTAAGGTTAAAGATATTGGCGAACAGACTGAAACTGTACATCTCATAGATTGGCAAAATCTACAGAATAACACCTTTTACATAACGGAAGAGGTAACTGTTAAAGGGGAACTACGTAAACGACCAGACCTAGTGTTATATATTAATGGTATTGCTATTGCAGTTATTGAACTTAAACGTGGCAGCATTTCAGTAAGTGAAGGTATACGTCAGAATTTGGATAATCAACAAAATCGTTTTATCAAAACATTTTTTAATACAATTCAGTTGGTATTAGCAGGCAACGATACTCAGGGATTGCTATATGGAACAACACTTACTCCTGAAAAAAAATATCTAAAATGGAAGGAAGAAAACGTTACATATCAACCCGAAGATAATTTACTTGATAAACACATTCTGCAATTCTGCCAAAAAGAACGAATACTTGAATTTATACACGATTACATACTGTTTGATAAAGGAATTAAAAAACTATGTCGTCCTAATCAATATTTTGGGGTAAAAGCTACACAGCAATTTGTGAAAAAACATGAGGGTGGTATAATATGGCACACACAAGGCAGTGGCAAAAGTTTAACAATGGTGTGGCTTGCAAAATGGATTAGAGAAAACATACAGGATGCAAGATTATTAATTATAACAGACAGAATTGAATTAGACGAACAAATAGAAAGTGTCTTTCATGGAGTTAATGAAAATATTAAAAGAACTAAAAGTGGTCGTGAGTTAATTAAATTGTTAAATGCTACATCTCCTTGGTTGATATGTTCACTGATTCATAAATTTGCAGGTCGTGACAATGATGATTTAGTGGAGTACATTAAAGAGTTAAAGAGACCTAAAGACTTTAAACCTAAAGGAAATATTATAGTTTTTGTTGATGAATGTCACCGAACACAAAGTGGCGACTTACATAAGGCAATGAAAGAAATAATCCCTGATGCATTGTTTATAGGATTTACAGGCACACCGCTTTTAAAATCAGATAAAAAGAAAAGTATTGAAATATTTGGAAGGTATATTCACACCTATAAATTCGATGAAGCAGTTAAAGATGGCGTTATCCTTGACCTGTTATATGAAGCGAGAGATGTTGACCAGAGTTTAACTGATAGTAATGGAATAGATGAATGGTTTGAAGTTGTTACAAAAGGGATGAACGACCTGCCAAAAGCAGAGTTGAAGAAAAAATGGGGGACAATGCAGAAGGTATTAAGTACTAAATCCCGTCTTGAAAAAATAGTATTTGATATTGTAAAGGACTTCAAGATAAAACCACGACTTCGCAATGGAATGGGTAATGCGATGTTAGTTGCAAGAAGTATTTATGAAGCATGTCGATTTTATGAGTTATTTCAAAGTATAGGTTTTAAGAAGTGTGCAATTGTAACTTCGTTTGAGCCTAATGCATACAGCACTAAAGGAGAAACAACAGGCGAAGGAGACACAGACAAGATAGAACAATACGAGATTTATCAAAAGATGCTTAATGGAAAAGACCGAGAAATGTTTGAAAAATCTGTTATAAAACAGTTTAAAGAAGAGCCAGCGAATATGCAACTTCTGATTGTCGTTGATAAACTTTTAACTGGATTTGATGCGCCAGCATGTACATATTTATATATTGACAAGCAGATGCGTGACCATGGATTATTTCAGGCTATATGTCGCGTAAATAGAACGGATAAAGAAGATAAAGAATTTGGATATATTATTGATTATCAGAATCTGTTTGCTTCGGGGAAGATTACTGATGCCATCTGCGATTACACTTCAGGAGCATTTGATAATTATGATGAAAAAGACGTTGAAGGATTATTGAGCGATAGATTAGAGAAAGCAAAAGAAAGATTAGAAGATGCATTTGAATCTCTTCATCAATTATGTGAGCCAATAGCTTCAACAGAAGAATTAGAAAAGTATATTCATTATTTTTGTGGTAATACTGAAAATCCGGAAGACTTAAAGTTAAATGAAGACAAAAGACTTGAGTTTTACAAAATAACAGTTGCTTTAATCAGGGCATATAATAATTTAGCAGGAGAAATGATTGATGCCGGATATACACAAGTACAAGCAGATGAAATTAAACAGAAAGTAAAATACTACACAGAACTACGCAACTCAATTAAAAACGCAAGTGGAGATTACATAGACCTTAAACAATACGAACCCGACATGAGGCAGATGTTGGATATGTACTTGTCCGCAGACCCAAGTCGCATGTTGTGTAATTTTGATAATAAATCAATGCTTGATATTATTATTGATCAAGGTGTTGGTGTGGCACAAAATAAAATGCCCGAAGGAATAAAGAAAAATAAAAGAGCAATGGCTGAAACTATTGAAAACAACATGCGCAAAGCAATTATCCAAGAGATGCCAATAAACCCTGCATATTATGAAAATATGAGTGTGCTACTGTTAGAACTTATAACACAACGTAAGAAAGAAGCAATAACATACGAAGAGTATTTGAATAAAATTGAACAGCTTGCTAAAAACATTCATCCGAAAACATCAGACAATTATCCAAGCAATATAGATACAAATGCTAAACGTGCTATATATGATAATATTGATAAAAACATTGAATTATCTGTTGCAATGGACAAAGAAATACTATATTTAAAAAAGGATAATTGGGTGGAAAACACTATCAAGGAAAGAGAAATTAAGAATATAGTGAAAAAGTATGTTAAAGATCATAAAAAGGTTGATGAAATATTTGATATAATAAAGAATCAAAGGGAGTATAGATAAATGAGTAAAATTGATATTGGTAATATTGCAGTTGAAGTCACAAAGAAGGACATCAAAAATATACATCTGACTGTATATCCTCCAAATGGTATTGTCCGATTATCAGCACCAAAACAGATAAACGATGAAACTATAAGATTATATATCATTTCAAAAATACCATGGATACGCAAACAGCAACGTAAATACAAAAAACAGGACAGACAATCTCAAAGAGAATATAAACAAAGAGAAAGTCATTATTTCTTAGGAAAACGATACTTAATAAGAATTTTTGAACACAATGCTACACCACAGATAATAATAAAAAACAAAACATACATTGACTTATGTATACGTCCTGGTACAACAGTTGAACAGCGTCATATAATAATGAACGAATGGTACAGAAAAAAACTAAAGGAAATGATACCAGAACTCATAAATAAGTGGCAAAAGATAATAGGTGTCGAAGTTAATGATTGGGGAGTAAAACTAATGAAAACCAAATGGGGTACATGCAATATTCAATCAAAGCGAATATGGATTAACCTTGAATTAGCAAAGAAACCTTTATACTGTATCGAATATATTATCGTTCATGAGTTAATCCATCTTAAAGAACGCCTTCATAACGAAAACTACTTTGCATATATCAATAAATTTATGCCTCAATGGAAGCTGTATCAAGAAGAACTAAACAACTTGCCAATAAGCCATACAGAATGGGAAAATAAAGCGCAGGGTAGGTAGTGGTCACGGATAACCACCCAAATGAGTGTGTTTAGGTGCAAAAAATGGTGAAAACAGATTTCTTATTGAGTGTTCTGTGAATAACTAAAAAGGATTTTTTCAAAAATTATTTGACTGCTATCTGTCCAGTCTTTAAACTTTTTATTTTGAAAAGAGTTATTATTGATATATTCTAAGAATTTGCTAATGTCAAATTGTGTGTCATATAATCCTGCATTGATATTCATTGCATCTCTTGAGTTGCAATATTGTTCGAAATGGTTTTGTACGGGCACCATAAATACAGGCTTGTTATGATAAACTGCTTCGCAAACGGATTCAAACCCAGCAGTGGTCATAAACCCTTTACAGGAAGATAATTTCTCTATAAATTTTTTATCATTTATTTTATAAAAAACTAAATTATCATCATAAATATATTCTTCTTGAATCTCTTTTTTATCCCAAAAACAATTAATTTTAACATTTGGATTTTCCTTGTGCCAATTAATAATTTCTTCTGCATATCCTGGGTTAAGCAAATAAATCAAAATGAAATTTTCGTTTCCCGTATTGGTATTAAAAACGCCTTTTCTTAATAAAGGAGGAACAACTATTATTTTTTTATTAGACGATGGCTTTAAGTTATAAAATGAAATAGCAAGTTTCTTTGTTGACTTATAACCTGCGACATAAGTAACCAATTTTACAGAAAACTTATCAAACCATTTGGATTTAGGAAAAATAAAATCCTCGTGCTGATATATAAATTGATGTGCTATACTAATTACAGGAATTCTATTTCTATAAAACATATTATATAAACCCATTAAAGGTTCGTAGAAATTTATAATTAGGTCGGGATTATGCTTTTTTATTTCTTTCTTTATTATTTTTAAATCATTCAAAAATGTTGGAATTTTTGTTAAGTTATAAACTATTGAAGGTATTATCCTTATTGATTTATACTTAATATCTGTAACAAAATTTGGGCTTGCTATTTTTTTTATCTCAACATTCATTTCTTTTACAAAAAAGTCAGGAATTTCTCTTTTTTCACTTGTCCCAACCAAAACAGAAACAACTTGATGTCCATTTTGCTCAATGATTTCCTTCATAGAAATAGCCTGCGTTATGTGACCTCTGCCTTCTCCTTGAACAATAAAAATTATTTTAAGTTGCTTTTTTGTCATTAACAAAATATATTTAATTGATAAAAATAGAATTTTAAATTAAAACTTGCTCAGAAAAATTGTAATTTATTAACTCTTCCAAGTCGAATTCCTCTACGTTGCTAATTTTGTCTGCACCTATAGACCAAACATCATAATAAATTACATCCCATTTCCCATCGTAATTTTCAACAAGTGCTGTTAGTGATTCAACCCAGTCGCCTGAATTCAAATAATGTGTATTATTTATTATCTTATTTGCAGGTTGATGTATGTGTCCACAGATTATTCCTTCACAATTTTTCATACTTGCAACTTTGCATAATTGATCTTCATAATCACTTATAAACGAAACAGCTTTTTTTACCTTGAGCTTTATTGTTTGTGATAAAGAATAATATGGCAAATTCCTTTTTTTTCTGTAAACATTATAATATCTATTAATCCATAACAATAAAGAATAACCTATATCTCCAAGTTTTGCTAACCATTTTAGGTTTTTTGTAATAGAATCAAAAACATCCCCATGGCACACATAATAACGCTTTCCAAAACTTTCGTAAATATAATCTTTTACAATTGAAAAGTTTCCAAAAGAAAATGGCATTATTTCGTCTAAAAAATCATCATGATTACCTCTTATATAAATAACATTTATATTTTCTTTTTCAAGAACTTTCATTATATATTTAAAAAATACGGTATGTTTCTTTTTCCATTTTCCATTCTTTTTCAATTGCCAAGCATCAATTATATCTCCATTTAATATAATATTTTCACATTTAATAGATTTTAAAAAGCTGACCAGCTCCTTTGTTTTCGAATCTTTTGTCCCTAAATGAACGTCAGAAATAATAACTGTTTTATAAAATTTATTCAAAATTACTGTTTTAATTTATTAACAAATTTATTAATATAATGTTAAATTAATATTTCTTTAACATTAATCTTTTGTTAATAAATAATAAGCAGCATTATGTTAAAATGATGGTGTTAAATATCCTATTTATCCAAAATATTGATTTAATAATAGATTTATTCTTCTTTTTCTTTTTCCTTTTGATATAAGTGACGTATAATAAATAAACTTGATAAATAAAGTGGAATAAGCGGAATTTTGTATCTTACTAATGCTCCAAAGTTAGCTGTCGTTAGTCCTACTATAAACGCAAAAACAATAGTAAACAATATGCCGAAAAATACTAATGGTTCTCTCTGTATATAATATAGCGTTTTAAATAAACCTACTTTGAAAATTATCCATAAACCGAATAATAATAAAAACAAATTTTCTAATGCAGATACAAAAGTAAAAGGACTTTTTGCTTCCCATATGAATGGTCGAAATACTCCTGCCATTATCGCTTGTGGCGCTTTTGATAATATGCCAGGAATAGTTGGCTCAAAAGCTCCTATGTCAAATTTATTATCCCCATATATTGTATTTGTTGCTAAATCTTGTTGGGTTACAGCAGCTCTATCCAATGCTTCGTCTACAGAATATTTCCCTAATTGAGTCCCAACATTTGAGTAAAATAAGGAAAAAATACCTAAACCTATTAGTAAAAATATTGGGGCTATTAACATTCTTAAAAAACCGCCTTCTATTGATTTTATACGGTCAAAAACTATCCAAATAATTGTTCCAGGTATT
The DNA here is from genome assembly GCA_001768555.1 of Bacteroidetes bacterium GWF2_29_10. Taxonomy (GTDB): domain Bacteria; phylum Bacteroidota; class Bacteroidia; order Bacteroidales; family GWE2-29-8; genus GWE2-29-8. The sequence goes on from MEOD01000070.1 coordinate 9,513, forward strand.
AATGCATAAAGAATGTATGGTTTTATTTTCATTATCACAAAGAAGCTTATTATATAGTAAAAAATATTTGATTTAATATTACGCTTTTTTATAAAAATGTTCCATAAACTATATGTTTGCCAGCCAGTAGCACTTAAAGCTAAGGGGTCTTTTAAAATTCCAGAACTCCAGAAAACAACAGATGGTATAAATAAAATTGCCAAAGAAAATTCTTTTTTTAAATCTGGATACTCTTCACAAAACATTAGAAAAAGCCGCCAAACCCCAGTATATACAAGCCAAACTAAAATCATTGTAGCAATTAAATAGTTGTTAAAAGAAAAGAATAATAACAAACTAACAAATTTCATTACACTTAAAGCATAATCTTCCTTGTAAAGCCATAGAGGAGGATATCCTGTGGAAAAATCAAAAAGATTATAATATTCTTCTTTAGGACCACTAAAAAAAATCGTCATATAACGATCTGGATGTTTTAACAATAATTTTTGAAAAGTCTTTCCTCCTTCATAGTAATTTAGAGTATCACCTCCTCCATAATAAAAAACATATATCAGGCAAAATAAAATACCAGCTAAAATACGCACTGTTAACCCTGTTAAATAGTACTTATACTCTGGTCGTCTTTCTAAATTTCGTCTCTGTATGAATTGAGAGATAACAAGTATTAATGTAAGATAAACTGGTAAAAGTATTACATCCCAAATGCCTAAAGCCATTATATTTTAATTTTTAATTTAAAATTATTTAACTTAATTTTGCAACTTTACAAATTTAAGTTAATTTTTTAATAAATGAATATTTTAATTTTAGGTTCCGGAGGACGTGAACATGCTTTAGCATGGAAAATAAAACAAAGTCATAAACTGAAAAATCTTTATGTAGCTCCCGGAAATGGTGGAACATCTGCTATTGCTCAAAATGTAAATATTAATCCTAATGATTTTAACACTATTAAAGACTTTGTAATTTCTAATAATGTTAACATGGTAATTGTTGGGCCTGAAGATCCATTAGTAAAAGGTATTTATGATTTTTTTACAAAGGATAAAGAGCTCAATAACGTCTCAGTTATTGCTCCAAGCAAAGAAGCTTCAAAATTAGAGGGAAGCAAAGATTTCTCTAAATATTTTATGAGTAAATATAAGATCCCTACCGCTGATTATAAAACATTTGATAAAGAAAATATTAGTTTAGCTATAGAATATTTAAATACACTTGAAGCGCCTTATGTGATAAAAGCTGATGGGCTAGCGGCAGGAAAGGGTGTCGTAATTTGCAATAGCAAAGAAGAAGCATTAGTGGAAATTGAAAGCATGATTCTAAATGGTAAATTTGGTGAAGCAGGTGAAAAAGTTGTTATTGAAGAATTCCTTAAGGGAATAGAACTTTCTGCTTTTATTATATCTGATGGGAAAAACTACAAAATGCTTCCTCAGGCTAAAGATTATAAAAGAATTGGAGATGGTGATATCGGCTTAAATACTGGTGGAATGGGGGCTGTATCTCCTGTCTATTTTGCTGATAAAAATTTTGTTGATAAAATTGAAAAAAATATCGTTATACCAGTTCTTAATGGATTAAAAAAAGAGGGTATTGAGTACAAAGGTTTTCTTTTTATTGGTATAATGAATGTAAATAATAACCCTTATGTAATAGAATTTAATGTTCGACTTGGAGATCCTGAAGCAGAGGTAATTATCCCAAGAATAAAAAATGACATTATAGAGCTATTTGAGAGTGTCGCAAATCAAAGTTTAGATAATTTCGTTTTAGATATTAATGATAATTATGCTTCAACAGTAATTCTTGTTTCTGATGGTTATCCTTTAAATTTCGAAAAAAACAAAGAAATAAAAGGTTTAAATGATATCACAGATGCTATTGTTTTTCATGCAGGAACAGTTAGCAATGATGGTAAAATTTTTAGCAATGGAGGACGTGTGCTTGCTGTTACTTCTATAGATAATTCCTTAAATAATGCTCTTCAAAAATGTTATAATAATATCAATAAAATAAAATATCAGAATAAATATTACAGAAAAGATATAGGACTTGATTTGATGAAACTAATGCAATAATATTTAATTGTATTTACAATTAAATAACAAAAATGCTAAATTACATAGAATAAGTTATTCAATTTTCTTTTAGCACAACTTCATCATACTCAATTTCAAATCGAAGTTTATGTTTTGCTTCTTCTTGTGCTAATATTGTAAAAATATATTTTAATTCATCATTAGTTGCTTTATTCGCTAGCACAGTATATAGCTTGTATGCAGCTTTCTCTTTTTGCATAACTAGTAGAAGAACATCAGAATAATTTATGTCTTTAGTAACCTTAATGTTTACAATATAATCGGCAATTTTAAGATTTAGCAAATCTTTACTTATTGGATCAAATAGTTTATTTTCTTTAAGAAACAATAATTTTGATTTATGCCCAACTTCCTCTTTTGCAAATTCATTAAATACTTTTTTCATGTCTAAACTATTTACATTAGTAGCAAGTTCAGTGTAAAAATCAATAGCCTCTTGCTCGTTATTAATTGCAAAATCTAATATTTCGTCAAAAGTATTAAATCCAGACATAATAAGTAAAATTAGACGTTAATAATAAAATTTTTTTTAATAATCATTTCTTGATTATCGACTCCAAATTTAAAAATATTTATTGAATTATCTATAAATGATAAAATTAAATTAGTTTTTTCAACATTATAATTTTTAAGATACTCTTCTAAAACGTGATTTTTGTTAAACTCAAAACTTACTTCAAACAGTTTGATTAAATTAATGATATTTTCTAATGAATCTATTGTCTTTAAATGATCGTGTTTCGCAAAATGTTGAAACGATCCGAACATATTAATATAGCTTCCTCCTGTCTCAAAAGGATATGAAGCTGGCATTATTATATCTGCAAGTAGAGCGGTTTCTGTTATCTGGTAGTCTTCTACAAATATAAATTCAGCAGATTTTAGATATTTTCTAAGATTTTCTTTCTGTTCTGTTGTGCCTATTGGATCTTCTCCATAAATAAAGATGTTCTTTATTTCATTTGAATTCAATTGTACTATTTCATTAATTATAAAATCATTTGCATCTTTTATGTTTTTATTTAATGGTTTTAATTTTTCTGCGAAAATAGAGTATAGACCATTTGCATTATTTTTTTTCTTAGTAATTATGTGTGATTTAGGTTTGTCAATTAAACCTGAAAGAATAAGAAAATTATGAAATAAAATACTTGTTTGTGCTGTTAAACTATCTTCAGAACAGATAATAAATACTTTTTTACTATTTAGAATGTTATTGACAAAAAGTTCTATATCTTCAAAGTTGTCTTGACTTTTTAATCCTTCGTTTTGTTCTATACCTTTTAATGCCTTTATAAAATCAGTAGAATTATTTGAATATTTACTTACAATATTTTGATCGTATAAATTATTATTTACAATGAACTGTATTGCATTATGAAGAAAACTGTAAAGATTATTAATTTCAATGTTTATATCTGCTTTTTTTCGCATCAAACAAGGTCTATTTGTAGTTACATTTATAATATTTGATCCGTTTTGTATCTTTTTATTAAATATTTCATAACCTAAAACAGGGGTTTCTTCATTTAATGGAGTATTCAATATAACAAAACAATCAACATCATTAAGAAAACTTAACTCCGCAATCTTATAATCACAATATAAATTATGTTTCCCTGCTTGATCCCATAAATAAAAAGAATCTAATGAATTGGTTTTTACAATATTCTTTGCAAAATATTTAATAAGAAATAATTGTTCATTGCTAAGACGAGCGCCTCCAAAAAAAGAATTTTGAGAACTTTTTGTATTTATAATTCTTGAATAAATTATATTATTTGCCTCTTCAAATGAAATTTCTTTTAATTCTCCTGTTGTTTTATTATTAAGTAATGGTTTTGTTATGCGATTATTAATATTAACATAACTAAACTTAGGATATTTGCAAATATTCGAAGAATAATTAATATAACCTCTACTTCCTTCTGCTTTTAATGCATATTTATTTTTATAATGAATCGTTATTTCACAGCCTAAACCACAATAATAACAAATAGTATTTAATTTCTCAGTCTTTATTGGGGCTACTTTAAATGGTGTATTTTCTATAATAGCTCCAGTTGGGCAAATATCTATACATAACCCACAATGTTCGCAATCTGTTTCAAATAATGGCAATTGCATACTTGGAGATATAAATGAGCTAAATCCTCTATTTACTATATTTAAAGCATTTGCCCCAACAACTTCTTTACATATTCTAACACATTTTGCACATAAAATACATTTGTTACTATCAAAATGAATAAAGTTATCTCTGTCGTCTATTGAGTAATTTTTAAACTCTCCTTTGTATTTCTTTTGCGTTGATTTTAGTTCTGTAGACAAATCTTTCAATTTACAATTATAATATTCTGAGCAACCACATTCTATACATCTATTTACTTCTTTTAATGCTTTTGCTTTACTATAACCTAGCTCTACTTCATCAAAATTATTTCTTTTATCTTTTGCCAACAATGGCATCTCTTCTCTTTCCTGAAATTCATACATAGATTCGTATTCAGAAAAACTTTGCTTTTTAAAATTATCTTTTGAACTTATAAATTCATAACTATCTGCATTAATCAATGGCTTATTTAAAAGATAATTGGAACAGCTATTTGCTGCACGTTTGCCTTGTCCTATAGCCTCAATCAACGTTGCTGGACCTGTAACTGCATCACCTGCTGCAAAAATATTTATTATAGATGTTTGGAGTGTATCATTATTAACCAAAATATCATTCCATTTATTTAATTCAAATACTCCTTTGTCTGAGTATAAATTAATATCATCTAAAAAATTAACATCTGTTTTTTGTCCTATTGCTGCAAAAACATAATCTATATCAATTTCAAATTCAGAACCTTCCAAAGGAACAGGACGTCGCCTACCAGAAATATCTGCTTCCCCAAGTTCCATTTTAATACATTGAATTGAATTTACATTGCCGTGTTTATCTTTGTTTATTTTTGTTGGCAATGTTAAAAACATATATTCTATACCTTCTACTTTAGATTCATGGATTTCTATCTTATTTGCTGGCATTTCTGCTTCACTTCTTCTGTATATGACAAAAACTTTATCGGCTCCAAGACGAACTGATGTCCTACAACAATCCATGGCGGTATTACCACCTCCAACAACTGCTACTCGCTTACCTTTAAAGTTTGGTTTAACTTGATTTTTTTCCATATTTTTTAAAAAATCAATACCAGAAAAAACATTTATTGCATCATCGCCTTCACATCCAATAAGTGTACCCTTTTGAGAACCAATTGTAGTTATAAATGCATCATATTGATTATTTAAATCTTTAAATGAAATATTATCTCCTAATTTTTTATTATAGTAAATAGTAACTCCTAATTTGAGTATTTGACTAATTTCTAAATCTAAAATATCATTTGGTAAACGATATTCAGGAATACCATACCTTAACCATCCTCCAGCATACGACTCTGCCTCATAAATATCAACTTCATGACCTTCTTTTCTTAAAAAAAAAGATGCAGATAGACCCGCTGGCCCAGCTCCTATAATCGCCACCTTCTTATGCGTTGATGCTTTTAATTCTGGAGTATATGGAAAATCTGAAGCTAAATCAAAATCTGAAACAAATCTTTTTAAATAATCAATACCTACAGGCTGTTTATCTTCTGTAAAATTACGACGACAACTTAACTCACAAGGCCTAACGCAAACTCTACCACAAACTGACGGAAATGGATTAGTTTCCTTTATGACCTCTACTGCTTCTTTAAACAATCCTTTCTCTATCATAGAAATATAACCTTGAACATCTACTCCTGCTGGGCAACTAGTCTTACATGGAGCAACACAATCCGCATAATGATTACTTAACAATAATTCTAATGCATCTTTACGTGCATTCAGAATAAAATTACTATTACTAACAATACTTATTCCATCGTAAATATAAGTAGAACAAGATGGTTGTAAAGTACTATTACAATCTATTTCTACAACGCAAACAAAACAAGAGCTATATGGATGCAACCTTTTGTCATGACACAAAGTCGGAATAAAAATCCCATATCTTTCACAAAGTTCATAAACAGTTTCTCCTTCAAATCCATCTACTCTTTTACCATTAAGAATTACATTTAATTTCTTTTCTTCACCCATAATACAAAAACAAAGCAATACTAAATTACTATTCTAAAACAAAACCTAAAATTATTATAGAATTCAAATCACCAAATGATTATCTCCCTGTTAATAATAAATTTAATATTAAAATGGCCAAAAATTATTATCATACCAAATTTGCTCTTGTAATTGCTTATCTAGTTCATGCAAAAGATGGTGATGATCCTTTTCCCAATTAGCTAACCATAAAAAAAGCTCTTTTTCATTATCATCTGTTGATTCATTTGCAAATTTAGTATATGCTTCAATCGCCTTATTTTCCATATCTATGGCCGCAGAGATTGCAGCTGCTTCATAACTTGCCGCTGAAATTTGATGTTTCATTTCTTCTGAAAGAACAAAGTTTGCTACATTATTATTATTTAAAGAAATATACGAATTTTTTGTAAATGACTTATTCTTATCATAAAAAAGATATTGTTTTGAAAGTTCTTCTATGTGAATATCTTCTTCTGCTGACATTAATTCAAATATTTTCTTTACGCTTTCTATATTTGTTTGACTCGCTACTTTTGAGTAAAATTCTTTACCCCTTTTTTCTAATAAAATAGCTGTTTTTAAGATGTCTAATGTTTTATTATTTTCCATAATTGTAATTTTTATCAGATAATTAATGGGGTAAAATTAAAAAAAAAATCTTTTTACACAAAAATAATCGTAAATTATTTTTCTAATTGTAATTCGCTAAATACTAACAATCCAAGATCCCCGTATTTTGTAGTTTAGTTTTAATATTATTCAAACCATACTTGTTTTTTTCCCTTACCCATATTTGCCTTCCATTTGATTTATTTGAACATCGAATTCTCTTTTTACTTGAATGAATTTATCTATGCCATCACTGTTCTATCCGCCAAAACAGTTATTGATAAAACCAGAATACATTTCCTATTGAAAAAAACATATTCCCGCAAAACTCCCAATAGATGCACTTCATATATACCTCCCATATAACTTCATTAACTGTACATTAAAAATACACTAAAACATACTATAACCACCTTTAGAATTTAGCTCTTTTCTCGTGCCATAAAAATATTTAATAACATGTAATTAAATTTAATTTTAGTAATATTTTGTTTTGTTGTAGTTTAATAATCATCTTTTTGCCATTAAATTAATAAATTTACTTAATAGAATTTAATGTATATAAATACATGATTTACCTATAAAAAACTATCTTTAGGAGTATAAAAAAAAGATAAATTTTACACCTTTTGGGTATTGTTTTATATTTTCCTCTTGTTGTACATTTGTTAAGTTAAATATACAAACATTAAAAAAGGAGGAAAACAATGTCTGAATTTAAAAACAAAAATGCGATTGAATCTTATCTATCATTTAGTC
>MEOD01000071.1 GCA_001768555.1 Bacteroidetes bacterium GWF2_29_10
TGGTGAATAAAAATATTGCAAAAGTAAAGAGCCTGATTTATAATCAGGCTCTTTTAAAAAAAAAACTTTAACGGACAACAATGAAATTAAATATAAATAACGACAAAATGGTTAATTTAGAATCATTTTTGTTTGGCACAATATAAAAAAAAGTTACATTTGTGAATTTTCTTTTTGATTTTTATGTATTTGTATGCAATTATAAAAAAATAACGTAGATTTGTTGTTTGTAAATTCTATAAACAAAAAAAGTTATAAGTTCTTATTCTAAGAATATCATGTTTAAAAGATGTCTTTTTATTTGTTTTTTTCTGTTTTATATTGTTTTGTTACATGCACAATTACAAGTTAATAATTCTTTTACAGCCTTTGGTTTAGCGGATAAATATCTTAAGGGATATGGAATATCTGTTAGCAATGCCAAGTTTACAGGCGATACTTTGGCAAAGGGTTATTTTTATGCTCCAAATACAGATTTAGGAATAACGGAAGGGATAATTTTATCCACAGGAAATGTTTACAATGCTGTAGGTCCAAATGGTTATGTTGATCGTTCGACACAATTTTTTAAAAATTCAATCCCAGAATTAGATTCTATTGCAGGAATTAATACAAGCGATGCTGCCGTATTAGAATTTGATTTTATTTCAATTGGAGACTCTATGTTTTTCTCTTATGTATTTGCCTCCGAAGAATATGGCGAATTATTAAGCCAAGCATCTAATGATGTTTTTGGAATATTTATATCTGGTGAAGATATTGTTGGTTATAAAAATATAGCCACAATTCCTAATACAAATCTACCAATATCTATAAATAACATTAACGATGCTAGTGCTGATTATAAATATTTATATCGTGATAATTATAATGGTTTGTATGTAGAGTATGATGGGATGACCGTTAAGTTAAAAGCATCAATGAAGGTAAAACCCTATAAAATTTATCATTGCAAAATTGCTATAGCAGATGCTAATGACAATACATTTGATACGGGTGTTTTTTTAGAAAAAGGAAGTTTCTACTCTAATAATTTATGTGGGAACATAACAACAGAAATTGACTTTCCTCAAGTAATTCAAGATTCTACATTATTTAATGTTATAGAAGATTGTAGAGATATTAAAATTAAATTGAAACTTAATAGGGTTCCTGATACTACAATATATATCAATTTTGATATTCAAGGCACAGCAACTAATGGTGTTGACTACAAAAAAATAGATTCAGTTATTACATTTGAAAAGGGAATTGATTCCGCAATTATAACTTTATCTCCTTTATATGATAACATACCAGAGGCATCGGAGACAGTTATATTATATTTGCCAATTTCATTATGCGATGCGTATTTCCCTTTTACATTTAGAATTAGTGACTTTGTTCCTTTTGAAAAGGATACTTTTACACAAAACGTTAATGTTTGTTATGGAAATTATATTAATCTTCAAGGGAAGTATAAGGGAGGCGTTGAACCATACTCTTATAATTGGAATGACACTAATATAACAGGAGACTCAACAAATATACAACCAACAGTAAACACCACATATAAATTAACAGTAAAAGAAGCATGTGGAGCCTCATTAGCAGACGAGGTAGCTGTTAATGTTTACAGTAACCCTGTAGCTAATTTTAGCTTTACAATAACAAGATATCGAGTTGCATTTAATAATCTTTCTAGTGATGATGCAACTTCTTATTTATGGGATTTAGGTAGTGGTGATACTTCGCAGCAGGAGAATTTAACATACACATATATACAACCTGGATTATTTGCAGTTAAGCTTATTGCAATAAATAATTATGGTTGCCAAGACACTATGATTAAAATAATAGACCTCTTTAATTCGATTGAAGAACAGAATCAGAATAGCAATATAAATGTTCAAATACAGCAACATCTAATTAACATTGAAGACAAATCAAATACGCATCTTGTTGCCGAAGTATATAACACTCAAGCAAAACTCGTCAATCAAATTCTATTTAAGCAATCAGGCTTAATTTATACCCATAAATTATCCAAAGGTTTATATTTATTTATAATAAAAAGCTCTTCTGATAATAATATTATTTATCGTCAAAAATTTATAATTTATTAGCAAGTATATATTGTCAAATAAAATTCATTGCTTAATTTTTTAAGAATATTATATTAGTTTATTGAAATACTATTACTAATTTTGCGTTTAATTTTTAATAACTTAACAAATAAAAAACTATGAAAAAAAATTTAATATTAATAGGCATAATTGCTTTGTTGCTAATATCATTTTTGTATGTAAAAAGTATTTACAATAATATGGTGAATTATGATGAATCTGTGTCAGAAAAATGGTCACAAGTAGAAAATGTTTATCAAAGAAGAATGGATCTTATTCCTAACCTTGTTAATACCGTTAAAGGATATGCAGATTTTGAAAAACAAACTCTAACAGATGTTATTAATGCAAGAGCAAAAGCTACAAGTGTTAACATAAATCCTCAAAATCTTGATGCTAATTCGTTACAACAATTTCAAGCAGCTCAAGGAGGATTAACTTCTGCTTTATCAAAATTGATGGTCGTAGTGGAACGTTATCCTGATTTAAAAGCAAATCAAAACTTTTTGGAATTACAATCACAACTTGAAGGTACAGAAAATAGAATTGCTGTTGAAAGAAAAAAATTCAATGAAGTAATAAAAAGCTATAACACTTACATTAGATCGTTTCCTAAAAACATGTTTGCAGTAATGTTTGGTTTTGACAAAAAAGCGTACTTTGAAGCTGAGCAAGGAGCACAAAAAGCACCAGAAGTAAAATTTTAAATAAAAATAAATATGCCTGCAAAAGATTTTTTTAACGCTAAAGAAAAAAAAGAAATAGTTGATACCATAAGAAAAGCAGAAACTTTAACTTCGGGAGAAATAAGAGTACATATAGAAGATAAATGTAAGGATGAAGTATTAGACAGAGCTGCATTTATTTTTAAAAAATTAGAAATGCATAAAACCGAATTGCGTAATGGTGTTTTGTTTTATTTTGCAGTAAAAGATAAAAAGTTTGCAATACTTGGAGATGTTGGAATAAATCAAACTGTACCAGAAAACTTTTGGGATAATATAAAAGAAAATATTATTTTAAATTTTAAAGAAGACAATTATAAAAAGGGACTAATTGATGGAATTATAATGGTTGGGGAGCAACTAAGAAAATACTTTCCTTATAATAAAGATACGGATGTTAATGAAATTTCAGATGAAATATCTTACTAAATAAAAATATAAATGAAGAAAATTTTTAATCTATTATTACTTTCGTTTCTGTTCATTGTAAATATTAGTGCATATTCTAATGAATTGCCTGAAAGACCAAATCCTCCTAAATTAGTTAATGATTTTTCTGCTATTCTAAATAGTGAAGATAGAAACTATCTTGAAAATAAGTTAAGAGCATATAATGACTCTACTTCAACTCAAATTGTTGTAGTTATAACTGAAGACTTATTAGAATATGATAAAGCAGATTACGCATACCAAATTGGTGAAAAATGGGGTGTTGGACAAAAAGGAAAAGATAATGGATTAATAATATTAATAAAACCATCTGGAAAACAAGGAGAACGAGGCGTTTTTATTGCAACAGGATATGGATTAGAGTCAATATTAACAGATGCTATATGCAAAAGAATTATTGAAAAAGAAATGATTCCTGAATTTAAAAATGGAAATATATTTGGAGGAATTGATAAGTCAACAAATATTATCATTGGATTACTCTCAGGTTCTTTTACTGGAGAAAAATATATGAAAAAAGAAAAAGGTTTTTCCATTTTTTATTTAATTCCTTTTGTATTATTAATATTTTTTGCAAAGTTTATGTCTGTAAGAAGTTCTCATCTTGGAAATAAAGGAAATCTTTCTTTTTGGACATTATTATTTCTAATGAGTAGTATGAATAATAGTTCGGGCTCTTATAGGGACTTTTCTTCTGGGCGAGGTGGTTTTGGCGGCGGAGGTTCTAGTGGTTTTGGTGGTTTTGGTGGTGGTGGTTTTGGCGGCGGTGGTGCTGGAGGTAGTTGGTAATAATTAATTGTCATTGATTATTAAAAACTTCAGTTGAGCATTTTTTAATAAAAGATAACTATTACAAAATAAAGAAAAATAATTTTAAATACAAAACTTATACTTCTGTTTATTTTTAGCTATGTCTTAACATTGTTAGTTTTATAACTTAATTTTTTGTCATTTTTAAAAAAAAATACTTATGTTTGCTCCAATTTTAAAATAATTACAAATTTAAAAACAATACAAATGAGTTATTTATTCACATCGGAGTCCGTTTCAGAAGGGCATCCAGATAAAGTCGCAGATCAAATATCCGACAGTTTGTTGGATGAATTTTTAAGAAGGGATCCGGAATCTAAAGTTGCATGTGAGACTCTAGTTACTACAGGTTTAGTTGTTTGTAGTGGAGAAGTTAAAACAAATGCATATATAGATGTTCAAAAAATAGTAAGAAATATTGTAAAAAATATAGGTTATACTAATGCAGATTATATGTTTGAAGCTAATTCTTGTGGTATAATTTCTACTATACATGAACAATCTGCAGATATAAATCAAGGAGTTGAAAGACAATCAGACGAAGAACAAGGAGCTGGAGATCAAGGAATGATGTTTGGTTATGCTTGCAAAGAAACGGCATCATTTATGCCATTACCTATAGACCTTGCTCATTTTTTATTACAAGAATTAGCAAAAATAAGAAAAGAGGGAAAGGAAATGACATACCTTAGACCTGATTCTAAATCACAGGTAACAATTGAATATGACGATAACGGAAAAGCAATCAAAATAGAAACAATAGTTATTTCTACACAACACGATGAATTTATTATGCATGCAGAAGAAAATTATGCTTCAATAAAAGATGCTGAGAAAAAGATGCAAGACAAAATAAAAGAAGATGTTGCCAATATTTTAATCCCAAGAGTAAAGAAGCAATTACCTGAAAATATTCAAAATTTGTTTGAAAAAGGATACAAATTATTTGTAAATCCTACAGGAAAGTTTGTTATTGGCGGACCTCATGGAGATACTGGATTAACAGGAAGAAAAATCATAGTTGACACTTATGGAGGCAAAGGTGCTCATGGAGGAGGGGCTTTTTCTGGAAAAGATTCTTCAAAAGTTGACAGATCTGCTGCTTATGCAACAAGACATATCGCAAAAAATTTAGTAGCAGCAGGAGTAGCTGATGAAATATTAGTTCAAGTAGCTTATGCTATTGGTGTTGCAGATCCTGTTGGACTGTATGTAAATACTTATGGAACATCAAAAGTTAATCTTTCTGATGGAGAAATATCTAAGAAGGTTTATGAAATATTTGATATGAGGCCAAATGCAATTGTAAAAAGATATGGTTTGAAAAATCCTATATTTACAGAAACTGCTAAATATGGTCATTTTGGTAGAGACCCATACAAACAATTTGTTCCTATTTTTGAAAATGGAATAGAAACGATGAAGGAAGTTGAGTTTTTTGCATGGGAAAAATTAGATTTCGTTGATAAAATAAAAAATAGTTTTAATATCTAATTCTATTATTTAGATAATTAAATTTTTATTAAAAAAAATGCTTGAATGGGCTTTATCCAATCAGGCATTTTTTATAAGTAAGCATTATATTATAAAAATTAAATAAATAGTATGATTGTTTTAGTATTGTAATAAATGAAAATATTTTTATAGACAAATTAATTTTCTTTATCTAATTTATTTTTAGTACTAAATTTTAACAAATTAAGAATTTGTTTCTGGCATAATAAATATGTATTTTTAAAAAAAACAAAAAGAGGAGACCTGTATAAAACAAAAAAAGTATTTTCTATAAAGTTTAAATGGTTTCTTTTTAAGTGGTTGTAAATGGTTTTTTGAGAGCCAAATCCGGCATAAAATCTAGCAAGATTAGTATCATCTGATCCTTCAAAATCAAGTGTAACATTTGTTGAAGAAAATTCTTTTATAAACTCATTTATAATTGCAAACATTGCACCTTTCTCTTTTCCTTCAGGCGTATTGCCTGAAAAAAGAAATATAGCCTTATTGGCTGAAAAAACAAAAAAAGCACCAGCAATTAATGTGTTTTTATCATTATATGCTCCATACATTTTCAAACAATTGTTTCTTAAAAAAAAATATAATATTTTTTTTAATGATTCGTATTGCGTATCTCCCCATTTTATAACAGTTTTGCCTCTGTTTTTTCTAAATATCTTAATTATATCTATAGGCAAAACATCCTGACTAATATTAACGTTGTGCTTTGCTGATTTTTTTATGTTTCTTTTATTGTTATTTGAAAATGATTTGTAAATTACATCATAATTATTAATAAGATCTAATTGGTAAGTTACTTTTTCACTAATGGTATATTCTGTTAAGCTAGTTCTATTATATGTATTAAGGCAAAAATCAACATATTTAAACTTATAAGGGATGCTTTGTAAAAACTCATTTGTTTTTGAGACACTAATTGTTTTTAAAGAGAACAATCCTAATTGTTGTGCAAAATAAGGTTGATAAATATATGTAACTCCAAATTTTGTTTTAAATACTAAAGGAAAAACGCTTATATAATCATCTTCAACAAGAGCGTCCCATGAATCACACACAAAATCTAAGTACCATGAGTAAGCATATATTGTTTCATTAATTGAACTACGAATACATCTATCCCATTTAGATCTATCTATGTTTTTATTTTCAATGTAATTTAACATTCATTGATTGGTGTTGGATTTTTTTTTATAAAGTTTTGCAAAGTTATCTATTTTACATGATAATTTGGAAAGTATATTAACATAAAAATTATTAAAGCATCATTTTTTCACTTTAATAAATTCATTAATAAAGTCTATATGTGTATTTGCTTTATCGTATTTCTTTAATTTTTCAAATATATCTAATTTTGCTTTTCTATCTTTTTTCACAACATAATTGTAAATTTTTAACATACTTTTTAATCCAGCTATATTTGCTGTTTGTTCATTTTTGTTATCTATATTATCTATAATATACTTTGCTTTACCAAATACGAACATAGGGTTAATGTAGTCTATATATTTGTAATCTTTAGGTATAAATTTCATGTATTCTACATCAATGTCAACAATCAAATACTGAGTACCCATAATCCATTTTAAAACAACGTTAGATATACACTGTCTTAAAGAGTCATTTTGTTTAGTAGGATCATTTTCTAGCCATAAAATGTTTTCATAAATATTTTTCTCAACAAATTTATAATCATCTTCAGAGTACCAATCTGTATTAAAATCTGTTTTTTGCGCAAACGCCCCATTTATAAATAAAATAGCTAAAAATATTATGCTAAAAATATTTTTTATAATTACTTTTTTTGATATTTTTTTTAAAATAATTTCATGCAAGTTCATAATAAAAAATATATTAATTGTTAATAATTATTGCTTTTTCGATAAAAGTGCTACAGGAACTCTTTATCATTATAAAATAAATGTTGGACTTTATTGATTCTGGAATATTTATATTTTGCATGCGAATATCTTTATCAACAGTAATATTTTGCTTAAAAACAACTTCTCCTCGAGTATTTATTATATGAAATACAAAATCAGTTTCATTATTTGGAACTGTTAAAATAATTTTATTGTTTGTAATAATTGTGGGTTTTATCTGGAAATTATGATTACATGTCTTCATTGATTCAACAGTAACTATAGGAGAATACACACTCCTGCCATCTGCATCAGATTGCTTTAAACGGTAATACAATACAGAATCTCTAATTGCATTTTCATCAATATAATAATAATCCTGAACGGTGCTAGATGAACCAGTACCTTTTATTGTTACTATATTTTTGAAGTTTAAACAATCGGTGCTACGTTCTATAGAAAAATAGTTAGAGCTCATTTCAGAAGCAGTTGTCCATGTAAGTTTTACATTATTGTTTTCATTTTGAACTGCACGAAATAATATTAATTGTATAGGCAAAGGAGATTCTGGTCCACATTCCATAAAAGAAATATTGTCTAATGCAAAATCATTTCCAGAGGCAATAGAATTTTGGTTTACAATACTTATGTCTGCATCTGTAGCACTACCAGAAAACCATACGGCAGAGAATTCTTGCCATAAAGAAGTGTTTGTAGATGCAACAAAAGGAACATCTAGATTTACTCCATTTACTGAAAATTGTAAAGTTGCGGGATTTGAAGGATGAACTGATTTTATCCAAGTACTAAACAAGTAAGTAATATTAGGTTTTACCTCTATTTGTTGTCTCCATATCTTTACATTAGTTTCTGTGGCTCCATTAACTACCATTAGATTACCATCTCCAGAGAAATCTGTACAACTAACAAAGTTTTTATGCACATTATTAGGATTCTTACATATTGAATAAGTACTTTCTGGCCATAATTCATCCTGTTTAGTAGCAAGATCCTTTTTGTATAAATATTCACTTGTAAAGCCATAATTTCCTAAAGAAAAATCACTGTTAACCACAAGTTGTTTGTCTATTCTTACCCAACCATTTGGGCATTGAGAAAATGAAAAGAAAACCATTATTGTCATTAAACTAACAACAAGCACCACATGTCGCATAATGTATATTTTATTTAAGTATTAATATCCATATTTCTTTAAAGCCTGCATTATAGAAATCATTTCTTTTAGATATTGCTTCTTTTAAGTAGTTGGATTTATTCAAGTAAACATAGTACCATTTTTTGCCACTAACTTTTTCAATATACGTTTCAACATTTCTTTCTCTCCAAAATGCCATATAGTCTTCTGCATTTTCTTTTATTTCAAAAGCACCTATAACAATATAATATCCTGTAGGGCTGTAAAAATCGCCATTGTTATTTACTGTAATGTCATTAATATTATCTGTGATATTTACGTTATTGTTAGAAATGTTCTCTTCTTTGTTTTTTTCCTTTGATTTCTTTTTTTGTATTTTTTTTGTTTCGTTTTCTACTTGATTAATATCCTCTGGTTCATCTGCAATTTCTATTTTTGAATTGTTTTTAGAAGCTTCTGCATATTCGTTTGCTTTATACATTTCAAGTTGTTTTTCAAGTGTTTCTATTTTTTGTTTTAAAGAATACACTAATTGCGTATCCATTTTAACAACTTCTTGAATTTGATTAGAGTATACTATATTTACCTTTTCCATAGAGTCTGGTTGAAAAACATTATTCTCTTTTTTTGTATTCAAATCATTATCTATAAAATATTCGTTTTGGTTTATATTCTGCTCAACAACTTCGTTTGTTTGAGGTAAATTGCTTTTTAAAGTATCATTTGTAATCGTGTTTTGTGTTATAGTTGTTTTTTTATCATTTTGATTATATCCTATAAGCTCGCTTTCATCATAAGTAACACTATCATGCAAGGAATTGTTTTTTCGTAGTTCTGTTTCAAAATGATCTTTCATTTTCTTCAAGCTGTCTATTTGAGATAAAAGAGCCTTTTCATAAGCTTTCTGTTCTAACAAAGCCTTTTTAGCATCTTCATCAAGTTTCATTTTGTCAAAAATAAATCCTAAAGTTATCTCATGATTACCAGAAGAATATCCAATCATGCCTCCAAAACCAACTTCATAGCTATAATTAAAAACTATTCTATCAGATAATAATAAACCGACATTTAATCCTGCAATGTTTGCCTTTTTATAGTTTAATCCTGCCCAATATTTCTTTTTGTAATATACATTTGTGTTAAACTCATAGTTCATTGGGGCATTTTGCAAATATTTGATAAGAACAAGAGGTACTAAAGATATTTCCTCATTAACTGCATATTCGTAAGAACCAAAAAATTGATATTGTCTTTGTAGTTTATAATTTACATTTTTATCACTGTAATTGTTTTCGCTTGTAATAATAGAAGGTACAGATAGCCCTATGTTTAAAGTTTTTTTATAATTTAAGTTTAATCCAAATCCAGAATTTAAAGCTATGCCATTATGGCTTTTCCTATTTATAAGCACAGGATCAATTAACTGATCATCCGCAACAACATCCATTAAATCAATTCTATTTTCATAAATACCTGCATAAAGACCTAAGCTTAGTTTCAAATCATCATTAAATTTTAGATGTTGAGCATAAGAAAGATCTGCAAATAAATTGGAGAATATATCTATTTTATCACTAACAATGCGTATGCCTACTCCTGAATTTTTTAATATTGGAGCATTTACATTTAATGACATACCCTCTGGAGCTCCTTTAAATCCTACAGCTTCTTTGCGATAACTAGCATAAGTTTCAATTCCACTATTAAACCCAGCATAACAAGGAGCTAAAGAAAATTTATTAAAATAATACTGATTTGTAATTGGCAATTGTTGTGCAAACAAAAGAACGTTATAAATCAAAAAACCAAATATGAGTAATAATCTTTTCATAATTTTACATTTATTACTTAATAACACTTAGTGTCCCTTTGTATGTTTTAGTATCTTCATTAATAGTACACTTTAAAACATAGAAATACGAACCATCAGGAACTATACCGCCACTATATGAGGCATTCCAATCGCTTTTGTAAGAATTTGAGCTATAAACAAGATCTCCCCATCTGTTAAAAACAGACACATCTACTTTATCATAACCTTCAATGTTTTCAATATGCCATATATCATTTATTCCATCCCCATTTGGTGTTATTATATTATGAATAACAGGTTCATATAAAGGTAAAACAGTAATAGTGTATGAGCTTACATGCTTACAGGTTCCCGTTCCTACAACCTCTAAAGAATATTCTCCAGATTGACTTATTGTTATGGACTTTGTAAGTTCCCCTGTTGACCAAATTGTAGAATCAACAACACCAGTAACAGTTAAGGTAACACTTTTCCCTTCAAAAAAAGTAGTACTTCCACTTAATAAAACGTCAAAATCAGGAAGAGGTTTTACCTCTAACTGTTTAGAAATAGTGTCTATACATGCATTATTAGTTTGAATAATTAAACTAATATCGTACATCCCCTCTAAAGTAAAATACCGCTTTGGGTCCCTTTCATTTATTTCGACGCTATCCCCTATAAACCAACTATATTTTAGTATAAAATCATTATTTAATATAGAGTTATCATGAAATTTTGCTGTATCATCTTTACATAGCCTAATAGAGGTAAAATCAGCATTAGCACTATTATTTATATAAAATGTTTTTTTTATGGAATCAGCACATCCCATAAGCGAAATAATTTTTAATGAAACAGACTTCATTCCTGTATCTTGAAACAGATATTTACAAACGCTTCCTGATGAATCATTAATAATATTGTCACTATTAACATCCCAGTAAAATGAAGCAACAGTTCCTGAAGCTATAGTTGAAATATCTGTAAAATAAGTGTAATTATCCTTACATGGATTAACTATTGAGAAGTCCGCTTTTGGAATAGGATTTATTAATACGTCCTTATAAATAAAATCAGTATCATTAATATCATTTACTATTCTTATTCCTACCTTATAAATCCCTGCTTCAGGAAACGAAAATACAACAGAGTCGCCCATTAAATCACCAAAAACCCCATTGTTATTTATATCCCATTGATAACTAATAATGACATTTGTGCTTGTTGAAGTGCTAACCAATATAGTTTTGTCTCCAAAACATGTGTTATAATATTTAAAATCTGCATTAAATGCTCTAACGAATATACTATTTATTATTAATAAAGTAATAATAAAAAAAGCTTTTTTTATGTGCATTGTTTTATAATTTTATTATTATTTTTGATTCCAAAACAGATGTATTATCTTGATAATTTAAGATAATATTATACAATCCTGATTCAAAATAATCAATATTTAGGTTAACGCTTTTTGTGTTAACAATATTATTATAAACACAACGCCCTAATTTGTCATAAATTAACAATTTGCTAATTACCTTACTTGAACTTATATTTAAATCATCCCCATTAGATACTGGATTGGGAAAAACTGTCAAATAACTAGAATCATGCAATTCTATATTATTTACACTTAAAGCTTCAACATTCGGGACGTTTGCTGTGTCTGTAATGTGACATCCATTAAAATCTGTAATAGATATAATGTAAGAACCTTCACATAATTTTTTTATATAACTTACTGTTTGTTGCTTTGGGTCATCCCATTGATATGTATATGGAACTTCTCCTCCAAAAACTCTAACATAAGCCGTTCCTAAGCAATTATTATTTGTGTCACTAGCAATCTCAACTGTTGTTGATAATACTTTTGGTTGATTAACAGTTCGTTTTAACATAGAACACCCCGTTGGG
Organism: Bacteroidetes bacterium GWF2_29_10; assembly: GCA_001768555.1. Taxonomy (GTDB): domain Bacteria; phylum Bacteroidota; class Bacteroidia; order Bacteroidales; family GWE2-29-8; genus GWE2-29-8. The sequence goes on from MEOD01000071.1 coordinate 12,330, forward strand.
TCTGACACCGTTAATGTATAACTTGCATAATATAGTCCTGCTATGTCTTTTGTTGTTTTGCCATTAGACCATGTATAATTATAAGGTCCCGTACCACTTTTCATTTCTACCTTTATTTCTCCATCACTATAACCAAAACAACTTATATTGATTACTGTATCTTTAATTTGAAGTGCAGGTGGTTCTGAAATTGTATAATTGTCTGTAACTATACAATTATTGGCATCCTTTACAGTTATAAAATATGTGCCTGCCTTAATATTCGTTAAATCTCTTTTTAATATACCATTTGACCATAAGTATGTATAAGCTTTTGTTCCTCCACTTACTGTTAAATAGATATTCCCATCTGATGATAAATTGCATGAAGCATTTTCTAAAGAGCTTAATGTTACAGATAAAGCTGACGGAGAAGTAATTGTGTAACTTCCTGTTTTTACACAATTGTTATTATCTGTTACTGTGACATTATAAACGCCTGCTATTAATCCGGTAATATCTTTTGTTGTAGCACCATTTGTCCAAATATACGAATAATCAGGGGTTCCTCCCACTATGTTAATTTCTATGCTTCCATTGTTCATATTAAAACAACCTGTATTAATTTTTGGGGTTATAGTTATAGCTCCTGGAGACTTAATTTCTATATATTCAACAAGAGCAAAATTATTAAAATCTGTTACCGTTACCGTATAAACTCCAGCTATTAATCCAGTAATATCTTTTGTTGTAGCACCATTTGACCACTTGTAAGTATATGGAGCATCTCCTCCTGTTACATTAATGCTTATCTGCCCTGAAGGATCATAACTACAAATAACATCAGTAGACGTATAAGTTAATGACATATCATTGCCTAATTTTGCCACGAATAAATCTACATATCCATTGTTTTTTAAAACACTATTACCTACAACGATACTATCACTTATAAAACTACCTGTTATATATATTTCTCCTGTTGAAGAAATATCCATATCATAACAAAATTCATCATCAAGACTCCCTAAATTGTTTGCCCATTTAATAAGCCCTGTACTGTCAAATTTAGCAATATAAGCATCATTATTTCCATTATTAACTACCTTATAATTACCAAAAGAAAGTTCTGAACTCTTAAAATTACCACCTATATAAATATTACAATTATTGTCAACTTTTATGGTATTTCCATAGTCTGCACTTAAACCTACTCCTGCTTTCATCCAGCAAAAATCCGAATTATTCCTAAACTTTCCAACAAAAACATCATACGAACCACTTTTAATTATTGTATCATCGTTTACTATTATTTCATTACTTAAAAAAGAACCTGTTATAAATATATTTCCATATAAATCTGTTGTTATTGCTTCTATAAAATCATTATTAGTACCTCCTATTGATTTTGCCCAATTGTTTTCAAAATTTAAATTATATTGAATTAAAAACATATCACTCATCCCATTTGTTTTTAATACTTTATTTCCAAAAACTAAACTATCACTATTGCTTGTAATAACTAAATTTATATTATTAAGTTTATCAATATCAATGTCATTTGCATAATCATTACCTGCACCACCTCCAACTTCTACATGATTTACCAAACCGTTATCCGTATAATGTAAAATAAAATAATCATAAGCTCCTACATTATTATAATACTCATCGCCAAAATAAGCTATAGAACTATTAAAATAACCTGTAACGTAAATATTACCATTATCACATACTTTTAAACTTGTGCAATATTCGTTACCACTTCCACCTGCATTATCTAACCAAACAATATTCCCATTACTATCAAATTTAGCAATAAATGCATCATAAGAACCGTTATTGCTAACAGAAACATTGTCAAATTCAAGCGAAGAACTAGCATAGTGACCAGTTATATAAACATTACCCAAATCATCAACACCAACACTTGATGCATTATCACTATTTTGTCCACCTCCACTTTTGGCCCATAAAACATTTCCATTACTACTTAACTTTACAAGGAATATGTCTTCATAACCATAAGATACTAAATTTGTTCCTCCTATATTTATACTGGAACTTCTAAAAGTTCCAACAACATAAATATTTCCATCTTTATCTGTGCATATAGATTTGGCTTCATCATAATTTACACCACCAAAATTTTTTGCCCAATACCATGTTGGAGCTTGTCCTTTTATTTCATTAAAACAAATAAAGAACAGTAAAAAAACTATTATTTTTAGATTGTTTTTCATATAAATGTTATTTCTTTAACTGCAAAGATAAAAAAAAAAAAGTTTAAAATAATAATACGGTTAATTATTTTTTTGCAAAACAACAATACAAAAAGCATCATTATACCACAAATTTTACAAAACAAACTATATGTTTTTTCTTTGGGATACTTTGAATCCTGCATATTTATACATACAAACCCAAATTGATATCCACTAATTTTTCAAAAAAAACAAATTTTCTAATTAATACTTTGTAAGGTTTTGGAAAAGGTTTCTTATGTGTTGTAATTGGGTTTCGTCATTTCTGAGAGATGCTATTCAAAAAAGTGTGTTTAATAAAGTTCATTTTAGGTTTTAAATAATCACCTTTTTGTGTTTTTGTCTTTGTAAATTTATTAAATTTAATAGCTTTTCATAAAATTTAAAATTAAATCAACTTTATAGTTTTTGGTCAACCCCTTAGGTGTACGGTGGCATTATACGGTTCTACAATCATATCATCCCTAAGGGATTTGGATGTGTATGGGTTGTTGTATTGCCACCCGCTGCGCAGGTGGTTATTATTGTATCGCCACTTCGTGGCTCTAATATCCCGTAATAAAGCACCGAAGGTGCGTTACAGTAATAACCGTTGGTGCAACCGACGGAAAAAATATCGTATAATTGAACCTCTCTTTTACGTTCGACCCATTCTGGGTCGTAAATATTATATGAATATTCCATTTTCT
>MEOD01000072.1 GCA_001768555.1 Bacteroidetes bacterium GWF2_29_10
ATTTTGACAAATCATTAACAAAATCTAAAAAATTAGTGAAATTTAATAACGAAATTATTGAATCGTGATTATTACAACGGTCTCAAAATTATTATTTTAAACCAATATTATTAACAAAAAATGTGTTCAGTGTTTTTTAGTAGACCCTAATAACATTATACATAAATTTTTTCTCTCATTTTAACCACTTCTTTAATCTTATTAAAAAGTGATTGAGATTCAGCAAAGTTTAGTGTTTGTTGAGCATCAGATAGTGCTTCTTCAGGAGTAGGATGTATTTCTATTATTACTCCATCACATCCTGACATTATAGCTGAAAGTGTCATAGGCTCAACAAAACGACGAATGCCAATTCCATGTGAAGGATCAACTATAACTGGCAAGTGTGTTTTTTCCTTTAATATAGGTACAGCATTAAGATCTAAAGTATTGCGATATGCGTCTTCGTAAGTTCTAATACCTCTTTCACACAGAATTAGGTTTTCGTTACCACTTGAGAATATATATTCTGCAGAATGAAGTAATTCATCTATTGTTCCAGACATTGCTCGTTTGAGTAATACTGGTTTTTCAATCTTGCCTAGCTCTTCAAGTAGGTTGAAATTTTGAGAATTACGTGTCCCAACTTGGAAAATATCTGTATATGGATACATTTGCTCAATTTGAGATATTTCCATTACTTCTGTAATGATTTTAAGATTATATTTCTTACTTATATTGCTAAACATTTTAAGCCCTTCAATTCCAAGTCCTCTAAATGTGTAAGGAGAACTACGAGGTTTAAACACTCCTCCTCGTATTATTTTGATGTTGTTTTGTACAAGGTGTTGGCATATAGCTTCTAGCTGTTGTTCATTTTCCACAGAGCAAGGACCTGCAATAACAGAAAATTCGCCTTCCTTTATCATTGTTTGTCCATCTATTTTTATTTCTGTTGGTTTTACTCTCCATTTTTTTGATACTAATTTATAACTGTCCGATACTCTGTGTATATCAATAACTCCATCTAAACAACCCAATATTCTTATGTCAAATTCAGCTTTTCCAATGCAAATGATATAATGATTTGAAGGGGTTATAACATGTGAGTATTTGTAGCCTATTTGTTTTATCTTATTATGAATTTCCTCTAATAAAATTTGTTCTATATTTTTTTGTACTTGAATAATCATGGTTATACTTTTTTTATATTATTTACAAAATTTTTGATGCTTTCTTCTAAGTTCCCTTTAGCAATTGCTTTTACAAATGCAGAGCCAATAATAGCACCATTAGCATATTGGCAAACGTAATCAAAGCTTTGCTTATTCGATATTCCAAAACCAACTAAAAATGGATTGCTTAGATTTAGCGATTTGAGATGTGTTAGATAAGTTTCGATGCTTTTACTTTCGCTAATATTTTTCCCTGTTGTTTGGGAAGCAGAAAGCACGTATATAAAACCTTTTGAAGCGTTATCAATTTCCTTAATTCTATCAATATTAGTTTCGGGGCTTATGAAAAATATATTGTAGATATTATTTTCTTCAAATAACCTTTTGTAATCTTTATTATATTCATTCAAAGGAAGGTCTGGTATAATTGTTCCGTCAATACCAGTTTTTTTGCAATTTTCAATAAAATTTTCTACACCAAATTGATATATAACATTAAAATAACCCATAAGCAAAATTGGAATGTTAGAATATTGGCGTAAACTCTTTAATTGATTGAATAACAATTGTAAAGACATTCCGTTTTCTATAGCTTTATTAGTACTTTCTTGAATTGTAGGACCATCAGCTGTAGGGTCTGAAAATGGAATTCCAACTTCAATCATATCTGCTCCGTTTTCCTCTAACAGTTTTATTATTGTTTCCGTATCATTTAAGCTTGGGTAACCAGCTGTGAAATATACGGATAATATATTCTTCTTGTTTTTTACTACATCTATTCTATTTTCCATAAAATATAGATTTTAAAGGTATTTAAAATAAGTTTCTAGGTCTTTGTCTCCACGACCTGATATGTTTATAATTATGTTTTCGTCTATGTTAAATTGCATTTTGTCTAAAATTGCTAATGCATGAGCAGATTCTAAGGCTGGTATTATTCCTTCCTTTTGAGATAGAAGAAATCCAGCTTTTATTGCTTCTTCATCTGTTATTGGGATAAAAGAGCATTTGTTTTTATCTTTTAAATCAGCTAAAAGCGGACCTATACCAGGATAATCAAGCCCTGCCGATATAGAATGAGTTTCTTCTATTTGTCCGTCTTTAGTTTGCATAATTATAGTTTTAAATCCATGCAATATACCTACAGAGCCTAAGTGTGTTGTCGCTGCGCTAAATCCAGATTCAATACCTTGTCCTGCTGCTTCTGCACATATAAGTTTAACTTTATCATTATTTATAAAATGGTAGAATACTCCTGTTGCATTACTACCGCCTCCAACGCATGCTATAATATAGTCAGGATAAGCCTTACCTGTTTCTTCTTCTACTTGAGTTAAAAGTTCTTCACTAATAATAGCTTGCAAACGTCCAACTAGGTCAGGGTAGGGGTGTGGCCCCATAACAGAGCCAATAAGGTAGTATGTATCTTTAGAATTATTTATCCAGTCACGCATAGCTTCATTAATAGCATCTTTAAGAGTTTTTGAGCCTGATAATGCTGGTATTACTTCCGTGCCTAACATCTGCATACGCTTAACATTGGGTGCTTGTCGCTGCATATCTATTTCTCCCATGTACACAATGCATTTCATCCCAAACAATGCTGCTGCTGTAGCTGTTGCAACTCCATGTTGTCCTGCACCTGTTTCAGCAATAATTCTAGTTTTTCCTAATTTTTTAGCGAGTAGTATTTGGCCTAATGCGTTGTTTATCTTATGTGAACCTGTGTGGTTTAAGTCTTCTCGCTTTAAGTATATATTTGTTTTATATAGTTCTGACAATCGTTTTGCATGATATAAAGGCGAAGGTCGTCCTACATAGTTTTTTAGTAAATCTTTTAATTCCGTTTTAAAGTCTTCAGAATTGATTATTTGTAAATAATTATTTTGAAGATGCTTCACGTTTGGGTGTAAAATTTCAGGTATAAAAGCTCCGCCATAAGCTCCAAAATAACCTTCATCATTAACAAAATTATCCATCTTGATTTTTAATTTAACCTTTAATTATTTTTATAAATTCTTCTATTTTTTTTGTATCTTTTATGCCTGCTGACATTTCAAATCTACTGTTTATATCAAGTGCATAAAGTAAAATATTGTTTAATGACATTATTTCTTCAGTATGCTCTAATGATATTCCCCCACTAAGAAAAAAGGGAATGTTTAGCTCGTAATCATTTAGTATATTCCAGTTATATCTTTTCCCACTACCTCCATATTGTTCTGTTTTTTTATCAAATAGGAAGTAATCTATAGTGCCTTCGTAATATGGAATAGTATTAAAGTCTTCTTTATTGTCAATTTGTATGGCTTTTATAACTCTTAGTCCATTGCTTTTTAGCTTTAAACATAATTCGGGCGTTTCATTTGAATGTAATTGTACAATGTTAAGTTCGTGTTTACCAACCTCTTTCATTATCTTGTCATAATCAGCATTAACAAACACTCCAGCTTTGGTTTTATTTATATCCTTTAATTGTTTTGCATCACCATTGTAGAAATATCTTGGCGATTTATCATAAAATATAAATCCCATAATATCAATATCAAGCATTCTTAATTCATTGATATTAGCTGCATTATTTAATCCACAAATCTTTATTTTCATTGCTGTAATTTTCTCAATTATTAATTTGTTATAATATAAATATTTGCATTGTAATAAAAGTTCATATTACAAGTTCGCAATTTCTTGCATTTGTTTAAGTTTATTTATAAAAGAAGCACATTCTTTTTCAGGTTGGCTTGCAGACATGAATAAACCTCCTATTAGGAAGCCATCGGCACCATTTTGTTTTAATTTGTAAGCTTCTTCAGGTGTTTTTATCCCGCTTTCTGAAATTTTTATAAAGTTCTTAGGGATATGATTTATTAGATTGATGGTGCGGTTTAAATCAACTTCAAATGACTTTAAGTTACGATTGTTAATACCCACTATATCAATAAATTCATTAGGATATTTTTCTATTTCTTCTTTGTTGTTTACTTCGAGTAATACTTCGAGAGATAATGATTTTGCAAATTTGGCTAATTTTTTTACATCATCTTCTTTAAGGGCTGCAGCAATAAGAAGGATAGCATCAGCACCAATAGATTTTGCTTCAATGATTTGATATTCATCAACAATAAAATCTTTGCGAAGAATAGGGCAGAAGTTAAACTTTCTTACTAATTTTAAATCTTCATTGCTACCTCCAAAGTATTTCTCATCTGTTAATACTGATATTGCAGAAGCTCCTGCTTGCATATAGCCTATAGAGATACTTTCTAGATCTGCATATTTATTAATAAATCCTTTAGAAGGACTTTTTCTTTTTATTTCTGCAATAATTCCATGCAAATCAGTTCTTTTGATGTACTTTTTTAAAGAAACTGTTGGTGCAAAAAAACTAAATGACTTTTCTAAAAGCTTAACAGGGTAGAGAGATTTTTTTTCTTCTACGTATTTTCTTTTATAGTCGATAATTTCTGTTAAAATATCCATAATTATTTAAGAATTAATTTCAATAAATTTGTTAAAAGATTTGATTGCATTTCCATCAATAATTGATTTTTTTGCTTCATCAATACATTGTTCGATAGAGTTATTATTATTAAAACATTTAATGGCAAAAGCACTATTTATTATTACTACATTTGTTTGAGTTTCTGTTGCCGTATTGTTTAAAACATTTAAAAATATGTTTTTAGCAGCATTAATATCATGTCCTGCTTTAATATCTATAGGGTTTACTTGTTCAAAATTAAATGATTGTGGTGAAAATAAGTTTTCTACGTTATTGTTAAACACCTTAAAATCACAAGTTAAGGATATTTCGTCATATCCATCAATCGAATGAACAATAGAATAGTTTTTATTCAGAGTTTGGAATAGATAATTATACAAACGAGATGTTTCCAAACTATAGACGCCTATTAATTGATTTTGAGGGTTTGATGGGTTGACTATAGGGCCTAACATATTGAAGAATGTTTTTATGCCTAATTCCTTTCTTATAGGTGCAACAAATTTCATTGCAGGGTGAAAGAGTGGGGCGTGTAGGTAGCAAATATTAGATAATTCGATAGATTTTTTTAATTTGTCGTTTTGATTAGTTAGTTTAGCTCCAAAACTTTCTATTATGTTGGAAGAACCACACATTGATGATGCGCTGTAATTTCCATGCTTTGATACTTTGTAACCAGCTCCAGCAACAACGAATGAGGATATTGTAGAAATATTAAAAGTATCTTTACCGTCGCCACCAGTTCCACACAGGTCTATTGTATTAAAGTCATTTAAATCAATTTTAAAACAAAGTTCTAATAGAGATTCTCTAAATCCTGCTAATTCTTCAACTGTTATACTACGCATTAGAAAAACGGTCATAAATGAGGTAACCTGACTTACGTTGTATTTGCCTTCAGCTATATTTATAAGCATTTCTTTTGCTTCATTGCGCTCTAATGTTTGGTAATTGTATAACTTATTTAAAATGTTCTTCATAGCATTAGTTCTTTATAAAATTACTGATTAGTTTTTCTCCATATTCTGTTAATATTGATTCTGGGTGAAATTGTACGCCATGTACATCATAATCTTTATGCGAAATAGACATAATAAGGTTTTCATCATCAATCCCTGTTACAATTAAGTCATGAGTTATGCTTTTTAAATCAATTACCCACGAATGGTATCGTCCTACTAAAAAGCGAGAAGGAATCCCTTCAAACAAATAGTTTGGGTTGATTATGTTGATTGGTATAGCTAAGCCATGATATACTTGTGTGAGATTCATTAATTTAGACCCCATTGCTTCACCTATTGCTTGATGTCCAAGACATACTCCTAATATGCTTTTTTTTGTGTAATAATGTTTTATTATGTCTAAAAGTAAGCCTGCTTCACTAGGAATTCCAGGACCAGGTGATAGTATTATTTTATCGTATTGTTCAATCTTTTGCAATTCAATTTCGTCATTTCTAAAAACATCAATTTTGCAATCGGATACTTTTTTTATTGTATGCACAAGGTTATAAGTAAACGAATCATAATTGTCTAATAATAAAACTTTTTTCATTTTTTTTATAATAAAAATATTAAATATCTAATGCTTCGGTAATAGCTTTTCTCATTGCCATTAACTTGTTGTTCACTTCGTTTAATTCAGATTCTATATCCGATTTTGCTACTATTCCAGCTCCTGCTTGATAAAATAATTGCCCATTTTGACTTAATGCCGTACGTATCATTATGGCATGGTTAAAGTCCCCATTCAAACCTAAATAACCGATGCATCCTCCATAATATCCACGTCGTTCTTTTTCATATCTATCAATCAAAAACATGGCATTGTATTTTGGCGCACCAGATAGAGTTCCTGCAGGGAAGGTATCACAAACAACATCAAGCATTTGAGATTGATTAATTTTACCACTAACTTTTGATACTAAATGTATCACGTGTGAATAAAATTGAACATCTTTAAACATTTCAACTATAACATCTTGCGATGTTTTACTTAAATCATTTCTTGCTAAGTCAACAAGCATGACATGTTCTGCAGACTCTTTAGAATCATTTTTTAATTTTTCAGCTAATAGCTCGTCTGATTTCTCTTCACCTGTTCTTTTGTATGTCCCTGCAATTGGAGTTATGATTGCTTTCCCTTTTGCAACTGTTATTTGTGTTTCAGGGGAAGATCCAAATATTTTAAAATTTCCATAGTCAAAGTAAAATAAATAAGGGGAAGGATTAATTGAACGTAAGGCTCTATAGACGTTAAACTCATCACCAGCGAACATTTGGTTAAAACTTCTTGATAGTACTATTTGAAACACATCACCTCTTAGGCAGTGTTTAATTCCTTTTTTAATGGTCTCTCTAAATTCATCATCTGAAACAGAAGCATTTTCTTCCCTAGATGTCAAAAATTTATAATTTGAAATATTTTTATTTCTTATTAACGATATAATATTTTCAATATCAGAATTTTCATTGCTAGTTTCTTCAATGTGTTCTATTATATATAATTCCCCTTTAAAATGATTAATTGCTATTATATATTTGTAAAAACTATAATAAGCATCAGGTATGGTTTTATCTTTATTCTTTTTTGAGTTTAGTTTTATGCTTTCAAATTGTTCGATAATATCAAAGCCCATATAGCCAAACAAACCATTATGAATAAAACCTAATCCTAAGTCTTCACATGCAAAAGAACTAATGTATTCATTTAGTGTGTCCTTAAAGTTGGTAGTTTTATCTATTTTTATAATTTCAGATGCTATTCCTTTTGTTGCTATTTCAATGGTATTATTGATTAGTTGAAAACTAGAAATAGGATTAAAGCAAATGTAAGAAAAACTATTTTGCACAGTATGATAATCCGAACTTTCCAATAAAATTGTGTTTGGATAAACATCTCTTAATTTTAAATAAATATTGACAGGAGTAAACGTATCTGCTAGTATTTTTTTTAGATGTGTTTTAAACTTTAACTTTTGCATATATTTTAATCATTAAAAAAACATTACATAATAAAAAAAGCTTGTTATTTTGAATAACAAGCTTTTTTTGAATTTTTTTTATTTACTATTTATTAATTATAATCCATGCTGGTTATTCACAATACAAAAAAAGGTCACACCATTGCCACCAACATAAACTATTTTCTGTATTTTTTGTATTATTTTTTAACATAAACATATTTTATAGCACTGCAAAAATAAATAAATAAATTAATAAACAAGAAAAAAAATAAATAAATATAAACTTATAGTGATGAATTAAGAATTATTTTATTTGTGTATAAATGGATGGTTTATTATTATTAAAGTGTTAAAATAAAGAATTTTAAGAAAAACATAATTTCTATTCTATTTCCATTACAAATCTAAAACCAGTCATGTCATTTGGAGCATTGTTAGGTTTACTTATATTAATTTGTAAGTTGTAACCTGTATCATGCCAACTGCCTCCTTTTGTTTTTGTTCCACCTTCAATCATTTCTTCTACGTTCCCATGTGTGTTATAAATTCCATATCCATTTGGATAATATGCTTTAACAGGAGCAGTTACATCGGCATTAAAGCTTAATTGCCCTTTTTTACATACATAATCGTTAGAAATGATTTTCACATTATCAAAATAATTGGAATTGGAAGTATTTACACATATTGATTCTTGAGAAATATAAACATAATTTGCTGTAGGCCCTTTTTTTGAAAATAAAGAAAATGCAAAATTTATAGTAGTATCACTACTGCCTCTTGCTGCTGTTTCCCATTCTTTTTCCGTTGGTAAACGAAATTTTACTTTATTAAACTTTTTGTTTGGAATAGAATTATATTGCTCTGTCAGCCATTTACAGAATAAAACAGCTCCCTGGTAGCTTATATTTACAACAGGATAATCTCTGTAAGATGGATGTTTATGATATAAAGATACATATGGATCATTATAAGAATTTCTTGCTATCCAACCCATTGTGTCAATTCTTGCTATTTTTAATGTAGCTTGCTCTCCTTTTCTAGTTAAATCATTTATAAAAGCCATATACTGCTTATTACTAACCTCAAATTTTGAAATATAGACTTTATCATTAAGCTTTACAACTTCTTTTTCTACTTCTTTAACAATAAAAGGATCTTGATTTTCTTTTAGTTTTTTTGCTGAAATACAAATCAGCATAACTAATGAAATTAAAATAACGTTATTAATCTTTTTCATAAATTTTATAGTTTTTAATTATTATTTAATTATTTCTGCAATACATCTAAATCCTATTTTAACAGAAGGAGCTTCATTAATAAATCTGCTTTTAATATTATTACTGTCTATATAAGTATCAAAATTTAAACCCTTAACAATTGTGCTGTCCATTACAAATTCGGAAACGTTTCCCATCATATTATAAATGCCATATTTATTAGGTTTTCCAAACCGTACATCTTTAGTGTATTCATAAAAAAAATCATGATGATATATCGTCCTATATTCTTTTGTAACCATAAATGGTCTTTTATGTTTATCCACTAATGATTCATAACCGCAATTAGATTTTATTCCTGCATTTGCTGCATATTCCCATTCTTCTTCTGTTGGCAATCTATATCTTATAACATCAGGAATTTCTTTATGAAGCTTTACTATAGTATCATAATTATTTATATAATCTCTTTTTTTCAACTTCTTTGCTTTTATTATTAAATATTCGTTTACTCTATCTGTTCGCCATTTGCAATATTCTACCGCTTGCTTATATGTTAATCCGACAGCAGGATATTCTCTGAATGAAGGATGACGAAGATAGAGATTTTCATAAGCTTCTTTTGTATCATATTTGTTCCAACATTGAGTATCAGGAAGAAATGATTTGTAAGTTATACTATCTATAGAACGTTTATTCCAATGCAAAAACTCAAGTATGTCAAAGTTTCTAACTTCTGATATGTCAATAAATATATTATCTTTTAACCAAACTGTTCCTGGAGGGATCAGCTTAAATTTAGGCGTTTTACGAACAGCGTCTACTGTGTTTTTCTCTGTAGCACAAGCTGTAACAAACAGAGAAATTAATAAATACCAGATAATTTTTTTCATAATTTTAATATTTAATTTTATGCAAAAATAATAATTATTAATTAATTATTATTATTTAATAAATTAGTTATTAAAATACGAATAAGGATTTGGAATTATTCAAGTAATATTACTATTGTTTGCTAGATAATTTAGGATATAAAGCAAATTTTAAAAAGAGAAACACCTTAAACGTTTTAAAAATACTATAATGAGCTTCATTAAAGTATTGATCTTAAAATATTTGTAAATTTTAGTTATGAATAGTCATTAATTTTTTATTTTGCTTTTTTTGGATTGTTAAATTTTCTGGTACATGGAAATTGAATTTATGGAATAAGGTATAAAGCATGGAGGTAATTTAGTTATTAAAAAAACATAATAAATTTTGGTATATTGTTTTTTTGTTAACATGTTGATAGTTAAAACTAATGGTGTGTTTTCCTTAAAAATAACAAAAGTGAATATGATTTAATTTGAATGGTTAATCATTTGATTATTAACACAAAATGTGATTTCAAGGTTGATTATTCAGAGTTAAAGGTGAGGTTAAAGTACTCTATATGTGCTTTATATGAACTCTATATGTGCTCTATATGTGCTTTATATGTGCTCTATATCAAAAATTAATTTTGATTACCCCAAAAAATGTCTTATTGACCAAAAAGAAAAACTTATTTTTATATTGATTATAAAAATTAGAATTTACTAAATAATTTTAGAATAAGTAAATTGATATTTAAAAATTTCTAAAGGACAATTTGGGTTTACATATATATTTTTATTAATTTTGCAAAGTTTTTTATTTAATTTATCTTTTAAAAAATGAAATTAATCATAATAAATGGTCCTAATTTGAATTTGTTAGGAAAGCGAGAGCCTTCAATTTATGGAACAAAAACTATTGAAACATTTTTTGATTCAATAAAACAAGAATATGCAGAAATAGAATTTGATTACTACCAATCAAATATTGAAGGAGAAATAATAAATAAAATTCAAGAGGTTGGGTTTTCTTATGATGGCATAATATTAAATGCAGGAGCATATACCCATACCTCTTTAGCTATTGCAGATGCAATATCCTCTATTACAACTCCAGTTGTAGAAGTACATATATCAAATATTTTTTCAAGAGAAACAATAAGGCAAACATCATTAATATCAGCTAAATGCATAGGTCAAATAAGTGGATTTGGACTACTTTCATATACCTTAGCAATAGAATATTTTAAAAAAATATAAAAAAAGCGGCAACTTTTTTTTTTTTACATGTCATAGTTAATGTAAACAAAATAAAATTATGAATACTTACTGGAACATAGGATTACTTATAGGAAGTTTTTTAGTTTTTACTTTTATTGTTTTTTTAATTAACAGAAAGATACAAAAAAGGAAGTCAAAGAAGATGTATAAGTACTTAAAGTCAAATTATAGTCATTGTATGGTCAAATAACGTTCTTTAAAATGTTTAATGGATAGAATAATTGAAAATGAACTAATAGATAAGTGTATAAACAAAGAAGCGAGTTCGCAAATGCAGTTGTATAATAAATATGCTTCGCAAATGTATGCTTTATGTTTAAGATTTGTCAGAGTAAATAGTGAAGCTGATGATTTATTGCAAGATGGATTTATAAAGGTTTTCGAAAACATAAGTAGCTTCAGAAGAGAGTGTTCATTGGAAAGTTGGATTAAAAGAATTATGGTAAATAATGCTGTCAATCATTATAAAAAGAATTCTTCACATTTTTATGATATAGATGTTGATAGTCTTATAAACCTAACAGAAGAAGAAGAAGAAAATTTAAATTTTATTGAAGATGATGAAGGAGAGCTAGAAGAGTTACCAAATGAAATAGTTCTTAAATTAATTCAAGAATTGCCAGAAGGGAAAAAGATGATATTTAACTTGTATGTTATAGAAAATTATAGTCATAAAGAAATAGCAGAAATGTTAAACATAAGTGTAAGTACAAGTAAATCTCAATTAGCTAAAGCAAAAATGATTTTAAAAGAAAAGTTAATGAAAATACATATAAAGAAATATCATGAAAACAAAGTATAATATAGAAGAATATTTCAGAGAAAAAACAGATAACTTAGAAGTGTCACCTCCTGAGAATATTTGGAATAAGATTAATAATGAAATAAATAAAACAGAAGTAAAAGAAAAATCTAATTTAACAAAATCTATTTTAGTTAAAAAGATATTAATGGTTCTTATTGCTTCTATGACAGTTGTTGGTTTGAGTGGCTTGATATACAACATGTCAATAAAAGAAGATTCTACTATTGTCAATGGTAATCGTTCAAGTCTTTTAATTAAAAATACACAACGTAGTTATTTGGCGAAAGATGATATTTCTGAAATAAAAGTTAACGCAAGTGAGAAAACAGAAGATGTTCCGACAAAGATTAATAAAAAAGAAAAACAAATTATAGCAGATACACAACAAAAAAATGACAAACCAATAATAATCGCTAATAATAGGTTAAGAAAATCGGAAAATAATGACATTAATGCAGGTAGTAGCACAATAATAGTAGCGAAAGAGAATATTGTTCAAACTCAAATAAATACCGAAAATACAAATAAAAAAAGAATATATTATCTTAACGTTGCTGGCATGTCAAACATAAAAAAAGTAAGTATATTTGAGGAAAATGGGGCTTTTATAATGGAACTACAAAAAATTTCAATAGAAAAATCACAAGTCCCTATTGATATATCTAAATTACCAAATGGTTCTTACACTGTGAAAATAACAACTAAAGGAAAAACGTATAATAAAAGGTTAAATATTAGCGATAATCAATAATATAGGAGAAACATACTATGAATTTACATGATATATTCAAATCAAATAACAAAAATATTGTACATTTGACGGACTTAGATTTAAGTATTGAAAGTAGAAATAAAAATTTTGAGCAAATATCTTTAAAGGATTTTAATCTTAATTTGAAAGATGCAAATAATGCTTATGTTATATTTTTCGTAGACTCTCGAGATGAAAAAAGCCTTTTTAAAAAATTCTTTACTATTTATCCTTATAAACTACAAAAAATAAAACAACTTAAATAAACTTTGTTTTTAAATAATTTTCCACTTTTAACATTAGCCACATTGGAGTTGAAGTTGCTCCACATATTCCTATTGATTTTACATTTTTAAGCCAATTATATTCTATATCACAATCAGTAGAAATAAAATATGTTTTAGGATTTACTTTTTTGCAAACTTCATATAAAAATAATCCATTAGAGCTATCCTTTCCTGATACAAATAAAATTAATTCATGTTGTTTTGCAAACAATTGTAATTGAGGTTCTCTATTAGCAACTTGTCTGCAAATAGTGTCATAGTATTTAAAATTAATTAATTTACCAATTTTTTGTGTTTTTATTTTTTCTTTTATTGCAAAAATTATATCCTCCAAACCTTTAGTACTTTGAGTTGTTTGAGAATATAGATTTATAGATTTAGTAAAATCAATTTGTTGAATATCTTCTATAGAGTTAATAATAATTGCATTATTATCTGTTTGTCCTTCTAATCCAATTACTTCTGCATGTTTTTTTTTACCATAAATAACTATCTGATTTTTTTCTTCGGACCTGTCATCATATCCTTTTTTTATTTTTTTCTGTAATTTTAGAACAACAGGGCAAGTTGCATCAATAATTTGTATATTATTTTTTTTTGCTATTTGATATGTACTAGGAGGTTCTCCGTGTGCACGAATTAAAACTTTACAATCTTTTAGCTTTTCGAATTCGGAATGATCAATAATAATTAACCCTTTTTTTTTCAAACGTTCTACTTCAGTGTTATTGTGTACGATATCGCCTAGACAATATAGCTTTCCATTTGATTCTAAAGTTTTCTCAACCATTTTAATAGCGTTAACTACACCAAAACAGAATCCGGAATTAGGGTCTATGTTAATTATCATTTGAAATGTGTTTATTTTTAATAATAATTAGTTTATCTTCATTATATGAATATATATTTTCTGCATCTTGCTTAATATGTGGAGCAATCACTCCGTTTCCAAAGTATTTATTTCCAATAAAAATGCGAGCTTCATCCCAAATATTATTATCAATAAAGGAATTTAACAAAAAAGAACCACCTTCTATAATTACAGATTGAATATTGTTATTGTAAAGATGATCACATATTTGATGATTTACATTTTGTTGAAAATCTAATTTTATATATTGTAAATTATTTTTTTTCGAACTTATTACATTATTAAATATTAATGTATTCGCATCACTATTAAATATATTCAAGCCTATCTTCAAATCTGCTTCAGGATCAATTATTAATCTGGTTGGGTTATGTCCATCATACAAACGAGCTGTTAAGAAAGGATTATCTAATAAGGCCGTCCTTTTTCCTATCATAATAGCTTGTTCTTCTGTTCTCCACTTGTGGACTAATATTTTTAGATTTTCATTAGTAATCCATGTCGGTTTATAGTTTGAATTACTACGTTCTTTATCTATAAATCCATCAATAGACTGTGCCCATTTCAAAATTATATAAGGACGTTTATAATTGTGAAAAGTAAAAAAACGTTTATTTAAATTTTGTCCTTCTTGTTTCAATACTTCAGTAGTAACTTCAACACCATTAGCTTTTAAAGTGCTTATTCCAGAACAATTTACTTTATAGAAAGGATCTACATTAGATATAAAAACTTTAGGTATCTTATTTTTTATAATAAGTTCGGTGCAAGGCGGAGTTTTACCATAATGACAACAAGGTTCTAAATTAACATATAATTCAGATTCTTTTAATAAATTTTTATTCACAACAGAATTAATTGCATTAACTTCTGCATGAGAATCCCCATACTTTCTATGAAAGCCTTCACCAATAATATTTCCATTATTGACAATAACACACCCAACTAAAGGATTTGGGGCAACATTACCCAAACCATTTAAAGCCAATTCAAAACACCGCCTTATATATTTTTCAGAAGTAGTCATTTAAGATGCGAAAATAGTTTTAATTATTAATTTATAGAAATATTTTAGTAATTTTGTTAATAATAATAAAACAATTTAAGCTAATTCCAGAACGACCTAATAAATAAACTCTTTCCCCCTATTTAATATTACTTAAATAAACGACATGGAACCACTTCGGAGATACTTGTTTTGTAGTCCCTTTGAAGAATTTAACCAGTTTTGAAGCAGTTATACCATCTTCAAAACGACCAATAACAAGTTAAACGGGTTATATCCATTTATCTAAAGGTTATAAAAGCTTGGTTCGCAAGGATTTGATTCTGTTGAATGCAATAATTGTAGCAGTAATATTTTATTATAATAAAATAATTTGAATTTTGAGTTTAATTGACTGCACTCCTGACTTCGTCATTGCGACACCCAATTCAAAATTAG